>NZ_POUA01000055.1 GCF_003236385.1 Spongiactinospora gelatinilytica
CTCCAAGAACTGCGCAAACCCCGATGGGGCCGGGGTTTGCGCAGTTCTTGGAGGACGGCCTGAACCGAAAACGCATGTCATGTGGCATGTCACAGGTGACGACATCACCGTCTGAGGAGTTCTGTGCTCGAAGCACAGAGTGTCATCCCAGGTCGTATGGGATTTTCGCAGTCGTGGCACGGGTGGCGGGGCCGATCGCGGCCCAGGGAGACGAGCGGCTTGGAAGGCGGGACGGCGGGGCATCGGCGGTCATCGCCACGCGATCGTCGGCAAAAGTGGCGTCGGAGGACTTGACGCGGGGTACACGGGCGTTACGCCGGTAGAAAGCGAGCAGGGAACGCATCGTGGCGGAACGCGGTGAAGGTGGGCGAGGCGAGACCGTTCGCCGACGCATGCCCCGAATCCGTGGAGCGACCCCTGCTACGCGCACGTCCTCGGGGCCCTGCCCTGCGGCCGACGTGTCCGGATGCGGACGACTGGGCGGAAAACGGAGGGCCGGTGCGTCCGCCCGGAGAGCGGTGGACCATCATAGCCGGATCAAGCCCGTCGAAAGCGCCGCGCTCGATCCCCGCGATCGTGCCGTCGCCGTCCCCCTCAGCGAGAGTGCCAATGCCCCAGCTCACGGCCTCCCCGGCGACCTCGGCGAGGGGCGGTGTGGCCGTACGCCGCCCGCCCGGCCACACTTGCGTTGCTTCCTGTTACGTGAACGTATTGTCACACCTCGATAAGGATGTCCTAAAAGACGATAGATGCGAAGAATTATCCCTAGATACCGTCATCTGTGGATAGGCGAGGGCGGCCAGAGCATGGAGGGTGCATGGACCGGCTGGGCGTAGGCGGGAAGCTGGACGGGCTGACCGCCGGTTCCGAGCGCGAGCTCGGCCGTCCTGCGAGCCGTGCCCGGGGGCCGGTGGATCCGGGGGACCATCGGGCGCGGCCCACCGAAGCAGGGGCCCAGGCCGGGCCCGCAGGCACCGGCCCCACGGACGACGGGCCCGCGAACACCATGCCCGCCGGCGTCGGCCAGGTGGACATCGAGACGTTCGCCACCGAGCTGAACGAACTCGCGCTCGGCGGCGAGGGCTGGAAGGCCGTGCTGGCCAGGGTCGCCGAGCGGACCGGGCGGGCGGCCCGGCTGATGGGCGTGCACGGCGGGGTGTTCGCCGCGACCGACGGCGGCGACGCGATGATGAGCCCCGCCGAGGTCGCCAAGGTCTTCGCCGAACGCGAGCCGGTCACGGTCACCCTGGAGGACGGCTGGCCCGCCCGGGCGCTCGCGGTGTGGGCCGGGCAGCGGCGCGTGGGGCTGCTGCTGCTCGCCGAGCCGGTGGACGACGGGCTGCTGGCGCTGCTGAAGGCGTCCTCCACGGCGGTCGCCATCGAGGCCGTGCGCAGGGACGCCGCCGCGACCGCCACCGCGGAGACGGCCAGCCGCCTCATCGACGAGCTCCGCTTCGGCGCGCTGCGCGGCACCGACGAGCTGACCAGGACCGCCGCCAGGTTCGGGCTGCGGCTTTCTGAGCCGCACGCGGCCGTCGTGTTCGACTACGGAGGGCCCAACCGGCGTACCTGGTCCACCGCGCTGTCGTGGCTGGAGATGCCGGTCCGCCAGGAGGACACTCGGGGCTGGACCGTGCTCGGCGGCGGCGACCTGGCCCGCGAGATCACCAGGATCCGGGTGCGGTTGCAGGGCATGGTCGGCGACGGCACGGTACTGGCGGCCACCGGGCCGGTGGTGAACGACCCCAGGGAGACCGCGCGCTCGTTCCGGGACGCCGAGGTGGTGCTCGGGCTGCTGCGCCGCCGTACCGGGGAGACCGAGCTGCTGCACTCCGCGCTGGGCCTCGCGCAACTGCTCCTCGCCGTACCGCCGGACCGGCTGCGCGCCTTCGTGAACCAGCAACTCGGCCCGATCCTGGACCGCCCGGAACTCATCTTGACTTTGGACGCCTGGCTCGCCACCCGCGGCAGCCGGGCCAATGTCGCCGAACAACTCCACCTGCACCGCAACTCGGTCGGCTACCGCGTCGGACAGTTACGCCAGTTGCTGGGCACCGATCCACTCGACCCCGAGGCCGCGCACCGGCTGCGCACCGCGCTCACCGCCCGTGAACTACTGGACGTCTTCTCGCAACGAACCCCCTGATGAACTGTGGACACTCGAACCAACGCGCTGATCGACGAAACGACGAATTTAAGAACCACCGGAGTGAGCAATGGGTGTCACAGGGATGAACCACGCGGTGCTGTACGTCCGGGACGCCCGCCGTACCGCCGACTTCTACCGGGAGACCCTCGACTTCAGGGTGATCATCGAGGACCCCGGCGGCCGGTACAGCTTCCTGCGGGCACCCGACTCGGGCAACCACCACGACCTGGGGCTGTTCACCATCGGTTCGGGGGCGGGCGACTCACAGGCCGGGCAGCGGACGGTCGGGCTGTACCACATCGCCTGGGAGGTCCGCACGCTGGCGGAACTGGCCGCCGCCCAGGAACGGCTGGCCGCCGCGGGTGCGCTGGTGGGCGCGAGCGACCACGGCGCGAGCAAGAGCCTGTACGCAAAGGACCCCGACGGCCTGGAGTTCGAGGTGATGTGGCTCGTTCCAAGCGAGCACTGGGGCGCCGAGGAGCACGAGGCGATCATCAGGCCGCTGGACCTCGCCGCGGAGCGCCGCAGGTACGCCGAGCAGGCGGAGGGTGCCGCCGAGTAACCGGGCGTCCGCCCATTTGATGAAAAAACGATTCCAAATTGTGCTTGCGCGATCCATCGCTTCTGAAGCAGCACCGAAATGCCACTCGATAATGTGTTCGCGTTAGAACGAGTTACCTACACCCTTGACTACGGAGCCAGCGGGGGGCCATACGGGAAGTGATCGGCCGAGCGTGCACCACGCATCGGGATCACGACCACGATCTTGAAAGGAGATGGCACGCCGCGAAAACCCCGGAAATCCACCTTAACCGGCTGCGGCAACACAAATGATCGCTCGCATGGTATAAACCCCTACGATGGAGAAACCCATGACAGAACACGTGTGGCGTTTCGTCGACTTAGCCTTCACCAGAATTTCGTCGAGCGCCGAGTGTCGCGTCTGCACCGGAGGCGTACTCCAGCGCAACCTCCGGCGGATTGGTGAAGGACGCACACCGAACCCTCCTCACTCCGGGAACGCGAACACGTGAAATCCGCCGGCGCACCCGGCCGAGGCGCCCGCGACGGGCGCCGTCGCCGTGTCGGCGGCTGCCATGGGCACAGCATCTTGGTATCCCGGTGGGGGGCCGAACCCGAGTCGCGAGACTGACCCCCACGTCCTTGGAAGGCATTGCGATGAAATCTTCAGCACGGGCAACCCTCGCGATCCTGGTCGCGCCCGCATTGCTGCTCACGGCTTGCGGCGGCGGGAGCGACCCGCAGAACAGCAAGCTGACCGGCGCGAACGCGAAGGGGCAGCCGGACGTCAACGGCGACGGCAAAGTCGTGATCGGGGTGCTGAGCATCGGCGACACCCACGACAAAGGCTTCTTCCAGAGTTTCGTCGACGACGCGAACACCATCGCCCGGTCCAACGGCTGGGAGGTTCGCACCATCGACAACCTGAAGGTGGGCGACGCCAAGAACCAGGCCCTCAACCTGTGCAGGCAGCGCGTGGACCTGATCGCCATCGGCTCGGGCGACCTGGGCAGCGCGCTTGACGCCGCCCCGGAGGCCACCTGCAAGGACACCAACTGGTACCTGAACGGCGGCGCCGGCCAGATCAAGCAGACGAAGTACTTCAACCAGTCTCTGGACAGCGTCAACCAGACCCTCTACACCGCCGGTTACGCCGCGGGCCTGGAGCTGAAGGAGCAGAACGCCACAAAGGTCGGCTTCATCACCGGCCCCGAGGAGGACTACGCCAAGCAGGCGGTGAAGGCCTTCACCAAGGGCGCCCAGGCCGTCGTGCCGAACGCCGAGGTCATCTCCACCTACACCGGCAGCTTCGACGACGCCGCGGTCAACGTCGAGGCCTTCAACGCCATGCAGAAGAAGGGCATCAAGGTCGTCTACCCCTACCTGGGCGGCGCGACCGACGCGGTGACCAAGAAGGCCAACGAGGCGAAGATCCCGGCGCTCAGCTCCGGTACCGACCGCTGCATGGACACCACCGTCAAGTACGAGATCTCCGTCGTGTTCGCGCCCGGCGCGTTCTTCGCGGCCGCCCTGCAGCGGTTCCAGAAGGGCGACCTGAAGATGGGCGAGGCCACCCGCTACGTCATCGGCAATGACCCGGTCCCCTCGGTCAAGTTCTGCAATCCCGTGAGCGACCAGGCCGAGAAGATCACAGAGCTGATGAAGTCCATCGGCAACGAGACGTTCGATGTCGACAAGGCCGTCGACGGATAACGGCGACACCGCCACCGCCGGGACCGCCGCCACGGCGGCCCCGGCGCCGGCGGTGGAGCTGACCGGCATCACCAAACGCTTCGGCACCGTCGTCGCGTGCGACGACGTGCGTCTCAGCGTCCAGCGCGGCGAGATACACGGCCTGCTGGGCCAGAACGGGGCGGGCAAGAGCACCCTGATGAAGATCCTCACCGGTCTGGTCCGTCCGGACTCCGGCCAGATCATGATCGACGGCGGCGAGGTGTCGATCTCCGACCCGCTGGTCGCCGCCGGGCTCGGCATCTCCATGGTCCACCAGCACTTCAGCCTGATCGGCCGGATGCGGGTGTGGGAGAACGTGACGCTGGGCGAGCGCGGCCACGTCGACCGCGCGTCCGCGCGGCGGCTGGTCACCGAGGTCGGCGACCGGTACGGCCTGGCCGTGGACCCCGACCGGGCCGTGGAGGACCTGACCACCGGCGAACGCCAGCGGGTCGAACTGATCAAGTGCCTGCGCCGCGACCCCGACCTGCTGATCCTGGACGAGCCGACCTCCGTCCTGACGCTCAAGGAGTCGCACGAGCTTTTCTCCGTGCTGCGCCGCGTCACCAAGGAGGAGAACAAGACGGTCATCCTGATCAGCCACAAACTCGACGAGATCCTGCACGCCACCGACCAGGTGACGATCATGCGTTCCGGCGCGGTGGTGGCGCGCCGGCGGACCGCTGACACCGACGTGCGGGAGCTGGCCAGGGAGATGGTCGGCCGCGAGGTGTCCAGGCTCACCGCGGGTTCCGCCGTCGGCGCGCTCGACGCGCTGGTGGAGGACATCGGGGCCGCCAAGGAGGCCAAGGAGGAGGACGAGGAGCGGGAGGTACGGCTGCGCGTCACCGACGCGCACGCCACCGGCCGCGACCGGCGCCCCCTGCTGCGCGGCCTGTCCCTTACGGTGCACGCCGGGGAGATCCTGGGCCTGGCCGGCGTGGAGGGCAACGGGCAGGCCGCGCTCGGCGACCTGCTGTCCAGCCTGCTGGAACTCGACAAGGGCACGGTCGAGGTGTGCGGCAAGGCGGTACGTGCCGGACGTCCGGGGGCGATGCACGCCGCCGGGGTCGGCGTCGTACCCGAGGACCGCCACGTCTCCGGCTGCGTGCTGGACATGTCCCTGGCCGAGAACCTGGCCATGGCCGACCTCGGCGAGGTCGCCAGGGGCTCGTTCCTCAGCCCGCGCCGGCTGCGCTCCCGCGCCGAGCGGCTGATCAGCGAGTTCGACATCGCCGCGCCCGGCCCCGACATCCAGATGCGCCGGCTGTCCGGCGGTAACCAGCAGAAGGTGGTGCTGGCCAGGGAACTGGCCGCCGATCCCAAGGTGCTGGTGGTCGCCCAGCCGACGCGCGGGCTGGACGTCGGCGCGATCGAGTACATGACCGAACGCATTCAGAAGGCCGCGGAATCGGGGATCGCGGTGCTGCTCATATCGACGGAGCTGGAAGAGATCCTCACGCTGGCGCATCGGATCGCGGTGATCCACCGGGGTGCGATCGTCGGCGAGATGACGCGCGCGGAGGTGGACGTGGAACGGCTCGGCATGATGATGGGCGGTCAGGCGGCATGACCGCGCTCACGACCCGGCTCCCCCGGATGGTCAAACCGGCGGCGCTGCACACCCTGCTGCTCTACGTGGCCTCCTTCGCGGTGGCGCTCACCCTGGCCGGCGCGCTGGTGACGCTCACCGGCAAATCCATGTCCGAGACGGCCTACGCGCTCTACCAGGGCAGCCTGGAGGGCGGCGGCTCCATCGGGCTCAGCATCGACGAGGCGACCCCGCTCCTGCTGGTCGCGCTCGGCGCGATCGTCTGCGCCCGGGCCGGCATCTTCAACATCGGCCAGGAGGGCCAGCTCCTGATGGGGGCCATGGCGGGCGCGGTCGTCGGCCTGTTCATGCCGGGCCCCGGCTGGATGGTGATGGTCGGCTCGCTGCTCGGCGCCGCGCTGGGCGGGGCGCTGTGGGCGGGCATCCCCGCCGTCATGTACTACTGGCGCGGCGTCAACGTGGTCATCGGCACGCTGCTGATGGTCTTCGTCGCCGCCCAGCTCGCCATGTACGTCGTCACCCAGGAGAACCTGCTCCAGGAGGACGGCGAGGCCGGCGCCCGCTCGCCGCAGTCCAACCTGCTGGCCGAGGGCGTGATGCTGCCCCGCGTGGGCGAGTACCCCGATCTCAACGTGACCTCCGGCGTCTTCGTGGTGCTGGCCGCCACGGTGGCGATCGTGCTGCTGCTGCGCCACAGCACCTGGGGCTTTCGGCTGCGGATGCTCGGGCACAACCCGGCCGCCGCGCGCCGGTCGGGCGTGCGGGCCACGGTGCTGGGCGGCGGCGCGCTGCTGATCTCCGGAGCGTTCGCCGGGATGGCCGGCGGCATCATGCTGAGCGGCACCATCGGGCGCTTCCAGCCCGGCATGGCGGACAACGTCGGCTGGGAGGGCCTGCTGGTCGCGCTGGTGGCGCGCAACCATCCGGTGGCGGCGATCCCGGTGGCGCTGTTCTTCGGCGGGCTGCGCGCCGGGGGCGGGTTCCTCGCCTCGACCGGCGTGCCTCGGTACCTGGTGTCGGTCGTGACCGCGCTGCTGGTGATGGCGGCGGTGTTCCCGGCGGCGTACGCGGAGCTGAGCAAACTCCGCAAGCGCAACAAGCCGGTCGTCGTGGAGGGATGAGCGGTCCGTGGACGATTTCGAGCTCATCCTGGGAAGTGCGGTACGGCTGGCCGTGCCGCTCATGTTCGCCGCGATCGGCGAGTGGATCGCCGAGCGGGCCGGCACGCTGAACATCTCCGTCGAGGCGATGATGCTCGGCGGCGCGTTCACCGCCGTGACCGGCGCGGTGGCGACCGGCTCGCCGGAGTTCGGGCTGTTGTGCGGGATCGTGACCGGCCTGGTGGTCGCGCTGATCCACGCCAACCTGAGCCACCGCCTGTCGGTCAACACCTACGTCGTCGGCCTGACCCTGAACGTGCTGGTGCTCGGCCTGACCAGCTACCTGGCCGACAAGACCGAGTTCTTCCAGGTCGCCAAGGTGGCGATCCCCTGGCTGTCCAGCCTGCCGATCGTCGGGTCGGCGCTGTTCGACGTCCGCTGGACCGCCTACCTGCTGATCGTGCTGATCCCGCTGGCCTGGTGGCTGGTCCAGCGCAGCCGCTGGGGACTGGAGGCGCGGGCCGCCGGGGAGAACCCGCAGTCGGCCGACGTCACCGGCATCCACGTCAACAAGCGCAGGCGGCAGGCGCTGCTGATCTGCGGGCTGCTCGGCGGCCTGGGCGGGGCGCACCTGGCGGTGGCCGAGGTCGGCACCTTCAACAGCAACATGACGGCCGGGCGCGGCTACATCGTGCTGGCCGCGGTGATCTTCGGCGGCTGGACGCTGCGCGGCGCGCTGGCCGGGTGCCTGCTGTTCGGCGCGGCCGACGCGCTGCGGCTGGCCCTGCCCGCGCTGGGCTACGAGCTGAACGCCCAGTTGCTCATCGCCTCGCCGTACCTGCTGGCGCTGGCCGCCATGTTCTTCCTCGCCAAGAGCCATCGCGGCCCGGCCGCGCTCGGCGCACCCTTCGTCCGAGGTATCACGTGAGAGCGATCCAGTACGACACCCATGGTGGCCCCGAGGTACTACGGGAGGTGACGATCCCCGACCCGCGATGCGGGCCGTCGGACGTCCTGATCGAGGTGCGGGCCACCGCCGTCAACCGGCTCGACGCGTTGCAGCGGCGGGGGCCGGGGCTGCTGCCCGGGTTCTCGCTGCCGCACGTCCCGGGCAGCGACGTGGCGGGCGTCGTGGCCGAGGTGGGTTCGCGGGTCACCACGAAATCCGTCGGGGAGCGCGTGCTCATCGACCCGTCGCTGCACTGCGGGGTGTGCCTGGCCTGCGAGCGCGGCGACACGACGTACTGCTCCGGCCTCCAGGTCCTCGGCGGCACCCGGCAGGGCGGATACGCCGAGCTGGTCGCGGTACCGGAGACGCACGTCCACCCGGTGCCCGCGAACATCGGGTTCGAGGAGGCCGCCGCCGTACCCACCGTGTACGGCCTGGCCTGGCACGCGCTGACCGTGCGCGGCGGGCTGCGCGAGGGCGAGACGCTGCTGGTGCACGGCGCGGGCAGCGGCATCACCATCGCGGCGGTACAGATCGCCAAACGGCTCGGCGCGCGCGTCATCGTCTCGTCCGCCTCGGACGAGAAACTGGCCAGAATGACCAAGCTGGGCGTGGACGCGACGGTGAACCACGCCACCGGCGACCTGGCCGCGCAGGTCCGCGAGGCCACCGGCGGGGTGGGCGCGGACATCGTGCTCGACCACGTCGGCCCCGCCCTCTTCCAGGAGTCGCTGGCCGCGCTGCGGCTGCGCGGACGGCTGGTGTTCTGCGGCAACACCACCGGCCTGGTCGCCTCGTTCGACGTGACGGACGCCTACCATCGCGGGCTCACCCTGGTCGGCGCGGAGATGTACACCTACGAGTCGTTCGGGCGGATGCTGGGGTGGCACGGGCAGGCGGGGTGTGAAGCGGTGATCGACTCGGTGTTCCCGCTGGCCGAGGCGGCCGACGCGCATCGGCGGCTGGAGGGCGGGGAGGTGTTCGGCAAGATCCTGCTCACGATCTGAGCGCGCGCCGGGTAGCTTGGGGTTCCGATCAGCTCACGCCCCGCCGGAGGAGCCCGCGAATGTCCGCTGCCGGAGACGCCCTGCACCGGATGGTGTTCGGTCTGCTGTCCATGGTGCCGTCACGGGGGCAGGGCCGGCTGCTCGGGCGCTACTTCGACTGGTGGCACCGCAACCCCGACCCGTGGAACTACCACGGCGAACCGTACGAGAAGTACAAGCACAAGCGCACCATCGAGGTGCTGCCCGCGCGGCCGTACGCGCGGATCATCGACGTGGGGTGCAGCGAGGGCACGTTCACCCATCTGGTGGCCGCCGCCTACCCGGAGTCCGAGACCCTGGGAGTGGACATCTCGCGGCGGGCGCTCGCCCGCGCCGAGTCGGGCAAGGACACGTCGAGCGCGAGGTTCCTCGCGCTCGACATCCTCAACCAGTCCCCGGGCGGGTCCTTCGACCTGGTCTTCTGCGCCGAGACCCTGTACTACCTGGGCCGCTCGGGGCGGTTGCGGCAGGCGTCGGTACGGCTGGCCGGGCTGCTCGCGCCCGGGGGGCTGCTGGTGCTGACCCACCCGTGGCCCGAGGCCCGGCGGCTCTACCGGTGCCTCGACGCCGATCCTGCGCTGCTCCGGACGGCGGAGCACGTCGACGACGGGTCCGGCAGGCCGTTCGCGATCACCATCTACCAGCGGCAGGCCGCTGGACAGCCTGCTTAGGACGCCTGGCGCAGCTCGCTCACCTCCCGCAGCACCGCCGCGACCGCCTCGGTGTCGGCCAGGTAGATGTGCGGCACGTCAACGAAGATCCGCAGCGGCCCGCAGGGCAGCCGCAGCCGTTCGGCGACCCCGGCCTGCACGTCGCGCAGCGGCAGATAGTTGAGGTAGCTGGTGTAGGCGTTCTGTGAGCGGAACGCGGCGGTCGCCACCAGCCGGCCGTCCCGCACCCGGAACGCCAGCCCGGACAGGCACGGCACGGCGTCGAACGGCTCTCCCGGGGTGGTGAGCGACAACCACCCGCTCTTGCTGTACGGCCGGGCGCGCAACAGGTCGATGACCCACGCGAGCTGGTCCACTCCCTGCAGGGCGCGCAGCCGCGCGCCGTAGCTGTACTTGAACGGCGGGATCACCGCGCGCCTGGTGAACTTCCGGGTGTACAGCGGGATGAGCCGCCGGTCACCGTGCGCCGTGACGACCGGGTCGTCCAAGCGCACATCCTCGATCTCGAAGAGCACGGCCGGGGCCTCGATGATCGGGCCTCGGTCGTCCTCGGCGGGCCTTCCGGTAGCCCAGACATGGTCCAGCAGCCAGACCCACGCCTCCCCACAAGACTTCCATGTTCGGATCCCCGCCTGAATGTCGGGGTTGGGCATCACGTCTCCATATTCGGGAACTGGTAGGGATTCGATGGGAGTCTGCGCCGGCGCGAGACATTGGCCCGCACGTAGTACACGAGGTAATGCAGGAGGGTCAACAACCCGATCACCAGCACAAGGAGGAACGCGCCCGGATCACTCCCGCTCAACCCGAGCGCGCCGACCGCATCCGCAGGAACGGCACGACGCTGAGCAGCCCGAACGCCATGGCCAGCGCGAACACGTACCACGGCACCCCGGACCACGCCGTCAGCGCCCCCGGCTGGATGACCTTCGCACTGGCCAACGCGATCGTCGCGGCGAACGGCGCGGACAGCAGCGCCATCGCCAGCCGGGTCATTTTCAGCCGCTCATCCTTGGCGGCGAGGTAGACCGAATAGATCCCGGCGAAATCGACGGCCAGCAGTTGGACGAATTGGGAAGGTTCGACGGGTAGGCCGTCCTGTCCCGGCGGTAATGCCGCACCGCCGCTCTGTGGCAGCGTCCTCCGCATTACTGGCCAACCCCAAAGGTGCTCCGACATGCTGGTCACGGACCGCCCGACGTCGCAGGACGCCGCACAGTCGGCTCCACTATTATTAACCACTCCGGGTGGTGCTGCGTGGTCAGAACGGGCTTTTCCCGTAAATCCCGCATAGCTAGGTTTAGCTAACCTGGAAAACCGTTCGCCGGAAGCGGCGGGTGCGTGCGAATCCCCGGCGTCGATCAGGTCAGTGAGCGAACCGCCCGGCGCTCGCGTAGGAGGAACAGCGCGAGCACGGCCGCGGCCCCGAACCGGCCCGCGAGCCGGGACCCCGCGGTGGACCCGACGATCAACCAGGATGCTGTTCGGCAGGAACGTCAGGCCCGTCTGGAGCGCGGTGAGGCCCAGGACACGCTGGACGTACAGGGTGGTGAAGAACAGGTTGGACGCGATGATCGTGGTCAGCGACAGGGCGATCAGGTTGGCCGCGGCCACCCCCGGCACCCGGAACGACCGGAACCTGACCAGCGGTGTCCGGACGCGCCGCTCCACCGCGACGAGGACGGCCGGAGATGCCACGGCGGCGGCGAGCAGCCCCAGGGTCGGGCCCGCGGTGAAACCCTCCTGTTCGCCCCGGGTGTCGTCCGCCGAATCGCTCAGCCGATCAACGGTCAGGCGCGGGTCTGGATGTTGAGGGACTTCAGGCGGGTGTAGGCGTCCAGGCCGACGCGGGAGTGGCCGCTGGACTTGCGGGCCTCGCCGCGGCCCTCGTTCATGTCCGGGGTGAAGTGGCAGTTGACGTTGACCGAGCCGCAGTCCAGGGCGGATGAGACGCGGAAGGCGCGCTCCAGGTCGCGGGTGAAGACGGTGGCGTTCAGGCCGTAGGGGGTGCCGTTGGCGAGGGCCAGGGCCTCCTCCTCGGTGGAGAACGGCGTCGCGGCCAGGACCGGGCCGAAGATCTCGCGCTGTTCGACCTCGCTGCCCGGCCGTACCCGGCCGAGGACCGTCGGGGCCATGAACGTCGGGTGGGCGCGCTCCGGCAGGGCCGGGGACCCGACGATCTCGCCGTCGCCGGCGGCGATGGCCCGGGACAGGAAGCCATGGACCTTTTCGGCGTGCCGCTCGTTGATCAGCGGGCCGATGAACGTGTCCCGGTCCAGCGCGTCGCCGATCGGCAGTCCGGCGGCGGCCTCGGCGACGCCCTTGACGACGTCGTCGTAGATCCGCTCGTCCACCAGCAGCCTGCTGCCCGCCGCGCAGACCTCGCCCATGTTCACGAAGGCGGCCATCATCGCCCAGCCCACGGCCTGCTCGACGTCGGCGTCGGCGAAGACGATCACCGGGGACTTGCCGCCGAGTTCCAGGTTGGTCGGGGTGAGGTTGCGGGCGGCCAGTTCCATCACCCGGCGGCCGGTCGCGGTGCCACCGGTCAGGCTGATCAGGTCGATCCGCGGGTCGGTGACCAGCCGCTCGCCGACCGTCTCGCCCGCGCCGAGCACGATGTTCAGCACGCCCGCGGGCAGCCCGGCGCGGGAGAGCATCCGGCCCAGCTCGACCAGCGTCACCACCGCCTCCTCCGGCGGCTTGGCGACGATCGAGCACCCGGCCGCCAGCGCGGTGGCGATCCGCTGGCTGCCGGTCATCAGCGGGCCGTTCCACGGCAGGAGCTCGGCCACCACGCCGGCGGGCTCGCGCATCCGCATGGTGAGGACCTCGGGGCCGCCGCCGGGCAGCAGTTCGGGCGGGTAGGCGCTGCGCCGTACGTCGCCGTGCGCGGTCCTGGCCAGGGCGGCGGCGTGCGAGAAGGCGTTGGCCGCCTCGAAGATGTCGTACGTGATCGCGCCGCTCACCGCCTTGCCGGTGTCCAGCGCCTCAAGGGTGGCCAGCCGCTGCGCGTCGGCCCGGATCTCGGCGGCCACGGACTCCAGCAGTTGCGCCTTCAGCCCGCCCGGCATCCGCCGCCACTCGCCGCCGTCGTAGCTGCCCCTGGCCGAGGCGACGGCCGCCTCCACCTCGGCGGTCGTCGCCTCGGCGTAGTGGGCGAACGTCTCCCCCGTGGACGGGTCCACCATCGGAAGGACCTTGCCGTCGCCGACCTCGCGGCCGTCGATGAGCTGCCGATACGGGTCGCTGTCGAGCCATGCCGGGTCGTAACGCATGGAGGAAGCCTTCCGATAAGTGGATCAACGGGCATTGTGTTCCAGGCATGGACTCTGCCTGACATGTTGTGCTCCGGGGCAGATGACCCCACCGGCCCGCTGAACCTACCGTTCGGTTGCATGGTGCTGATCCCGGATCTCCTGGTCACCGGCGGCGACGTCGTGACCATGAATCCCCGTCGCGAGGTGCTGCTGGGCGGCGCCGTCGCGGTGGCGGGAGATCGCATCCTCGCCGTCGGCGGCACCACCGAGCTGCGCGCCCGCTGGCCGGACGTACTGGAACTGGACGCCTCCGACTGCGTGGTCACGCCGGGCATGGTCAACGCCCACCAGCACTTGACCGGCGACCCGCTCGCCCGCGCGTGCATCCCCGACGACATCGACTCCGAGGAGTCGATCCACGGCTGGGCCGTACCGTTGCACCAGGCCCATCTCCCCGAGGACGAGGAACTCTCCGCCCTCCTCGCCTGCGCGGAGAACCTGCGCAACGGGGTCACCACGATCATCGAGGCCGGGACGGTGGCGAGCCCCGAGCGGGTCGCCGCCGCGATGACGCGCGCGGGTGCGCGCGGCACGGTCGGCACGTGGGGCTGGGACGTCGCCGACGCCCCCCACGCCGCCCCGGCCGATGAGGTGCTCGACCGCTTGTGGGCGGTGGTCGAGTCCTATCCGGCGGGCGGCCTCGTCGAAGGCAGGGTCACCCTTGTGGGGCACGGCCTGGCCTCCGACGGGCTGCTCGCCGGAGCGGCGGACCTCGCCCGCCGTACCGGGGCGGGCATGACCATGCACATGTCGCCGGGGCGCGCCGACGTGGACCACTACCTGGCCCGTTCCGGCCGCCGCCCGCTGCTGCACCTCGCCGACCTGGGCGTACTCGGCCCGCACCTGCTGCTCGCGCACGCGGTCTGGCTGGACGACGCGGAGGTGGACGCGCTGCTCGGCTCGGGTACGGCGGTCGCGTACTGCCCGTGGGCGTACCTGCGGCTGGGGCAGGGCGTCACCCGGGCGGGACGGCACGCCGAGATCTTCACCAGGGGCGGGCGGGTCGCGCTCGGCTGCGACGCGGGCAACGCGGGCGACGCGGCCGACATCCTGCGCGCCGCCGCGCTCGCCGCCGGGCTGGCCAAGGACACCGCGATGGACCCCGGCGCGATCGGCGCGCCCGAGGCGATGGAGATGGCCACCATCCGCGGCGCGGAGGCCGTGGGGATGGAGACGCGGATCGGCTCGATCGAGGCGGGCAAGCTGGCCGACCTGGTCGTACACGACGCGACCGGTCCGCAGTGGACGCCCCGCGGCGACGTCGCCCAGCAGCTCGTCTGGTCCACCGACGGGCGCTCGGTGCGTGACGTGCTGGTCGGCGGGCAGGTCGTGGTACGGCAGGGCCGCTGTGTGACGCTCGACGAGGACGCGCTACGAATCGAGGCACGAAAGGCGTCCGCCCGCTTGCTTGAGCGGGCGGGCGTCGCCGTACGCCGTCACTGGCCACACGTTAGGAGTCACTGAATATGAGAGTCGCCGTGGTCACCGGGCCCGAGGCCGTGGAGCTGCGGGAGGAGCCCATGCCACGGGTCGGGCCCGACGAGATCCTGGTGGAGGTGGGGGCGACCGGGCTGTGCACCATGGAACGCCGCCTGTACCTGGGTGAGAAGCGGTTCTACCCGGTCGCGCCCGGCCACGAGGTCGCCGGGCGGGTGGCCGAGGTGGGGGCCGCGGTGGACGGGCTGCCCGGCTCCCCGCGGGTCGGCGACACCGTGACGGTCGACCTGCTCAGCAGGTGCGGTACGTGCGCGGCCTGCCGGCGTGGGCGCAGCGCGATGTGCAAGGCCCCGCAGGGGGGCGCGCTGTCGGACGGCACGGTGTCGTTCGGGGCGGGCCTTTCCGACGGGGTGGTGGTCAAGGCGCGGCAGGCGTACCCGACGGGCGCGGCGTCGATCGAGCACGCCGCGATGGGCGAGCCGGTGGCGTGCGTGGTCCACTCGCTGCGGCTGGGCGGGCTGCGCGCGGGCGACCGGGTCGCGGTGATCGGCGCGGGGTACATGGGACGGCTGCACCTGGCCCTGGCCAGGGCGCGCGGCGCGGGGCCGGTCGGCCTGATCGACGTCAGCGCCGAACGGCTGGCCGAGGCCGAGGCGGCGGGCGCGGCCTGGGCCGCGACCCCGCAGGACGCGCCGGCCCGTGGCGGCAAGCAGGACCTGGTGTTCGTCACGGCCGGGGCCCCGGGGGCGCTGGAGACCGCGATCGAGCTGTGCGACGACGGCGGCACGGTCGTCCTGTACGGGGCCTTCGCCAAGGACCTGCGCAGCGAGGTCGCCCCGGACGCGATCCACCACCACGAGCTGTCCATCGTCGGCGTCTACAGCCAGGAGCCGGAAGATTGGCAGGAGGCGGCGGCGCTGATCGCCTCCGGCGTCCTCGCCACCGACCTCGACGCCCTGGTCACGGCCCGCTTCCCGCTCACCGACGTCACCGAGGCCCTGAAGCTCGCCGCCACCACCCCCGTCTACCGCGTCCTTGTGAGCCCCCGGTGAGTACATCGGTGCTGGGTGTAGACGTCGGTTCGAATTCGGCGCGGGCTGTGGCGCTGGACCCTGATGGGCGTGTCGTGGCGACCGGGTCCGGGGTCTATGAAGGGGCCGAGGGCTGGGCGCAGGGGCGGGCGGAGCCCCCGGCCTGGCTGGCCGCCGTGGTCGAGGCGATCAACGAGACCGGCGTACGGCCGGCCGCGATCTGTGTCGGCGGGCAGAGCCCGACCACCGTGCCGATGAGCGGCAGCCCCGCCGTCACCGTCCTGCACCCCGCCGGCGCGACGCTCGGTTTCGAGGAGCAGCACTACGCGCAGCGCGAGATCCTCGGCACCGACGACGTCGCCCAGGTGTGGGACTGGGTGATGGCCAGGCTGGGCGCGAACGTCCGGCAGTCGCGCTGGCCCGGCGATGCCACCCTGCGCGGCTACGGCAGGCGGGCCGCCACCGGCCAGGTCATCGGCCACACCGACGGCGCGCACGGCCTGCCCTCCGACATCCCGCTGGTCGCGGGCGCGCAGGACGCCTTCTTCGCGTTCTGGGCCGGCGGCGTGGACACCCCCGGCCGGGCCATGGACCCCGGCGGCCGGACCGGGGGCCTCGCCGTCGCCGTGGACAGCCCGCCGGAGCGCGACCCCCAGGCGATGCGCAGCGCCGCGACCGGCGTGGACATCGTCGGCGGGCCGGTCAGCAGCCACGGGCTGATGATGGAGTGGCTGTCCCGGCTGACCGGGCGGCCGATCTCCGAACTACTGGACCTGGCGGAACTGGTTCCGCCGGGCGCGGACGGCGTGAGCGTCCTGCCGTACCTGGAGGGGGAGCGGGCGCCACGCTGGAACAGGGAACTACGGGGGGAGATCACCGGGCTGGGGTCCGGACACGGCCCCGCCCACATCGCCAGGGCCGCGCTGGAGAGCACCGCCTACGGCCTGCGGCACATCATCGACTCGCTGAGTCTGCCCGGCCTGGACGTGCTGGTGTGCGCGGGCGCGCCCGCGCGCAGCCCGGTGTGGTGCCAGATCAAGGCGGACGTCCTCGACGTGCCGGTGGAGGTTCCCGAGGAGACCGACCTGGCCGCGTACGGCGCGGCGCTGTCGGCGGGCGCGGGCGCCGGATGGTGGCCGCTGCCCGGCGAGGCGCCGAGCGGATCGTGGCCGCGTCCGGCGGGCCGGGTGGTGAGACCCGTGCCCCGCCAGGTCTATCGCGACGGCTACAAGCGTTTCGTCGAGTCGGGCGATGCCGCGGAACGGCGACTGCGCTAGTTGGAAGCATCAGAGCTACCTCCAGGAGTGACGCTGTGGTGAACACGCTCGTCTTCGTCGATCTGCCGACGCCGGACATCGAGGCCAGCACGGCCTTCTACAAGGAGCTGTTCGGCTGGGAGATCAACGGCCGTCCGCAGGGGGTTTTCCACGAGATCCTCCCCGGCGGCGGACCGACGCTGGGCCTGTGGAGCGAACGGGAGCAGGTGCCCGACCCGTCGCCGCGGGCCCCCCAGCCGCGTTCGGGATTTCAGCCGCGCACCTACATCCTGGTGGACGGCCCTCCCGGGGAGTACCTGAACCGGGCGGTGATCCTGGGGGCGACGGCCCTGTGGGAGCAGAGTTACTGGGAGGAGTTCGACGGCCACCACGCGTCGTTCCTCGATCCCTGGGGCAACCAGATCGTCATGTGGTGGCGGCCCGCCGATCGATGATCCGCTGGACGACGAGGACGCGCGGATCTTTGGGCTGGGGGCACATGGAGTCCCTGACCTCGGCGGACATAGCGTCCAGACATTCCTGGTACGGAGCCCGCGCCGGACCCCCCAAGGGCGTGGCCAGGAAGGGCACGGCACATGATGCACATGAGGACTCACCGACAAGGGCGTGTTCCCGCCGCTCGCCACTGACGAGCACGGCGGGCGCGCCGCCAAGGATTGACCGAGGAGAGAAATGGCTCTGAGC
The DNA here is from genome assembly GCF_003236385.1 of Spongiactinospora gelatinilytica. Taxonomy (GTDB): domain Bacteria; phylum Actinomycetota; class Actinomycetes; order Streptosporangiales; family Streptosporangiaceae; genus Spongiactinospora; species Spongiactinospora gelatinilytica. The sequence goes on from NZ_POUA01000055.1 coordinate 17,473, forward strand.
AAGACGCTCACCGAAGCGCGCTGGACCCACGTCGCGCTGCCCACCAGCGACCTGGACAAGGCGATCGAGTTCTACACGACGCTCACGCCGCTGGTCGTGGTCTCCACCCACGAGGACAAGGACGGGCGCAACGCCTGGCTGTCCAACGACAAGCAGGTGGAGACCCCGTTCGTGCTGGTCCTGGTGGAGTTCGCCAAGGACAAGGGCAAGAAGCAGCCGCAGCTCACGCCGTTCGCGCACCTGGGCATCGAGGTGCCCAACCGCGAGGACGTGGACGCCATCGCGGCCAAGGGCCGCGAGATGGGCTGCCTGCACTGGGAGCCCATGCAGATCCCGCCGCCGGTGGGGTACGTGTGCGCGCTGACCGACCCCGACGGCAACGTGATCGAAATCTCTCACGACCAGAAGGTCTACGAAGAGGTCCGCACGCTCTGGGGTGAATGACCCTTTGGCGGAACCCGCCTCCGGCGCATCGGATTCGGCGACCACGTCGGTGACCGCTTCGGCGACCGCGACCCGAGAGGCCGTCGAGCGCTACATCCACGCGCTCAACGGCCATGACCGGGACGAGATCGCCGCGTGCGTCACGCCCGGCTTCTTCAACGAGCACACCTCGGCGGCCGGGGTGAGCGTGCGCGGCAGGGACGCCTACCGGGAACGGCTGGCGTCGTTCCTCGCCGGTTTTTCCGAACTGCGCTACGAGGTCGAGGACATGCTGATCGACGGGGACCGCGCCGCCGTGCCGTACCGGATGAGCGCGAGGTACGGCGGCGCGCCCGTTTCCATCCGCGGCATGTTCCGCTTCCGCGTGTCGGGCGGGCTGATCGACCACCGGGTGGACTACTGGGACGGCGCGGAGTTCGAGCGCCAGGTCGAAGCGTCGGACCCCGGACCACATCGAACTTCCTGAAGGGATGCACAGTGCAGTACACATCCGCCGTGGGGGCGGGCAAGCTACGCCGGTTGCGCCGGGTCTTCGGCGATGACGGGCGCAGTGTCTTCGTCGCGATCGACCACGCCGCGTACATGGGCGAGGGGCCGCCGCTCGGCGAGCCGATGCGGGAGATCGCGGCGGGCCGTCCTGACGGCGTGCTGGCCACCTGGCACCTGGCCCGCGCCTACGCCGGCGAGTTCGCCCGGTCCGGGCTGGTGCTCCGGGTGGACGGCGGCTCCTCCGAGATCGGGGAGTTCCCGGCCGGCGACACCAGCTCGATCCTCTACACGGTCGAGGAGGCGCTGAAGGTCGGCGCCGACTGCCTGGTCATGCTGGGCTTCCCCGGCGCGCCGGACGAGGAGAAGTCGCTGACCCGGCTGGCCAGGGTCTGCGCGGAGGCCGAGACCGTCGGCCTGCCGGTGATGGCCGAGATGATCCCGGGCGGCTGGGGCCGCGCCGTCCCGTGGACGGTCGAGAACGTCGCGCGCGCCGCGCGCATCGGCGCGGAGCTGGGCGCGGACATCATCAAGACGATGTGCCCCGGGCCGCCGGAGGAGTTCGCGGCGGTGGCCGAGGCGTGCCCGGTCCCGGTGGTGGCGCTGGGCGGGCCGAAGATGGACAACGAGGACGAACTGGTCGCCGTGGCCAAGGGCATCGTCGCGGCCGGTGGCGCCGGAGTGGCGTTCGGCCGCAACGTGTGGGGCGCGGAGAAGCCGCGTCAGCTCGTGGAGCGGCTGCGCGAGGCCGTGCACGGCCCCGAGGCGGGCTGACGGTTCCGAGCGTGTCCGATCGACAGCGAGAGGCGACCGGTCGCCGCCCCCAGCGGGCGGTGGCCGGCCTTCAGGTCGTCCTGCCCGGCAACGACGACGGAGGGTACGGCGGGCCGTGAGAACCCGGGACGCTTTTCGAGGTGAAGGATCCCGAAGTTTCTCTTTATTCATTCATATGAGGTGATTATTCGTGGTTCCCCCGACCACCGCGATCGCGGACGTACTCCAGCTACGGGGCCTGACCGGCTGGCTCAGCCCACCCCTTCGGCCCATGTACCGTTCCCAAGGCGCCCTCGGCACCGCCAGGACGGTCCGGCTCGCGAGCGGTCCGGGGGACGACGGCCTGTTCCCCCTGCACCGGCTCCTGGACGAGGATCTGGACGGCCGGGTCCTCGTGCTCGCCGGCGGTCATGTCAGCGCCGGAGCCGTGTGGGGTGAGATCCTGACCCGCGCCGCGCTGGCCAGCGGCGCGTTCGGCGTCCTCGTGGAGGGCGGCGTCCGCGACGCCGACGCCTTCCGCGACCTGGACCTGCCGGTCTGGGCCCTGTACGAGGCCACCGCCGGCGCCGGGGAAGAACTCCACGTCGCCTCCGTGGGCGAGCCGGTGGACATCGCGGGCGTGCGGGTCACCGACGGCATGGCCGTGGTGATGGACTGGAACGGCGTGATCGCGCTGCCCACCACCGACGTCCTCGGCGACGCCCTGGCCTACGCCGACGCCGAGGAGGACGTGGTGATCGCGCTGCGCGACGGCTCCACGCTGGAGGAGGCCTACCGGTTCAAGGCCGAGATGGTCGCCAAACTGCGGAGCACCCCGATCACCTCGGCGTAGCCGCCGAGCGCATGGCCGTACGTTCCGCCCGGCGGGCCGCGGAGCCCTGCCGGGTTCGGCGGCCCGGCGCGAGTTCGGCGCGGAATGAGGCCGCCGTGCGCAACCGGCCACGGTGGGAGGCCGGGCTGGTGTAGCCTCACTGCGATCTCAGGCACGCGTACCTTGCCCGCATACGCGGGCTTCGCACCGGACGCTGTGGGGACATGCTTGTATGGACAGGCCCATCCGCTTCAGGATCACCCTGCTGCTCCTGGTGCCGCTCGTCTCGCTGATCGCGCTGTGGGTGTTCGCGGTGGTGCTCACCGGTGGTGACGGGGCCCGGCTGGTCGCGATCGGCACGCTGGCCGACACGGTCGCGGGCCCGTCCGAGCAGGTCGTGGCCGCGTTACAGCGGGAACGGCTGGCGTCGGTACGGGCGCTGCGCTCCTCACCGGGCGAGCGGGCCCGCCGTACCGAGCTGGCGCGGCAGCGCGCCGCCACCGACCGCGCGGTGGCGGGCTTCCGGGCGCGGGCCGCGGGCGCCGACTCCACCGAGATGCGCGCGCACCTGGCGACGCTGGCCGCCGGTTTCGCGGAGCTGCCCACGCTGCGCGGGCGGGTGGACGCGGGCGGCGACCCGCTGCCGGTCATCCAGCACTACAGCCGGATGATCACCGCCGTCTACCGCATGTACGACTCGATGGTGCTCGTCCCCGACTTCTCGATGTATCAAGAGGGCCGGGCCGTCACCGCGCTCGGCGAGGTCAAGGAACTGCTGTCCCGGGAGCGCGCGCTGATCGCCGCCGTGGCCCTGGCCGGCCGGATGACGCCGGCCGAGCGGCTGGCGTTCCGGGAGGCGGTCGCCACCCGCAGGTTCCTGCACGGCTGGGCGCTGGCCGACCTCGGCTCCGAACTCGGCGGCCCGCACCAGCGCCTCGCCGCCTCCCCGGTCGCCGCCCGCTTCGCCCGGATCGAGGACCGGATCGGCGCCGCCGCCCCCGGCCTCGCCCTGTCCGCGCAGGAGACCGGCTCATGGGAGGCCGGCACCGACGCGCTGTGGGCCGCCGTCGAACGCAACCAGGCCAGGACCGCCGAACTCCTGCGCGCCCGAACCGGCCCGGCCGCCACCGAGATCTGGGTCCAGCTCGCCGTGGCGGGCGGCATCGGGCTGCTGGCCGTACTGGTGTCCGTGCTCATCACCGTCCGCTTCGGCGGCCGGCTCGCCGGGGAGCTCGCCGGTCTGCGCGACGCGGCCCGTGAGCTGGCCGGAGTACGGCTGCCGCGCCTGGTCGAACGCCTCCGCGCGGGCGACCCCCACCCCGGCGAGCTGGAACCCCTGCCCAGCGGCGGCCACACCGCCGAGATCGCGGGCATCGCGCGGGCCTTCAGCTCCGTGCAGCGCACCGCCGTCGCCGCCGCCATCGAACAGGCCGCGCTGCGCGGGGGCGTCAGCAAGGTCTTCGCCAACCTGGCCAGGCGCAACCAGGCCCTGCTGCACCGCCAACTCGGCCACCTGGACGCGATGCAGCGCAAGGCGGACGACCCCGACGTACTCGCCGAACTGTTCCGCCTGGACCACCTCACCACCCGGATGCGCAGGCACGCGGAGAACCTGATCGTGCTCTCCGGCGAGACCCCGGGCCGCGGCTGGCGGCACCCCATCCCGATCTACGACGTGCTGCGGGCCGCGGTCGCCGAGATCGAGAACTACCCCCGCGTGGAGATCCAGCCCGCGCCCTCCGGGGCCCTGGCGGGCCACGCCGTCGCCGACATCATCCACCTCATCGCCGAACTCGCCGAGAACGCCACCCTCTTCTCCCCGCCGCAGACCACCGTCCAGGTCCGCAGCGAACTCTCCCCCGGCGCACTCCTGATCCACATCGAAGACCGCGGCCTCGGCCTGCCCCCGGCTCAGCTCGAAGCCCTCAACCAGCAACTTTCCGCCGCCCCCGACTTCGACCTCGCCGACACCGAACACCTCGGCCTCTTCGTGGTCGCCCGCCTCGCCGTACGGCACGGCATCGGCGTCAGCCTGGCCCCGTCCGTGTACGGCGGCCTCACCGCCACCATCTACATGCCCGCCACCCTCGTCGTCCCGCAGGCACCTTCTGCCCTCAAGCCGGTCACCGCGGCGAAGGAAGGCTCACTCCCGCGGCGAGAAAGAAGGACCGGACCTCCACCTTCGGATGCAGAGTGAAAAGCGGGCGGCGGGCGGCGAAGCCGACGTCGGTCGTGTAGAAAGTGGTGTCCTCGGCGTGGTGATCTTCTAGCTCGTCGACCTCGTGGACATGCCGTCCGGCGACAGCCGCCCAGACGCGACCGGGGATCGTCGGACCCGTGATCACCTGGCCTGTGGTCATGTCCAGGCGCTGGAGACGGTGCAGGTCATCGTATTCCTCCCGGAAGGACAGCAGGTCGGCGGTGAGCCAGCCACCCAGAAGATGGGTGCGGATGAACGGTCCGGCCAGGACCCTGCCGTACGCCGCGTCCACGACGACGGTGGACAACGCGTCGTCGTCCATCTCGTCGTCCCAGATCATGTACGTGGCCGCTAACGTACGACCGCCGGGCGACCAGCGGATCTCACACTCGTGTGAAGCCGTCCCTTGGATCGGACCAGATGTCCCGCCGCCGCCCCGTCTCGGGGTCGAGCAGGCTGATGATCGCGTTCTCCTCGTCACAGGTGAGGATGGCGACGGTCCTGCCGTCCGGGGACAGGTCCGCGTGCTCGTCGTACCGCTCCTCCGGGACGCCGTGCCAACGCTGCTCAGCGTCCGCCAGTCTAAGCAAGCAGGTACCACGCCCGCCGACCAGCACCATCCGCGCGCCATCGAACGACAACCCCCGGATCTCGGCGTCCGCCACGGGTTTCGGCATCCGGGTGAACTCCCCGGAATCGGCGTCGAGAACCAGAAGCCCTTCGGGCAGCTCGATGGCCGCCCCGGCCCTCCGGACAGCACGCTCAGGCACCTCATCGATCAGCACGACGCCTGCTCCCTGGCCCTCGTCGCCCTCATCCCCTCCGGAGTCCGCACCGGCACCCTGACCGCGACCCTTACCAGCCCGTCCATCCTGCGCGGTCGCTGACGACGGTCACCGCCACTCGCGGCGGAGCATCGCGAAGACCAGTTCGTCGCTCCACTCGCCCTTGAAGATCTCGTTTTCCACCAGGTGGGCCTCGCGCCGCATGCCGAGGCGCTCCATCAGCTTGGCCGAGGCGTTGTTACGGGCGTCGCACCGGCCGTAGATCCGGTGCAGCCCCAGCTCCTCGAAGCCGAGCCGCAGAATCTCCTTGGACGCCTCGGTGGCGAGCCCACGCCCATGGTGATCAGGGTGGAACACGAACCCGATCTCCCCCTGGCGGTGCTCTTTGCTCCGCCAGAACAGGTACATGTCCCCGACCAGTGCCCGGGTGTCGCGTAGTTCGGCCGCGATGCAGAGCGTGTCGTTCTCCTCGTTGAACTCCGCCTGCCCGATCTTGGTCTGTAGGGCGGCCTTGGTCTCGTCGCGCGTACGCGCGTCCCAGTACAGGTAGCGGACGACGTCAGGCCGCGAGTGAAAGTCATGCAGGCCGTCCAGGTCGTCCATGGTGTAGGGGCGGAGGAGCAGGCGGGCGGTTTCAATGGGATATGTCGGCTTCAGCACGAGATCACCATATTGACGGGGCTACCACCGCCGCCTACCAATATCGCTGCGCGATCAGGCGGCCACGGTTTGCATTGGCCGCTCCGCCCTGGGAATTTAGCGGGGTGACACAAGCCGACATGGTCAGCATCAAGGTTCCCTAGGCCCTCCGCGACCGCCTCATCGCCCTGACCACCGAGCCCGGGTATGGGCCCACCCTCACCCACGCGCTCACCTGGCTACTCGATGAGTACAAGGGGAGCCGATTTCACAGATCGTGAGCACGCGGACGCGCTGTGGTGTAAGGATTCGAGGATGGGGCTCGATCCGGTCTGGAGTGTGTTCGGTGGGGCGATGCGCAGGCATCGGGAGCCCAGCGGGCTCGGCGTACGCGATATCGGCGCTGCGGCGCATGTGCATTTCAGCCTGGTCAGCAGATGGGAAAGCGGTCGCAACCGGCCCACCGCCACCGCCACGCGTCTTGTGGACGCCTGCCTCGGCTGCGATGGCGAGCTCATCGCCATGCACGCCGACACCGTGGCATCCGAACGCCGCCGAAAGGGTACATCACCAGGCGGTCCTCCCATCGATGACGAAGGCGACGACATGGAACGGCGTACCGCGATACAGCTCATCGCCACCGCCGGTGCTGGAGCGGCGATCCCGCTGGCCGATCTCGAACAGGCCATTGCCGGAATCGACAGAGTCCTCGACACCCGCATCGATCTTGACGACTGGGAACGAACCGTCCGCGAGTACGGCTACATGTTCAACCGGAAGCCGATCGGGGGCATGGTCACCGATCTCACCGCCGACCTCGCTGCCTTAGGCCATCTGCTCGGCCAGGGCAACACTCCGCGCGTACAGGCCGGTCTTCTGCGAGTGTCCGCCGAGTTGTCCGGTCTGCTGGCGACCGATCTGAACGACACGGGCAACTCGCGGGCCGCCCGCGACGTGTGGCGGGCCGCCCGGCGAGCCGCCGACGCCTCCGGTGATCGGAGCCTGGCGGTGTGGGTCCGCGCCAAAGAGGCCACCGGGATGTGCTGGTGGCCCGGGGCGTCTCCCGACGTGATCAAGGGGCTGGTCGACAAGGCCGTCCATATAGCCGGGTACACGCCGAGTTACGGGCTCGTGCGGGCGCAGATCGTACAAGGCTGGCTGGCCGCCGACGGCCACACCGGCGGCCCGGCCGACGCACGGGCCGCCCTACAGAACTTCACACGGACTTTTGAGCGCCTCCCGCCTTCCGCCGCCGAGCACAGCGATCCGGCATCCACAGTGGGCGAGGCATGGCTGCACTGGAACGAGGCGTACCTTCTCGCCCTGATCGGCGACGACCGCGCCGCGGACACCACCGACCAGACAAGCAGCCTCTACCGGGTCGACCCCCCTGCCCCGCTCACCCTCCTCCCGCTCGTCCGCGCCCTCGACCTGGTACGGCGGCGCGAGATCGACGACGGCCTCACCCACGCCGTCACCACCCTCAGTACCGGCCCCATGAGCACGGCCCGCCGCTTCATCACCACCAAGATCACCAAGGCCCTCCCCCGACAGGCGCACACCCACCCGCACGCCACCGAACTCCGCCGACTCCTCAACCCCGCCTGATCACGCGTCGCCCATTCGGACCAGGATCGCCAACTGCCCGCACAGCGCGTAGAACAGCGCCACCGGATCGGGACGGGCGAGTTGGCGGTGCAGGCCGTTGCACCGTTGCTCGGGCGTGAGCGCCCGGTGGCGGGTCGCGTGCCAGACTCCCTGGTGGACCACGATCCGCCATCCCGGGAAGGTCGATTCGAGTGCGCCGAGGTGTGCCCGTTGGGCCGGGGTCAGCAGGTCCATGGGGTCGCCCATTATCTGCACCTTCTCACCGAGAGTCACGAGCCCGACGATTGCTGGTGCAATCATCGGGACGGACCGCGGGAGCGAGCGGTGCGACGGTACGGCGTTCGACAGGCACGCAACACGCGCAACGAAGGGCCGTCAGGTGAGGTCGAGGACCGCCTTGCCGTGCAGGCGGCGTTCGAGCAGGGCGTTCACCGCTTCGGCGGCGTCGTCCCAGCCGCCGCGCCAGGCGATCTCCGGGCTGAGCACACCGTCCGCGACCCGCTCGGCCAGCCAGGTCAGGGTGCGGTCCAGGCCCTGGCAGTACATCAGCCAGAATGTGACCAGCGACCGGTCCTGGCGGCCCTCGCTGTTGATCAGCGTGCCGAACGGGAAGTGCTCGCCCTCCTCTGTGGCGTGGCCGATGGCGATCAGCGTGCCGCCGTCGCCGAGCCGGTCGAAGGCCGCCACGAGCTGCGGGCCGCCCACCATGTCGAGCACCCCGTCGAGCCCAGGGTCGGCCTCCTCCGGAGTGCGGATCACCTCGTCCGCGCCCAGCGCGCGCAGCGCGTCGCCGTGCCTGGCCGGGTCGCCGGTGGACGCGATCACGTACGCGCCGCCGAGCCGGGCGAGTTGTACGGCGTAGCGCCCGGTGCCGCCCGTCGCACCGGTAACCAGGATGCGCCGCCCCAGCATGGGGCCCATCCGGTCGAGGGCGCGCAGCGCGGTCGCCGCCGCGACCGGGATGGTGCTGATCGCGCCGAGGTCGGCGTGCTCGGGGACGACCCCGATCGTGCCCGTGGACACGGCCCGCAGCTCGGCCCACCCGCCGCTCCCGGCGAGGGTCACCACGCGGGTGCCCACCGCCGGGCCGGACCCGTCGGCGGCGGCCTGGACGACGATCCCGGCGGCGTCCCAGCCGAGCACGGCGCCCTCTTCGGCGTTCGCGATGCCGTGCCTGACCTCGCCGAAGTTGAGCGACGTGGCGGCGACCCGGACGAGCGCCTGGTCGGGGGCGGGCGTCGGATCGGGCGCCTCGCCCAGACGCAGGCCGGAAGGGACGGAACGGTCAACGAGCAGAGCGCGCATGGCTTCCTTCTCTCTATGCAAAATGCCGCTAAGGAGCATAAGCCATCAATCGGCATCTGCCCATGCGGATACACTGGCGGCGATGACCCACGACGTGCCCGCCGCCGAGCGGCTCCCACTGCGCGAGCGCAAGAAGCTCAGGACCAGGTCCGCGCTGATCGACACCGCCCTCGCGCTGTTCACCGAACGCGGTTTCGACCGGGTCACCCTGGATGAGTTGTGCGAGGCCGTCGAGATCTCCAAACGCACGTTCTTCCGCAACTTCGCCGGCAAGGAGCAGGTCGCCTCGGCCCCGCTGGAATCGATGTGGAACGGCCTGCGCGACGACGTCGAGCACCTGCCGCTCGGTCACGCCCCCCTCCTGGACGTACTACAGGCCGCGCTGCTCTCCGCCCTCGCCCGCATGGACGACGGGGACGGCGTGTGGGTACGGCGAGTACGGCTGAGCCAGCGCCTGGCCGAGCGCACGCCGTCCGTCGCCGGGCACGGGTGGCAGTACTGCGACCGCACCAGCGCGGCCGTCGAGGAGATTCTGCGCCGCCGCCTGGACCTCGCCCCCGACGACCCTCGCCCCCGGCTGGCCCTGGAGATGGTCGTCTCCGCCTTTCACGCGGCCCTGCGTACCTGGAC
>NZ_POUA01000560.1 GCF_003236385.1 Spongiactinospora gelatinilytica
GGGCCGGAGGGCCCCGCTGGGGCGGGGCCGGCCTTTTCGTGCTGGGGAAACGTCACGGCTGCCTCCCGGCTGTCCAGGCCGCGTCGCGGCCGACCGGCGCGGTCGCACCGGTTGCCGGAAACGTAGGCGTGGCCTGGGTCACATCAGAAGGCGTGGCGGGGTTTCTTGATGGGCGCTTAACGGAGGCGCCAGGGCGCGCGCCCGCTCCTCGGGGCAGGGCCGCAGAAGTCCAGTGTTAAGCGGCCATCAAATCCGCGCCGTGCCCTGGGTGGCGGCGCTTCCCGCGGCTTACCATGCCCCTATGCAAGGGAGCGCCCCACCGGGGCGGACGCGCGTGCTGGTCGTCGAAGACGATCGCGGGGTGGCCGAGGCTCTCGTCTCCGGGCTGCGCCGCCTCGGCTTGCAGGTGGTCCCCGCGCACAGCGCGGCCGAGGCGCTGGCCGCGCCCCCCGCCGACCTGGTGCTGCTGGACCTCAACCTCCCCGACGCCAAAGGCGTGGACCTGTGCCGCAGGTTGCGCGCGAAGGCCGCCGACATGGGCATCATCGCGGTCACCTGCCTCGGGGAGACCCACCATCGGATCGCGGGCCTGCACGCGGGCGCCGACGACTACGTCGTCAAGCCGTTCTCCCTCGCGGAGCTGTGCGCCCGCATGGAGGCGGTGCTGCGCCGGGTGCGCCCCCGGCCGGAGGCGCCCATCGTGCTCGGCGGCCTGCGGATCGATCCGGCCATCCGTGCCGTGACCAGGGACGACCGGCCGATCGGGCTGGCGCCCAAGGAGTTCGACCTGCTGCTGTGCCTGGCCCGCGCGGCCGGGGCCGTGGTACCGCGCAAGCGGCTGTTCCTGGAGGGATGGGACGCGATCGGGCAGGGGACCGGCCGCACCCTGGACGTCCACATCGCGACGCTGCGCGCCAAGCTGGGCGATCCCCCGCTGATCGAGACGGTTCGCAGCATCGGATACCGGCTGCCCTGCCCCGGCGACTGAAGGCGACCGTGCCGGTGGCGCAGGCCCGCATCCCCCGGTGGCGTACGGCGATCGCGCTCGCCATACTGACCGCGATCGTCACCGCGTGCGCGAACACCGGCCTGCCCGCCGCGCCACGGGGCCCGGTCCGCATCGCGTCCGGCAGCGCCGGGGGCGTCTACGCCCTGTACGGCGGCGCGCTGGCGCACCTGGTCAGGCAGCGCTTCCCGGAGACCGCGGCCGAGCCGATCGCCACCGTCGGCAGCGTCGAGAACATCGAACTCCTCACCGCCGGCAAGGCCGAGGCCGGATTCGTGCTCGCCGACATCGCCGCCGACGCCCTCAGCGGCCGGGGCGCGTTCCCCGGCGGGCGTCCCATCGTCGCCCTGGCCCGGCTGTACGACAACTACGTGCAGCTCGTCGTACGCGCCAACGGCCCGATACGCACCCTGGCCGACCTCGCCGGGCGGCGGGTGTCGATCGGCGCCAAGGGCTCGGGCACCGCGGTCGTCAGCGAGCGCGTCCTGCGGCTCGCCGGGCTGTACGACGACGTCGTGCTCGACCACCAGGAGATCAGCCCCTCCGCGCGCGCCCTGGAGCTGGGCGAGCTGGACGCCTTCTTCTGGAGCGGCGGCCTGCCCAGCGAGGGCATCACCGGCCTGCGCGCCTCGACCGCCGTGCGGCTCATCGACCTCGGCCGGGTCGCGGGCAGGCTCACCCGGCAGTACGGCGAGCTGTACACCGAGACGACCGTGCCCGCCTCGGTGTACGGCCTGGCGGACGAGGTGGGCACCGTGAGCGTGCCCAACTACCTCGTCGTTCACCGCGACCTGCCCGAGCCCGTCGCCTACTGGCTCACCAGGACCCTGTTCGAGGAACAGCCCCGGCTCGCCGAGGTGCACGACGAGGCGCGCCGCCTGGACCCGGGCGCGGCGATCACGACCTATCCGCTGGACCTGCATCCGGGGGCGGCCCGCTGGTATCGGCAGCAGCATCGCTGAGCGGCAGCCGGAGCAGCGCCTGTAATCCGCGTGGCCGCAGCGGCGTCAGCTCCAGCGACCCTCCGCTGCGGTGCGCGAGCGTGCGGGTGCCGGCCAGGCCGAGGCCGGTGCCGGGCGTGTTCTGGTGCCGGGGGCTGCGCCAGAAACGGCCCCCGGCCTGCGTGAACTCCTCTTCGGTCAGCCCGTCGCCGCGGTCGCGCACGGCGATCGTGACCCAGCCCGCGCCGGGCCCGCCGTTCTCGGAGCCGACCGACACCTCCACAGGGGCGCCGCCGCCGAACTTCAGCGCGTTGTCCAGCAGCACGTCGAGGGCGTGGCCCGGCAGGTCGGGCGGGCAGAGCGCGGTGACCCGATCGGGGGCGTCCACGGTGAGCGGGGTCGCCGCGCTCAGGTAGGCGGTCCGCCAGGCTTCGGCGCGCCGCCGTACCTCGGCGGAGACGTCGACCGGCTCCGGCAGGGAGTCGAGGGCCTCGGCCCTGGCCAGGCGCAGCAGGCCGTCCACGGTCACCCCGAGCCGGTCGGTCTCCTCCAGCGCGCGGCTCAGGTCCTCGCGGCCGTGCTCGTCGGCGGCGAACGCCTTGGCGTTCTCCAGCCGCAGCCGCAGCGCCGTCAGCGGGTTGCGCAACTGGTGGGAGGCGTTGGCGACGAACTCCCGCTGCGCCCGCGCCGCGGCGGCCAGGGCGTCGGCCATGGCGTTGAAGCTGGCCGCGAGCCTGCGCAGCTCGGGCGGGCCGGCGCGGTCGGAGACGTGCGCGGCCAGCGAGCCGGAGCCGACGACGTGCGCGGCCTCGTCGAGGTCGCGGACCGGGCGCAGCACCCACCGCACCAGCGGCACGGCCACCGCGAGGGCCACGATGACGAGCGCGAGCAGCCCGCCCGCGGCGAGGTAGCCCAGCCGTACGGCGAGCTCGCCGCGCGCCGCGCCGGTGGGGGAGACGGTCACCGCCGCGCCGAGCACGCGGTTGTCCCTGACCACCGGCTCCACCACGACGTAGGGCCGGCCGTCCCACGGCCACAGCGCGTGCGGCCGCTGCGGCGGCCGGCCCGCGAGCCCCCTTTGCAGCGGGCGGGCCACCTCGGGGTCGTCGAGCGCGACCGCCGGGCGCGAGGCGGCGAAGACCTTGCGGTCGGCGTCCACGACGAACGCAAGGCTGTCGTAGAGCTCGTCGTAGCGGCGCAGGTCGGCCTCAAGCCGCCGGACCCGGCCGGTGGACAGTGCCGAATCGGCGGCGTCGGCGAACCGGCCGGTGTCATCGGCCCGGCTGATGAACACCGCCTGCGAGGTCTGCTCGGCCCCGGTGATGGCGAGCGGCAGCCCGAGCGCGGCCACCAGCCCGGAGACCAGCGCGATGACGATCACCAGCAGCCGCCTGCGCACGACGCCTCACCTCGCGCCAAGCGTACGAGCCCCTAGCCCCCCGCGCACCCCCGTCG
>NZ_POUA01000561.1 GCF_003236385.1 Spongiactinospora gelatinilytica
GTGCGCCTTGGCGGCGTGCGCCGTTGCGGGGTGGCTGGGGGCGGGGCTGGCGCGTGCGCGGCGCCGCCACCGGCGGGCGCTGGAGGAACGCGGCCGGCTGCTGGAACGCGCGCGGGCCGGCGCGGCCCGCGCCGCGGTGGAGGCCGAGCGTGCGCGGATCGCCCGGGAGCTGCACGACATCGTCAGCCACAATGTGAGCCTGATGGTGGTGCAGGCGTCGGCGGCGCGGGAGGTGCTGTCGGCGCACGCCGCGGTTCCCGCCGAGGCGATGTCGGCCCTGGCGGCGGTGGAGGGCGCGGGCCGCGGCGCGCTGACCGAGCTGCGTCACCTGCTGGGCCTGCTGGCGCCCGCCCAGGACGGCGACGACGACGACGCCTGGGACGATCTGTCCCCGCAGCCGGGCCTGGGCGACCTGGGGCCGCTGGCCGACCGGATCGCGTTCGCCGGGATGCCGGTGGAGATGCGGATCTCCGGCGAGCCGCGCCCGTTGCCGGCCGGCATCGAGGTGACCGCCTACCGGATCGTGCAGGAGGCCCTGACCAATGCGCTCAAACACGGCGAAGGCGCCCCGGCGCAGGTCACGATCCGCTTCGCCGGCCGTTTCCTGCGGGTGGAGGTGGTCAACGGCGGGCCGAGCGTGCTGAACGGCCAGGCGGGGACCGATGCGCCCGCGCGCCGCGACGGCGCCGGGCGCGGCCTGCTGGGGCTGCGCGAACGCGTCGCGCTGTACGGCGGCGACCTGGACGCCCGGCGGCGGCTCGGCGGCGGCTACCGGGTGCGGGCGCGCATCCCGCTGGAGCGGCCGTGAACCAGGCCCTGTCACCGGCCTCGCCGCGGGTCCTCATCGCCGATGACCAGGCCCTGGTCCGCAGCGGCTTTCGGCTGATCTTGACGACGCGCGGCATCGAGGTCGCCGGGGAGGCCGCCGACGGGGCCGAGGCGGTGGCGGCGGCTCGGCGGCTGCGCCCGGATGTGGTGCTGATGGACATCCGCATGCCCGTCATGGACGGGCTGCAGGCGGCGCGGCTGGTCCTGGCGGAACTGCCGGACTGCCGGGTGATCATGCTGACGACCTTCGACCTGGACCGTTACGTCTATGCGGCGCTGTCGCTGGGCGCGAGCGGGTTCCTGGTCAAGGACGTGACGGCCGAGCATCTGGCGGCCGCCGTACGGCTGGTCGGCACCGGCGACGCGCTGCTGGCGCCTTCCATCACCCGGCGGCTGGTGGAGCGGTTCGCCCGCGGCGACCGGCTGCCGGGCACCGCCGCGGGAGCCCATCCCGACCTGGCCGCCCTGACTCCGCGCGAGGTGGAGGTATTGACACTGGTGGGCCGGGGATTGTCCAACGCCGAGCTGGCCGCGACGCTGACGCTCAGCGAGGCCACCGTCAAGACCCACGTGAAGCGGATCTTCGGCAAACTGGGGCTGCGGGACCGGGCCCAGGCGGTGGTGGTGGCCTATGAGACCGGGCTGGTCCGCCCGGGCGGCCCCGGCTAGCCCCCGGCCCCGATGTCGTACAGGCGCGTGTAGTGGCCGTTGGCGGCGATCAGTTGCTCGTGGGTGCCGTGTTCGGCGATACGGCCCTGGTGCAGGACGTAGATGTGGTCGGCGAAGGTGACGCTGTGGATGCGGTGGGTGATCAGCAGGACGGTTCCCGGATGGTGGCGGGCCAGGGTGTGGAACAGGTGGTGTTCGGCGGCCGGGTCGAGCGCGGCGGTCGGTTCGTCGAGTATGAGCAGGTCGGGGCGGCGGTAGAAGGCGCGGGCGATGGCCAGGCGCTGCCATTGCCCGCCTGACAGGTCCACCTGCCCGCCGTACTGGCGGTTCAGCAGGGTGGCCAGGCCGTGCGGCAGGGTCTGGAGCATCGTCTGGAGCTGCCCGGCGGCGGTGGCCTGGCGGAGCCTGGCGGGGTCGCCGTCGGGGCCCAGGGTGATGTTGTCGCCCAGGGTGAAGGCGTAGCGGGTGAAGTCCTGGAAGGCCCAGGCGATCCGGGCGCGGACCCGGTGGGGGTCCAGGGTGGCGGTGTCGGCGTCGTTCCAGGTGATGGTCCCGCACGTGGGCCGGTACAGGGCGGCCACCAGCATCGCCAGGGTGGTCTTGCCCGAGCCGTTCTCGCCGACGAGTGCGACGACCTGCCCGGCGTGCAGGTCCAGGTCGATGCCTGTGAGGGCGTCGGCGCCGGCTCCCGGGTAGCGGAACCCGGCCGCACGCAGCCGCAGCGTGCGCAGCGGCTGGGGGGCGTCGCCGCCCTGTGGTTCGGCGGTGCTGCGGTCGGCGGCGAGGGCGGCCAGGTCGGCCAGGAACATTCCGGACGCCTGAAGGGTGGAGGACATGGTGATCAGTGCCGCCGTCTGGCCGCGCAGCTGCAGCAACGCGTAGATGGCGGCGGTCGCGGCACCGGCGGTCGGGCCCATGACGGCGATGCCGGCCGCCACGACGGTGAAGAACAGTGCTGTGGACAGCGAACGGGCGGCCATGTCACGCAACTGGACGCGCAGTCCGATGCGCCATAGGGCGTCGGCCAGGTCGGTGGCCAGGGGCCGCCAGCGGTCGGCGAGCCATCCGGTGGCCTGGTAGGCGCGCAGTTCCTTGGCGCTGGCCGGCATCACCTGAAGGCCGTGCAGGTAGTCGGCGCGGCGTTGGTCGGGGACCAGCGCGGCGGTGGCGCGGTAGCGGTAGCGGATGTTGATGACCTCGGTGATGATCTGCGGGGCGAGGCTGGCGGGGATCAGCAGGGCCATGATGGGGGACAGCGTGACGACCGCGCCGGCCGCCGCGGCGATCGACATGGCGGCGCTGATGACGCCCGCGGCCTGCTGGGCCAGGGTGTCGGCCTGCGCGGCGCCGAGGTTGGCGCGGTGCAGCCGGTCGAACAGCCGGGGGTCCTGAAAGGCGATCAGCCGGGTGCGGGCGGCGGCGGCCAGTACCTGGGCCTGGGCCGCGACACCGACCCGGCCGCCGAGCCTGGCGGCGGCCAGCTGCCCGCCTTGGGCGGCGATGGCACGCACCGCCAGGATCGTCAGGAACGGCAGGCCGGTGCGTACGGCGTCGCCGATGGGGACGCGGCGTTGCAGGGCGGCGAGCAGGACCTCGAACCATTGGGCGGCGGCCAGCACGCCGACCGCCAGCAGTACCGCGGCGAGCAGTTGGGCGCTCACCGTGAGGATCGTCAGCAGCCGGCCCGATCGCCAGTTCAGTGTCGTGGCGAACGCGACCGCGCGCAGCAGGTCCCGCAGCCCGTGCGCGGGAGGGTCCTGGCCGCCGGGCGGGTCGGTGGCGCCGGTGGCCGTCATCGGGCGCCTGCCATGGCGGGGATCAGGGTGGGGATCATGGCC
>NZ_POUA01000562.1 GCF_003236385.1 Spongiactinospora gelatinilytica
GGGGTGGCCGCGGCCGAGCGCGGCCACCCCGGCGCGCACTCCCTCAGGGGAGAGGTCCTGGATCCTCCCGTCGTACTCGTGCCGGCCGGCGGACTCCCGCACGTCCGCCATCGCCAGGTCGCAGACGGCACGCAGCCGGCCGTCCACGTCGTCAACGTTGCCCGAGTTGCCGGGGTCGCCGGTATTGCGGGTGTTGTCGAGTTCGCTCATGCCCAGACGTTAGCGTTCATGGACCACAGTGGTCACGACCCTGCACGGGCCACGGCGTCCAGCAGGGCGGAAAGCGTCTTGTCCCCGGTCGCCGGGGCCATCACGGCGGCCCGTAGGTGGCGGCTGCCGGCGATCTCCGCGGAGGACAGGTAGAAATCGCCCTGCGCCATCAGGCGGGCGCGGATCGCCGCCTGGTCGGTGTCCGGCCCGCCGTACCGGAAGCAGACGATGTTGCTCTGCGGCTCATAGGGGCAGGTGAAGCCGGGCCGGGCGGCGGCCAGCTCCCACAGGCGGCGGGCCGTCGCGTACCGGGCGGCCACATGCTCGCCGAGACCGCGCTCGCCGTACCACGCCAGGTTCAGGAACACCTTCAGGCCCAGCTCGGCCTTGCTGCACTCGACGGTCCTGCCCATCGTGTCGAACTCCCGCTCGCCGTAGAACAGGTAACTGGCCTCCTGCCGGAAGGCCCGGTCCAGGTCTTCGGCCCGGCGTACCAGGACGGCGGCGACGAGGCTCGACGTGCCGAGCATCTTGTGCGCGTCCCAGGTGACCGAGTCGGCGGTCTCGATGCCGTCGAGCAGGTGCCGATGGCGCTCGCTGAGCAGCGCGGAGGCCCCGTGCGCGCCGTCCACGTGGTACCAGATCCCGTGCTCGCGGCAGAACGCGCCGATCGCGCGCAGGTCGTCGTACAGGCCGGTGCCTGTGGCGCATGCCCCGGCGACCAGCGCCATCGGGCGGCGGCCGGCCCGGCGTACCCGCTCCAGCGCGGCCGGCAGGCACTCGGGCAGGACGCGACCGAGCGGATCGGTCGCGAGCTCGAACACGGCGTCCTCGCCGAGGCCGAGGATGGCCGCGGACCTGGCCAGCGAGTAGTGCGCGGACGCCGGGGCGAGCAGCGCGAGTTCGCCGGCGGGCGCCCCGGCCCGCCAGGCGTCCGGGGCGGCGGCGGCCCTGGCCGCGAGCAGCGCGGTGAGGCCGGCCAGCGAACCGCCGTGGGTGAGCACCCCGCCGCCCTGCCCGGCCAGGCCGGTCTTCTCCAGCATCCAGCGGATCACCGCGAACTCGACGGTGGCGGCCGACGCGCCCATCTCGTAGAGCGCCATCGGGTTGTTGGCCGCGCCGTGTACGAAGTCGGCGAGCGCGGCGGGGAAGAACGGCGCGGCGATCTGGTGGGCCAGGTGCGCCGGATGGTGGACGCGGGTGCCCGCGGCGAGATAGCCGGCCAGGAACCCGCGGTAGGTCTCCCCCGTCATCCCGCCCTCGCGGATCCAGCGGTCCAGCCCGAGGCGGGCGGCCAGCTCGTCCGGCGGCCGGTTGGTGAGCACCGGGGGCAGCCCGGCCTGGCTCTCCTCGACGTAGGCGGCGAGGGAGTCCACGGTGTCGTGGGCCGCCCCGGCGAACTCTTCGATGTTCCACACGGCCGGAAAGCTACCGATTCGTCCTGCGCCACCACGCGTACATGTCGGGCAGCGCGACGCCCGTCCAGGAGGCCAGGCGCAGCCCGTCCAGCTCGGACTCGGCCAGGAACCTGGCGTCGGTGATCTCCTCAAGGTCGGGGGTGAGGGTGCCGCCGGTCACCCGGCAGCCGTACGCGGTGATCACGTACGACACCTGGTCACCGTTGGAGTAGCGGTTGCGGAACAGCGGGCCGCCGTACACGTCGATCAGGTCCACGACCTCGATGTCGAGGCCGGTCTCCTCGCGCAGCTCGCGGACCACCGCCTCGCGCGGATGCTCGTCGGGCTCGATGATGCCGCCGGGCGGGGCCCACACCCCGCCGTCGTGGCAGGCGAACAGCAGGCGGCCCGCGTCGTCGAACACGCAGGCGGTCACGGAGGGAAGCACGATCAGCGCGTCGCCCACACGGGCGCGCAGCGCGGCCAGGAACTCAGGAATGGGCACGAGGCTCAAGCCTACGGCCGAAGTGTCCTGAACCGGGCACGGGCTCCCATCCGTGCTATGGGCATGAAGGCTTCCATCCGTACGGCCGGCGTCACGCTCGCCGCCCTGCTCGCCACGGCCTGCGCGGCCTGCACGGCGTCCGCCCCGCAGGAACCGCAGGCGGGTTCGTCCGCGAAACCGGCGTGGCTCGGCGAGATCCGCCTGGTCGCCTACCAGAGCTGTGACGACATGCTCGCCGAGCTGCGCGAGAAGACCGCGGCCAACATCGGCCCGTGGGGGTTCGGCGGCGTCCATCTGCTCGAGCGCGCTCTCCCTGACACCGCCAAGTCCGAGGCGCGCGCCGATTTTCTGTCGGCGAATCAGGAAGCCGACCACTCCACCACCAACGTCCACGAGGCCGGGGCCGACGAGCCCGACCTGGTCAAGACCGACGGCAAGCGGATCGTCACGGTCTCCGGCGGCGTGCTGCGGGTGACCGACGCGGCGACCAAGAAGGTCACCGGCTCACTGCGGCTGGTGCCCAAGGAGCACGGCTACGCCCCCGCCGACCTGCTCATGTACGGCGACCGCGCGTTCGTGCGGCTCCCCATGACCGGCCTGGCCGCCAACGCGACCGACGACGCCAGGGTGCGGCCCGACTGGCGGCCGGGGACGACGTACACGCTGGTGGACCTCTCCGGCCCGCAGCCGAAGAAGGCCGGGTCGATCATCGCCGACGGCGACCACGTGGACACCCGGATGGTCGGTTCGGCCGTACGGATCGTGGTGAGCAGCAAGCCGGACATCCGGCTGCCCTTCGACGACACCGCGGGCGGCACCCCGCCGAGCGAGCGGGAGCTGACCGAGCGCAACCGGGCGGCCGTGCGCGCGGCCCCCATCGAGGCGTGGCAGCCGCGCTACGAGATCATCGGAGCGGACGGCTCGCGGCACGCCGAACGGGTCGGCTGCGAGCGGATCAGCCACCCGAAGGAGTACACGGGCACCTCGATGCTCACCGTGCACACCCTGGACCTGGCGGCGGGCGACGGTACCCTCTCCGGCGACCGGCCGGTGAGCGTGGCCGCCGACGGCAACACCGTGTACGGCACGGCGAGCAGCCTGTACGTGACGAGCGACCCGCAGGCGTGGCTGCCGATGCCGATCGAGGAGCCGCCCGCCGTACCGGACACGCTCACTCCCCAGGCC
>NZ_POUA01000563.1 GCF_003236385.1 Spongiactinospora gelatinilytica
CCCCGAACCCCACCGGCCGCGGCACCCGCGGAACGCACGAGCCAGCAGAAAGAGGACGACGAGTGTCCCAGAAGACCGCTTCACCCGCCGACCTGGCCTGGTTGCTCGACGATCTGGTGGATCGGACCAGAGAGGCCAGACACGGAATCGTGCTGTCCAACGACGGCCTGCTGATGGCCTGCTCACGCGACCTGGGCCAGGTCGACGCCGAGCACCTGTCCGCGGTGGCCGCCGGGATCCAGAGCCTGGCCAAGGGGGTCGCCGAGCGGTTCGGCGGCGGATCGGTGCGGCAGACCATCATCGAGATGCGCCAGGCGTACCTGCTGGTCACCGTGGCCGGGCAGGGCACCTGCCTGGCCGTGCTGTGCGGCCAGGACGCCGATGTGGGCGTGGTCGCCTACGAGATGGCGATGATGGTGACCCGCGTCGGCCAGTACCTCGTCTCCCCCGCACGCAACGGCGACGCCGCCAGGGGTGACGCTTCACGATGAACTTCAACGACGAGCTGCCGGAGGAGTCCTGGCTGGACGACCAGGCGGGGCCGATCGTCCGTCCGTACGTGATGACGCGGGGGCGCACCGAGCCGATCAGGGGCGACTTCGACCTGATCTCGCTGATCGCCTCGATCCGGCCGGTCGGGGCCAAGGAGGTCGGCCTCAACCCCGAGCACCTGGCCATCGTGCGGCTCTGCCAGGAACCGCTCTCGGTGGCGGAGGTGGCGGCGCACCTGGACCTGCCCGCGGGCACCATCAGGGTGCTGCTCGGCGACCTGCTGGACCGGGGCTACGTCACGGTGCAGGACCCACAACCCGAGGTCGACATGCGCGACCGGAGAATGTACGAGGCGGTGCTGGATGGACTACGAGCGCTCTGATCGCGGCCGATCCGCCAAGAAGCTCCCGACCGCGATCAAACTGCTGGTCGCCGGGGGCTTCGGGGTCGGCAAGACGACGCTTGTCAGTGCGGTGTCGGAGATCAGGCCGCTGCGGACCGAGGAACTGCTGACCGACCGGAGCCTCGGCATCGACGACGTGGCGGGGGTGGAGGCCAAGAACACCACCACGGTCGCCATGGACTTCGGCCGGATCAGCGTCGGCGAGGACTACGTGCTCTACCTCTTCGGCACGCCGGGCCAGGAGCGGTTCTGGTTCATGTGGGACGAGCTGTCGGCGGGCGCCCTGGGCGCGGTCATCCTGGCCGACACCAGGCGGCTGGCCGACTGCTTCCCCGCCGTGGACTACTTCGAGCGGCGCGGCACGCCTTTCATCGTGGCGGTCAACTGCTTCGACGGCGCGCGGCAGTACGAGGTGGACGAGGTCAGGCTGGCCCTGGGGCTGCCTGCCCCGCTGCCGATCCTGCTGTGCGACGCGCGCCGCCGCGAGTCGGGCAAGGAAGTGCTGATCACGCTGGTCAAGCACGCCATGGAGGTCAACGGCAAGCGCCCCGCCTCGGTGTGAGCCGCGCCCGGCGCGGGCTCACCCCCGGTGCGCGGCGAGGTGGTCGGCCAGCGAGATCGGCGGATGCCCGGTGAGCGTGGCGACCGCGTCGGTGACCAGGTCGAGCTCGCCTTCGGCGATGGCCGAGTACGAGGTCACCCAGCCGTCCACCTCCCACTGGGGAGCGCCGTAGCCCGCCCGCGAGGCGTACGCCTCCTCCAGTGTCTCGGCCTGGTAGGTGACCTTCCTGCCGGTGACGCGGGTGATCTCGGCGGCCACCTCGTCCATGGTCAGCGCCTGCGGGCCGGTGAGGTCGTAGGTCTCGCCGCCGTGGCCCTCGCCGAGCAGCACCGCCACCGCCGCGTCGGCGATGTCGTCCCTGGCCACCACGCCCGCCCGGCCCTGGCCGGCCGGTCCGCGGATCACGCCGTCCTCACCGGCGAACGCGGGCAGCAGGTCCAGGTAAAGGTTGTCGCGCAGGAACGTGAAGCCGACGCCGGTCTCGCGGATGTGCCCTTCGGTGTGCCAGTGGTCGCGGGCGAAGGTGAACGTGGCGTCGGGGGCGGCTCCGGTGAACGAGGTGTAGACGATCCGCGTCACACCCGCCGCCACGGCGGCGTCCACCGCGGCCACGTGCTGCTCGCGCCGGTCGGCGGCCTCGGTCGCCGAGACCAGCAGCAGCGTGCCCACCCCGTCCAGCGCCGTGCGCAGCGCCGCCGGGTCCTGGTAGGAGGCGACGGCCACCTCGGCGCCCGGCAGCGACGGGGCCCGCGCCGGGTCTCTGACCACCAGCCGCGTGGCTTCGCCGCGCTCGGCCAGTCTCCTTGCGATCCGCCCGCCGAGCTGTCCGCTCGCGCCCGTCACCCCGACAACTCCGGTAGCCATGGCACCAGTCTGCCGTCTTTCCACCGTCCTGTCCCGCACCTCGGGCCGGTCGGCCGTCCTCGGGACATGGCGCGGTGGCGCGATGTCCCAATTGTCCGATGGGGCACCCGGATGGGCGGCTCGGTGGCCTACGATCGGACGACGGCCGCCGCCAACCCCGCCGAACCGCTTGCGCTAGGGCGGGCCGCTGTGTTTAGTTTAATTCTTAGTAAGGTTTCCTTTTAATAACCTGCGCTCCACACCCCCCATTCACGCAGGAGCTCCATTGCACGTCCGTCTGAAGACCGCGCTGGCGACCACCGTCCCGCTGGTGGCCGTCGCCGTCGCGCTGCCGGCGACCCCCGCCGCCGCGCACGGCTCGATGTCCAATCCTCCCAGCCGCGCCTACGTGTGCAAGACCGAGGGTCCGGAGACCCCCAAGTCGGACGCGTGCAAGGCGGCCCGCGCCGCGGGCGGCACCCAGGCGTTCTATGACTGGCACGAGGTCTCCCTGCTCACCGCCGGCGGCAGGCACCGCGAGCTGATCCCGGACGGGAAGCTGTGCAGCGCGGGGCGGGAGAAGTACCGCGGGCTCGACCTGAACCGCGCCGACTGGCCGGCCACCCGCGTCTCCCCCGGCCCGCTGACGATCACCTACCACGCGACCGCGCCGCACGCCAACAGCAACTTCGAGTTCTACATCACCCGTGAGGGCTGGAACCCGACGATGCCGCTGCGGTGGTCCGACCTGGTGCCCATCAAGAACTTCAACAACCAGAACCCGACCACCTTCACCAACTGGACGATCAACCTCCCGCAGCGCACCGGCCGCCACCTGGTCTACTCGATCTGGCAGCGCGTCCTCGGCAGCCAGGAGGCGTTCTACACCTGCTCGGACGTCGACTTCGGCGGTGGCGTGCAGCCCACTCCCACGCCGACCCCGACGCCCACCCCGACCC
>NZ_POUA01000564.1 GCF_003236385.1 Spongiactinospora gelatinilytica
GCGGTGGGGTCGTGCGTGGGTGGTGGGGGGACGGTGTCCGTCCACTCGCGCAGGCGGTCCTTTTCGTGGAGGAGGTCGCCGAGGTCGTGTTCGGCGTACTCGAACTCCGGCGACCAGAACAGCGCGTCGAACGGGCACACCTCGATGCAGATCCCGCAGTACATGCAGAGCGAGAAGTCGATCGCGAAGCGGTCGAGGACGTTGCGGGCCCGGGGGCGGCCGCCCTCCGGCGCGGGCAGCGTCTCCTTGTGCGAGTCGATGTAGATGCACCAGTCGGGACACTCACGGGCGCAGAGCATGCAGACCGTGCAGTTCTCCTCGACAAGGGCGATCACGCCACGGCTGCGCGGCGGCAGGTCGGGCTTCACCTCGGGATACTGCTGAGTGACCGACCTGCTCAGCATGTGCCGCAGCGTGACAGACAGCCCTTTGGCCAGTCCTACTCCCGGTATGTGCGCCACGACTCAACATCATGGCGCACCTTGCCGCGAAGGTGAATGCCACAGCACCCGTCCGCCCGTTTTCCCCGGAAACCTTGACCGTCACACGATGAGGACTTTGACCAGGCCAGTGAGGGCGAGCTGGCCGAGCGCGACCGGGACGAGGCCGATCCAGGCCAGTTTCTGCAACTGGTCCTCGCGCAGGCGCGGGTAGCTGACCCGCAGCCAGATCACCACGAACGACAGCAGCGCCACCTTCACCAGCATCCACACCGGCCCCGGCAGCAGCGGTCCGTGCCAGCCCCCCAGGAACAGTACGGCCGTGAGGGCGGACAGGACCACGATGCCGACGTACTCGGCCAGCATGAACAGCGCGAACCGCATGCCGGTGTACTCCGTCATGTGCCCCATGATCAGCTCGGATTCGGCGATGGGCATGTCGAACGGCGGGCGGCGAAGCTCCGCCAGCCCGGCGATGAAGAAGACCACGCCGCCGGCCGCCTGCCAGGGCAGCCACCACCACTGCCAGGCGTCCACGATGCCGGACAGGGACAGCGTGCCCGCGGCCATCGCGACGGAGGAGGCGGCGAGCACCAGCGGGAGTTCGTAGGACATGAGCTGGGCCGCCGAGCGCATGCCGCCGAGCAGGGAGTACTTGTTGCCCGAGGACCACCCGGCCATGATCGAGCCGAGCACGCCGACGCCCATCACCGCGAGCACGAAGAACAGCCCGACGTCGAGGTCGGCGGCGACCAGGCCGGGGCCGATCGGGATGGCGGCCATCACCACCAGGTAGGGGACCAGCGAGACGCCGGGGGCGAGGGCGAACACCCGGCGGTCGGCGGCCCGCGGGATGATGTCCTCCTTCTGCATGAACTTCACGCCGTCGGCGATCAACTGGGCCCAGCCGTGGAAGCCTCCCGCGTACATCGGGCCGAGGCGGGCCTGCATGTGCGCCATGACCTTGTGCTCGGCCTGGCCCACGATCAGCGGCAGCAACAGGAACGCGACCATGACCGACGCGATCCGGACCAGGACGTCGAGCACTTCAGCCATCGCGACCCCAATCGGGGGGAACGCCGGGGGGAAGGGTCTTGCGCCGGCTCGGTGAGCCGTGGTCGGACTCGCCGGGCTCCTTGGCCCCCGGCCACGCCTTGGCGACGCGGGCGGCCAGGACGAAGTCCTTGCGCAGCGGGTGGCCCTCGAAGCCGTCCGGGAGCAGCAGCGGCACCAGGTGGGGGTGCCCCTCGAAGATCACCCCGAACATCTCGAAGGTCTCCCGCTCGTGCCAGTTCGCGCCCCGGTAGACACCGGTCACGCTGGGCAGGCGGGGGTCGGCGCGGGGCACGGAGGTGCGGGCCAGCAGGTGGGTACGGCCTGCGGGGGCGTAGACGTGCGCGACCACGGAGAACGCCTCGGGCGGGTCGTCCACGCCGGTCAGCCAGTCGAAGAACTCGCAACCCAGCTCGTCGCGGGCGAAGGTGAGCAGCTCGGGCCACAGCTCGGCGGGCACGTCGGCGGTGATCTCACCGAAGGACTCGGTGACCCGCACCCGCTCGCCGTACCGTTCGGCGAGGGCGCGCGCGGCGTCGTCGCTCACGATCCGGCCTCCCCGCCCGGGTGGGACCGCGACCATACGTAACGGTCGCTCAGCGTCTCACCGGCGATCTGTTCCTGGAGCTTGATGATGCCGTGCAGGAGCGCTTCGGGGCGCGGCGGGCAGCCGGGCACATAGACGTCGACCGGGATGATCTGGTCGACGCCGTTGGTGACGGCGTAGGAGTCCCAGTACGGGCCGCCGGAGTTGGAGCACGCGCCGAAGGAGATCACGTACTTCGGGTCGGGCATCTGCTCATAGAGCCGCTTGATGGCGGGGGCCATCTTGTCGGTCACCGTGCCCGCGACGATCATCAGGTCGGCCTGCCTGGGGCCGTTGGCGAACGGGATCACGCCGAACCGGATGAAGTCGTGCCTGCTCATCGAGGTCGCGATGAACTCGATCGCACAGCAGGCCAGCCCGAAGTTGAACACCCACAGCGAATAGCGCCGCCCCCAGTTGAGGATGAACCGCATGGGTTTGGGGGCGAGCCGCGACACCGGGCCCACGGTGGGCATCGGCAGGTCCGCCTTGGCCATCGTTCTCCTTCCGTCCGGCCCGCCCGGGTCAGGTCCAGGCGAGCACGCGCTTGCGCCACGCGTAGAGGATGCCGAGCGCGATGAATCCCAGGAAGAGGAACATCTCCACCAGTGTCGTCATCCCGAAGCCGGGCGCGGCGTAGACGGTAGCCCACGGGAACAGGAAGACGGCATCTACCGCGAACACCACATAAAGGTACGTGAACACGTAGTACCGGACCTGCGACTGCGCCCAGCCCTCTCCCACGGGATCGACACCGCACTCGTAGGAGGTCAGTTTCTCAGGGGTGGGACGGCTGGGGCGGAGCATCCGGTTGGCGAACAGGGCCGCGGCGACGACCACCGCGCCGATCGCGAAGAGCACGACGACCAGAGCGTAGGAGCCGAAGTATCCGCCCATGGGCCGATCGTAACCCCGCCGCCGGGGCTTTCCCAGACGCGCCGGCGACCCACCTGCCGAGGCCGGACAGGGCCCGCCCATCGTCCGGGCACGCCGCGTAAAAGCATCCCCCCACTTCCCACCAATTCATGACAAGCGGCCACAAATCACCCGGCCAGCTCCCTAGCCTCAACCACCATGTGCACCATCCGACTGGCCGGAGGAATCGCGCTCATCACCGCGATCACGACCGGTTGCGGTGGCATGGACGTCTCCCCC
>NZ_POUA01000565.1 GCF_003236385.1 Spongiactinospora gelatinilytica
GTTCCGGGGCGCTTCGGTCGCTTTGGGGGTGGGGCCGGGCTCTGAAAATTCTTTGGAGCGGGTCGCATAGCGGCGGGCTCGCCGTCGCGTCTAAAAGGGCGTACCGCAATGTGGAGGTTGACTGTGGACGACGACGCCGAGAGGGCGTTCCGCGAGTTCGTGACCGCGCGCTCGCCTGCCCTCATGCGCGTGGCCTACCTGCTCGCGGGCGGTGACCAGCACGCGGCGGAAGATCTGCTGCAGTCGGCGCTGGCCCGCACCTTCACGAAATGGCGGTCCATCGAGTCGCCCGAGGCTTACGTCCGGCATGCGATGTACCGCCAGCAGGTCTCCTGGTGGCGGCTGGCCTGGCGGCGCAACGAGATGGCCGTCGCCGAGCCGCCCGAGGTGTCCGGGCCGGACGAGGCGCACACCGCCGAGCTGAAGATCGTCGTCCGGCGGGCGCTGGCCCGGCTCACCCCCCGGCAGCGGACCATGCTGGTGCTCCGATATTTCGAAGATCTTCCGGAGTCCACGGTGGCGGCGCAGCTCGGCTGTTCGGTCGGCACGGTTCGCAGCACCTCGCACCGCGCCCTGGCCCGGCTCCGCGAGCTCTCGCCGGAGCTGCGGGCCTTCGACGACCCCTACACGATCTTCGGGGAGGCGACCGCATGACCGTCGAAGACGTTTTGAAGGAGGTCCTGCGCGAGTGGTCGGAGGAGTCGAAGATTCCGCCCGACCTGGCGGGCCGGGCCATACGCCGGCGCTCCCGGCGGCGCCGGGGCACGGTCATGGCACTCGCGGGAGCGGTCGCCGCGGCCGTCGCCGCGGCGGTCGTGGTGACCGGCGCGCTCGCGGGCGGCGGCTCGCCGTCCGACCCGGTCACGGTGGTCGCCGGGCAGCCCTCGGCCTCACCCGGCCAGGTTCGCGACCTCGCGGTAAGCGCCGACCCCGACGTCGAGCCCCCGGAGGGTCGCCTGATCGCGGCGCAGGGCGTGGCCATGTTCGCGTACGACGTCACCTCCCTCCGGAAGGTCACCGCCGGCCGGACCGAGGTCCGCTCGACCTGGTACCTCTACGACGACGCGCGGGGGCGCTACCGCAAGACCGCGTGGACCTACCTCGACGTCGCGCCGGGCGGTGGCCAGGTCGCGGTGCTGGAGAAGTTCGGCGCCCGCCGGGTCGGCGTCACCGACCGCTCCGGTAGCAGCGTGCGCTGGCTCGACCTGGACCAGCGGCCGAGTGCGGTCAAGTGGTCGCCCGACGGCGAGCGGTTGCTGCTGACGGTCTACGACTCCGACCCCGACGCCGACGACTCGGGGAAGGGGTCCACGGCCCGCCGTACCGGCTTCGTGCTCCTCGACCCGGAGACGGGCGAGTCCCGGTTCGTCCCGATGTCCGCTGACACATCCGGCCACGGGCGGGGCGCCGACCTGCACTGGTCCGCCGACGGCACCGTCCTTTGGGACATCACCGGCTTCGAGAGCGAGCGCACCTACTTCGACCTCCAGGGCCGCTCGGCGGCCAAGCCCAAGCACACCACCAACCAGCCCGCCGGCCGCTCCCCGGACGGCCACCGCCTGGCCGTCAACGCCTCCGAAGACCGCGCCTGGACAGGGGTCCAGGACATCCCCACCGGCAAGGTCACCCCGATCCGTGCGGCCAAGGGCCACATGGTCATCGAGCTGTCCGCCTGGGCCGACAACGACCACCTGGTGGCCTGGGCCTGCGAGATCGACGGCCCCACCGGCTGCGAAGAGCCCTCCCGCAGCCGCCTCGTCCTGGTCAGCACCGACGGCACCACCGTCCAACCCCTCACCGACTACCGCGAAGCCGAACCCACCGAAACCTGGACCCCTCACTTCACCCCCCGCTAACCCCAATGCCGGTTGGCTACACACGAGGGCAGATCACGTAACCGCCGCTCACGGCCACCCGTCTCGAACGGCACGCGTTGCGTCAGCTCACCCAAATGCCCGGACGCGACCACCCCGCGGCCGTTCGGACTTGACGATTCACCACAGCACTCAACGAAGATCCAGTGTGTGACGGATGGTGGTAGAAGATCACCCGTTCCACCGGATCTCCGTTCTCCTGTCTTGATCTTCTACGGTTCTTGAAACCAGCCCCGGCCCCAACCAACCCGCATTGCCGCTAACCCCCAACGAACCCCAGGCCGATCACCCCCCGCCTGTCGGCGGGCCGTCCGGTCGGCCCGTGAGCGCGGCGGTGTCGCGCCGAGCGCGTGGCCGCCCCTCCAACCTGCCGAGCCCCCCACAACAGCCTCCGGCCGTGTCATTGGGCCGTGGTTCGGTGGGTGGGTCTTGTACGCTCGCGGCTGTATGGTGCGAGGCGCAATAAGGAGGGATGTGATGGCAGGGCGGAAGGCGGGGCCCGACCTGGTGGGGCTCACCGTGCTCGCGCTGCTCTCGGTCAAGCCCTCCCATCCCTATGAGCTGCACCGCTTCATCATCGACACGCACAAGGACTTCGTTCGTGGCCTGCCGCGCAGCCTGTACCACGCGGTGGACCGGCTGGCCGAGGGCGAGCTGATCGTGCCGGTCGAGACCACCAGAGAGGGCCGCCGCCCGGAGCGGACCGTCTACCGCATCACCTCGGAGGGACAGGCCGAACTGTCCACCCGGCTGCGGCGGCTGCTGGAGCAGCCGCACGACGACATGCGCACCCTGACGGCCGCCGTCTCACTGATGGGCGCACTGCACCCGGACGACGCCGAACACGCCCTGCGTACCCGTACAGGAGCCCTGGAAGGCGCCGTCGCCGGCCTGGACGCGCACTTGGCCGCCCAGGAGGCGAGCGGCCTGCCCCGCATCCTGCTGCTCGAACTTGAGTGCGAACGCGCCCTCCGCGCCGCCGAACTGGCCTGGGTACACGACGTACTAACCCGCATACGGTCCGGCGACCTGTCCTGGACCGGCCCCCTCAACGCCGACCTCCTCGCCACCCTCCCCACCACCGAGGGCGACGACGCGCCTGCGCCGGAATGAGTCACCTCGCCCATTGGCCTGGGGGCCGGTAGCCCCGCCTAGATCGTCCGGTGCCATCCTCTCCGCCGCCAGGGCCCGAATGAACTTCCCGCTCGGAGCGGTGGCCTTGTCCGGGACTGTCCCGCGCGGACCCTCCTAGGTATGGATGGCCGCGAGGCTGCGCGGGATGAGTCCTCTCGTGTGTCGGCCCGGGGGCTGGTAGCCCTGCCTAGGTCGTCCCCGGCCCATCC
>NZ_POUA01000566.1 GCF_003236385.1 Spongiactinospora gelatinilytica
CCGTTGGTCCCGCCCGTCCCGTCCGGTCCCGCCGGTCCCGGTCCCGCGTACGGCATGCCGCCCGGCCAGCCCTCCGAGCAGTTCCCGCTGCCGCCGCCCGGCCTCCAGGGCGAGCCGCCCGCTCCCGACGACGCGGGCCCCGGCCCGGGCAACGGCTCCGGGGGCTTTCCCGATCTCAGGGAACAGCCCTTCGAGGCCCTGCCGCCCGCGCCCGAGCAGGCCGAGCCCGCCGAGCCGGAGGCCCCCGCCGACCAGGGCGATCCCGACTCCCGGGCGCTGATCCTCGGCGTCGACTGCAAGAACGACCACTTCAACGACCCCCGTGTGCCGTACTGCGCGGTGTGCGGCATCGCCCTCGTGCAGCGCACCCTGGTCCCCTACCAGGGGCCGCGCCCGCCGCTGGGCGTGCTGCTCCTCGACGACGGCATGACGCTGCGGCTGGACACCGACTACCTGCTCGGCCGCGACCCCGAGCGGGCCGGGGAGGTCACCTCGGGGCAGGCCAGGCCCGCCAAGGTGACCAGCCCGGACGGCTCGGTCTCCCGCCGCCACCTGCGCGTCGCCCTCGACGGCTGGGACGTCAACCTGGTCGACCTCGGATCGGTCAACGGCACCCAGATCCAGCCGCCCGGCGACCCCAACTTCTACGACATCCCGCCCAACGAGCCGGTGTCCATCGCCCCGGGCACCACCGTGCGGATCGGCGTCTCGCGGACCATGCGCTACGAGTCGCACCGCACCCGCTGAGCCGCGCTTCGCCGCCGCGTGACGCGACGGTCGCCGAAATGAGTAGTGGTCTACTCATTCGGGCCCCTGGCGGCGAATGCGAACATCGGGATCCTGCCGAGTCAAGGGGGACCCGATGCGCGGAGCGGGGATCGCCGCGGTGGTGCTCACCGTCGTCCCGTGCGCCGTGGCCTGCGGCGGCGGAACCGGCATCGAGCCGTACCGTTGCACGCTGCGCCAGGACGTCAGCACGGGCACGGTGGAGGTCGAGGCCGGCCTCGCCGCGGTGAGCGCGGGCGCCTCCTCCGGCTTCGCCGAACTACGGCGCCCGGGGCGCAAGGGCCGGACCTTCGCCGCCTTCCTGAACTACAAACTGTCCGGCGGCGCGCGGCTCGACGCGGACGTCGGATACGCGAGAGCGGACCTGCGCGCGACCGCCGGATCCCAGGTGGGGTTCTACTACGAAAGCCGCGACCGCGCGGTGATCGAGGAGGTCCTGCGCAGTGACGTGCCGCCGGGCGGCTGGGCTCAGATGAGCGTGGAGCTCGACGGTTCGGTCGCCGGATCGGCCTCGCTCGGCCTGGCCAAGGTGGCGGAGGTGTCCGCCATCGCGGAGGCCCGGACCGCCGCGGAGCTGACCCGCCACGCCGACACCGGGTTCACGGTGACCCGCTCGTGGAGCGCCACCGTCACCGCCAAGCCCACCGCCGCCGTCACGGCGCTGCTCGGCCTGGAACGTTCCTCCGGCCGGGTCGTCGTCTCCTACGCCCTGCGCTTCGACGGCACCGGCAGGCCGCGGCGGCTGACCGTGCTCACCGAGGCCCCCGCCGGGCATGAGCGCGTCCGGCAGATCACCCGCATCCTCGACCTCGGCAAGGCCGCGGACCTGCGCGCGGTGCGGCGCGCGCTGCCCGAGATCACCGTCAACCCGCTGGTCCTCGCGCCGCGCGGCGCGTCCTACTTCCTCACCAGGCAGGCGGGGACGCTGGTCAGGCGGATCGAGAAGTCCGGCACCACGGTCCGGGCGCTGTACGAGGTCTCCGAGAAGGAGATCGAGCACGGTGTGAACCTGGTCCGGTTCGGCGGCTCCGTCGGCCACGGCAGCACGCACCGGGTGCTGCGGGAGTCCGTGATCCACACCCCGGACGGCGAACTGACCGCCGACTGCGTGGGCGTGCCGTCCGTGCCCGAGGTACGGCGGGGCGCGCCGCCCGGCCTGCCGCCCGCGTGCCTCCCCTCGGCGCCGCCCTCGCCCGAGGTGTCCACCCGGCCGCCCGACCCGCTGGTCGGCACGCAGGAGCCGCCCGCGGCGCCCGTCGGGGCAGGTTCCCTCCCGGTGCCGCGCCGGGCCGCCATGGCCGTCCCCACGCTCATCGAGACCCCTTTGCCGCCGGTGACCCCGGAGGAGACCGCGGGGACCGTGACGATCGACGACTGCGGGCGTCCCACGACGACCGTCACCGTCACGGACGAACCGTCCCCCACCGACATCCCCACCGACACCTCCACCGACACCTCCACCGAGGTGCCGACCGATCCGACCACATCGCCGCCGACCGGCCAGAGCATCGGCCCGGTCACCGGCGAGCAGACCGAGCGGACCGAGCAGACCGAGCAGACCGCCGACGATGTGCGGCGAGACGATCCGGCCCCGACGGACGTTCTCCCGTCCGGCGGGTGACCGTCCCGCCGCCAGGGGTCACACGATCTCGTTGTCGGCGGTCAGGACGGCGGGCAGCGGCCCCGCGCCTGCCTGGGAGCGGGCGAAGGCCATGACATCGGCGGCGGCCTCCCGCGCGCTCTGCCCGGTCCGCGTCACCCGGCGCGCGATCAGGCCCGCGACCAGCGGCGTGGCCAGGGACGTGCCGCTCCAGCGGGCGAGGCCGCCGGCGAAGCGGCGGGTCTCGCCCCTGCCAGGGGTCAGCGCGTCGCTGTCGCAGACCTCCGCGGGGCCGTGCCGGTAGCGGTAGCGGCCGTGCGGGAAGACGTTGACCAGCTTCTCGCCCGAAGCGTAGACCTTCACCCACGGCCCATGGTTGCTGAAGCAGGCCCGCCGCGGCGGCTGTCCCTGGTCCAGCGCGCCGACCGACAGGACCGAGGGGGAGATCGCGGCATAGCCCGCGGGCCATGGCGGCACGGCGGAGGCGTTGTCGCCCGCCGCCACGACCAGCAGCGGCCTGCCGATCCTGCGCAGGCTCAGCTCGGCCCATCCGATGATCGCCTCCATGGCCAGCAGGGGGTGCCCGCCGCGGGTGGCGGCCCCGGCCACCAGGCCGATCACGTCCGGCACCCGCCCGGAGCCGATCGCGCGCAGCAGCCCGCGGCACAGGTCGTACTCGGTGACCGCCCCGCCCCGCAGGCCCGCGGAGACCAGGACGGCGGCCGTGGGCGCCAGGCACCCCACGATCCCGCCCGCGAACGTCCCGTGCCCCGCGTAGGGCGGGATGTCGCCCGGGTCGTACGGCGGGCCCGGCTCCCCGCGCAC
>NZ_POUA01000567.1 GCF_003236385.1 Spongiactinospora gelatinilytica
GGTCGGCAGCGTCAGATGTTTATAAGAGACAGGTGTTGTAGTGGTGCACCGAGGCGCGGATCGCGGCGGGCACGGGGTGGGCGTCCAGGCGGTGGTGGGCGATGTCGGTGACGCTGACGTTGACGTTGTGCCGGCGCAGCTCGCGTTTGACGTCGGTGGCCTGGTGGCCGTGCACGTCGAAGGTGACGATGCCGCAGCGGCGTTCGCCGCGGTCCAGGACGGTGATGCCGGGCAGGCCGGCCAGGTCGCGGCGAAGGCCGTCGGCGAGGGTCTGGATGCGGCGGCCGGTGGCGGCCAGGTCCACCGCGCGGGCGTAGTCGGCGGCCACGCCGAGGCCGATCTGGGCGGCGACGTTGCGTTCCCAGGTTTCGAAGCGGCGGGCGTCGGGGCGGATGTCATAGCGGCCGGGGGCGGTCCAGGTGGCGGCGTGCAGGTCCAGGAACGGTGGTTCCAGGCGGGTGATCAGGTCGCGGCGCACGTACAGGAAGCCGGTGCCGCGCGGGCCGCGCAGGAACTTGCGGCCGGTCGCCGAGAGCATGTCGCAGCCGATGCGGGCGACGTCGACGGGGAACTGCCCGATCGATTGGCAGGCGTCCAGCAGGAAGGTGACGCCGGCCTGGCGGCACAGGGCGCCGATGCGCTCGGCGGGGTTGATGAGCCCGTTGTGGGTGGGGACGTGGTTGACGGCGACCAGGCGGACGCCGCCGCGGTCGAGTTCTGCGGCCAGGGCCGGCAGGGACATCTGGCCGTGTTCGTCGTCGGGTACGGCCTGGACGCGGGCGCCGGTGCGGCGGGCGATCTGGGCGAAGGCGATGCCGTTGCTGGCGTATTCGCTGGTGGTGGTGAGGATGCGCTCGCCGGGTGCGAAGGGGATGGAGTAGAAGGCCATGTCCCAGGCGCGGGTGGCGTTCTCGATGAGGGCGATCTCGTCGGGGGCGGCGCCGATGAGGGCGGCGATGGCGTCGTAGCTGCGGGCGATGGCCTTTTCGGCGTGTTCGGCGGCCTCGTACCCGCCGATGCGGGCCTCGAGGCGCAGGTGGGCGGTGACGGCGTCGGTGACCGGGCGCGGGGGCAGGGCGGCGCCGGCGTTGTTGAAGTGGGCGACGTGGGCGCAGCCGGGGGTGTCGGCGCGCAGGGCTTCGACGTCGATGCCTTCGCTCATGTCCTTCATGGTGCCGCAGGGGTGGCGGGGCGGCCGCCCTGGCACAGTACATGCGGTTGCGGGCATATAACCGAAGCAGTATGTTGAGGGGGTGTCCGTACCTTTCGACGTACTCGCCGAGCCGGCCCGGCGCCGCATCCTGGACCTGCTGCTGGAGCGCCCGCGCTCGGTCGGCGAGCTGACCGAGCGCCTGGCCCTCACCCAGCCCGGCACCTCCAAGCACCTGCGGGTGCTGCGCGAGGCGGGGCTGGTGACGGTCCGCCGCGAGGCGCAGCGGCGGTGGTATGAGCTGCGCCCCGAACCGCTGGCCGAGATCGACGCCTGGCTGGCCCCCTACCGCCGGCTGTGGGCGGCGAGCCTGGACGCCCTGGAGGCCCACCTGGACTCCCAGGCCGATGAGATGACCGAACAGGAGGATGTGACGTGAGCGCGGAACGGACCTTGCGCACCGAGGCGGGCCGCAGCGTGCTGCGCATGCGGCGCAGGCTCGCCCACCCGCCGCGCACGGTGTGGCAGGCCCTGATCGACCCCGCCCGGCTCGCCCGGTGGTTTCCGGCGGAGGTGGAGCTGGACCTGCGGATCGGCGGCAAGGTGACCTTCGCCGGCGCCGGAGCCGGGGTGATCACCGAGCTGGACCCGCCGAGAGTGATCGCCTACACCTGGGAGGGGGAGAACCTGCGCTGGGAGGTGATCCCCGACGGGGAGCACAGCCTGCTGGTGCTCACCCACATCTTCGACGACCACTACGGCGCGGCCAGCTACGCCGCCGGGTGGCAGGCGTGCGCGGCGGGCCTGGAGGAGCTGCTGGCCGGGGTCGCGATCAGCGAGCCGGGGCGGATGCTGGACGCCCACGAGGCGCTGGTGGCGCAGTTCGGGCTGGACGCCGGGGTGATCGCCGACTCCCCCGCCGGGTGGCGGGTGCGGTTCGAGCGGCAGCTCACCCTGCCGGTCGGGCAGGTGTGGCAGATGCTGTTGCAGGGCGCGGAGCGGCCCGCGCCCGGCGATGGGCCGCCGGCGGCGTTCACCACCGGCGCGGTGCCGGCCGCCGAGGTCACCGAGGCGTGGGACGACGGCGATGGCGGCGATGGCGGCGGCGGGGCGGCGCGGGCCGGGCTGGAGTACGCCTGGCGCTATGACGAGCGGCCCGCCGGGCGGGTCCGTTTCGAGCTGGCGCCCGGTACCGGCCACGGGGCGCGGCTGGTGCTGACCCAAAGCGGCCCGGCCGACCTGCCCGATGCCCGGCAGGTGGCGCTGACGGCCTGGCGGGAGCACATCGCCGCACTGGCCGCGCGGATCCGCCGCGCGGCGGGCTGAAACCCGCAAGGGGGGCGCGATAGGTTGGGCTTGTCATGAGCGATCACAGCGCGCGGCCGGCGCTGGAGCCGATGCCCGCCGACTGGCGCACGGCGCTGGCCATCGCCGCCCACCCCGATGACCTGGAGTACGGCACCGCCGCCGCCATCGCCGGCTGGACCGGTGAGGGGCGCAGCGTGTCCTATCTGCTGGCCACCCGCGGCGAGGCGGGGATCGACACGATGGACCCGGCGCGGGCCGCGCCGGTGCGCGAGGGTGAGCAGCGGGCAGCCGCGGCCGTGGTCGGGGTGGAATCGGTGGAGTTCCTCGGGCTGGTCGATGGTGTCATCGAGTACGGGCCGGCGCTGCGCAGGGAACTGGCGCTGGCGATCCGCCGCCACCGCCCCGAGCTGGTGATCACCGTCAACCATCATGACACCTGGCCCGGCGGGCGGGTGTGGAACACCCCTGATCACCGGGCGGTGGGGCGGGCCGCGCTGGACGCCGCCGCCGATGCGGGCAACCGGTGGATCTTCCCCGAGCCGGGGCTCGCGCCGTGGAACGGCGTGCGGTGGGTGGCGGTGTCGGGCTCGCCGTATCCGACGCACGCGGTGGCGGCCGGGCCGGGGCTGGAGCGGGCGATCGCCTCGCTGGTGGAACACCGCTCCTACATCGGGGCGCTGACCGGCCGCGACCCGCAGGAGTACGCCCGGGAGCTGCTGGGCGGGGCCGCGAAGGCCGAAGGGGCGATGTT
>NZ_POUA01000568.1 GCF_003236385.1 Spongiactinospora gelatinilytica
GCTGGCCGGTTGTCCGTGCTCGTCCAGGACGATGAGCCCTGGGAGGTCTTGCTCTGCCAGCAGCCGAGCGGCCTGCGGCACGGGGGTGTCGATGGTGATGGTGGGGAATGCGGCGAGCAGGTCGCGTGCGCGCATGACAGAGCCCTTTTCATTGATCGGCGACAACGACTGCCGACCAGGCTTCCCGGCGCACCTGCAGAGAACCTATCAAGAAACGTCAAGATCGGGCACGGGGGACGTGGTGCCGGTCATCGAGCGGGGAAGGTGTCGCCAGGCGCCACTGCGAGGTTTGCGCCATCGATGAGCTCGGCCGGCGCGTCCAGCAGGGCGAGAGTGCCGCCCACTGAAGAATCAGCGGCATCGATGAGGTGGCCCCTCATCCGCCGGCATGATCGCGCCGATCCGGGCCCAGGCATGAGTGACCGGCTGAGCCGTCCGCGGACCGGTGTCGATGCCGAGGAAGCGAACCGGGCGGTCCGGTCCGGTGAGCCGCCGATCTCGGGCAGGGCTGGGTGGTGGTCCCAGGGCATGGCGCTACTTGCTGAGCGACAGGCCGTGCTGATCGGCGAAGGCTCGGCGGCACAGACCATGGCAAAAGCCATAGAGAACCCCCTCGTGGACCAGCGTGACTGCGGAGTCGCCGAGATCCACGCCCATGCCGCAATAGGGGCGGGAGACGACGAGGGGAGTAGCCCCGACGCGATCCCGCAACATCATCTGCACCGCTGATATGTGCAGGAACACCGGTGTTTCGTCGGGCGGACACGGCCGGTGATCACCTGTGCGGGGCATGCCTGATCATCGTCGTTCTTCCTGCCCGGCAGACTGACCGGACTGCTGATGCTGGTGCCAGCGGTGCAGCAGGCCAGGCAGTTCGGCGAGCAGGAATTCGTAGAAGTCGCGCATCCGGCTCAGCCGCTCGTGCGCGGGGTCGCCGGTCCGGGTGACCTCGATTCCGGCTGCGGCGGCGTCCAGCATGGCCTGGATGGCGGTGTTCTGGCTGGTGAACAGGGTGGCCCAGGCGTCTTCGCGGAGCCGGTAGTGCTCGCGGCGGCTGCCGGGGGCCGGTAGTCGTTCGATCAGGCCGACCGCAAGCAGGGATTTGATCGCACCGGAGACCGCGCCCGCGCTGGCCGCCAGCCGCTCGCCGATTTCGCCCGCGGTCACGCTTTGCAGGTCGGTGAACAAAAACATCGCGAGCGTCCGTGCGGCCATCCGCTGCAGCCCGCCTTCTGTGAGCACCAGCGCGAGCCGCTCGGCCGCCTCCCACCGTCCGTGCTCATCGTCCACACGCCATCTCCTCCAGAATCCACCAGATATTATAGAGCTTCAGAAATTTCTGAACTATGTTAATCTGGAACCATCGTGTCCCGCCATGTGCGGGGGGCGATGGTGTGCCGGGAAGCCTGGTCGGCGATGTGCATCCGCTCACGCCGACGAAAGTCCTCCGCGATGACCCTGCTCAGCCGCCTGCTCGGCCTGCGCCCCGCAGTCCGCCACCCGGTCCGAGTCCGGCGCGATGTGCCGATCCCCGCCGCCGACGGCGTGCGACTGCTGGCCACGCACTACTACCCGGCGGGCGTCCAGACGCCCCCGCTGGTCTTGATGCGCACCCCGTACGGCCGGGGCCGTCTGGTCGACGCGCTGCCCAAGCTGCTGGCCGAGCGCGGCTACCAGGTGCTGTGTCAGAGCCTGCGTGGTACGGCCGGCTCAATGGGGCGCTTCGACGGCTTCGTCATCGATCCCG
Organism: Spongiactinospora gelatinilytica; assembly: GCF_003236385.1. Taxonomy (GTDB): domain Bacteria; phylum Actinomycetota; class Actinomycetes; order Streptosporangiales; family Streptosporangiaceae; genus Spongiactinospora; species Spongiactinospora gelatinilytica. Next base: position 1,748 of record NZ_POUA01000568.1, read on the forward strand.
CGGACGCCGACGGGACGCTGACCTGGCTGCGCGCCCAGCCGTGGTTCGGCGGTGTCCTGGCCACCTGGGGCGCCAGCTATCTCGGATACGCACAGTGGGAACTGGCCGCCCGAGAGATCCCCGAGTGGAAGATCGCAGTGATCCAAGACGCCCCGTCGGCGTTCGCCGGGGGCTTCATGTACCCGGGCGGCGCGTTCGCCCTGGGCAACGCGCTGGGCTGGGTCCAGTTGGTCGACACCATGTTCCGTAGCGGCAATTCCCTGCTCCCGCAACTGCTGGCCGTGTTCGGCGCGAGCCGCCGGCTCCACCGCGCCGTACTGACCCTCCCGCTGACCGATGCGGACCGGGCGCTGACCGGGCACCGGGTGAGCTGGTACCAAGAGTGGCTCACCAACCCCTTGGACAATGAGTCCAGCCGTGAGTACTGGGCGCGCATGGATCACCGCGGCAACACCGAGCGGATGCCGCCGATCGTGTACCTGCAGGGCGGCTGGTACGACTTCTTCCTCCCGGGCATGCTCGACGACCACGCCAGGCTATTGGAGGCAGGTCGCAACGTCCGGTTGCTGATCGGTCCCTGGAGCCATGGCAAGGGCCTGAACACCCGCGTGGCCATGAGGGACGCACTGACCGCGCTGGACGTCGCCCTTGCCGGTCGGCAGGCCCTCAGCGGGGTGCGGGTGTTCATCACCGGCGCGAAACAGTGGCGAGACCTGTCCGGCTGGCCGCCCGCCCACCGGCCCACCCCCTGGCACCTGCATCCAGGTGGCGGGCTGAGCCGCGAGCAGGCCGCACCGGGCGCGCCGCCGAGCCGCTACCGCTACGACCCCGCAGACCCGACCCCCACCGTCGGCGGCGCGATAGTCGGCTTTTCCGCGGGCCCGGCCGACAACCGCGCCATCGAGGCCCGGCCCGACGTGCTCACCTTCACCACCGCCCCGCTGACATCGGACGTGGAGGTGATCGGCCCGGTCCGGGTCCGCCTGTACGCGCGCGCCTCCCTTCCGCATGTCGACTACACCGCACGGTTGTGCACAGTGGACCAGCGCGGCCGCTCGGTCAATCTCTGCGACGGCATCGTCCGCCTGCCCGCTCCCGGAACCGGCCGGGAGGAGACGGCAGGCGTACGCACGGTGGACATCACGCTCTGGCCGGTGGCCCACCGCTTCGCCCGTGGCCACCGGATCCGGCTCCAGGTCGCCGGAGGCGCCCACCCCCGCTATGGCCGTAATCCCGGCACCGGCCGGCCCTTGGCCACAGAGCGCGAACTACGCGCATCCGACAACGAGATCCTGCACGACCCCGACCACCCCTCGGCCATCTGGCTGCCCGTTTCGTCGTCTTCTACGGAGACGGCTTCTACGGAGAGGGCGTGAAACTGCTCGCCGCCGGGCCGACCATTCGCCTCGCTATGTGACGCCCTCGGGCGGGTGGTGTCAGCCGTGAAC
>NZ_POUA01000569.1 GCF_003236385.1 Spongiactinospora gelatinilytica
GTGGCTCGGGTGGGCGGAGTGGGGGCCGCGTGACGGCACACCGGTCGTGTTCTGCCCAGGGGCGGGGACCGGCCGGTCGCTGGGGTTCGGCGGCGACGTCGTGGACCGGCTCGGCGTCCGGCTGATCTCGCTCGACCGGCCCGGCCTCGGAGCCTCCGACCCCGCCCCCGGCCGTACGCTCGGTTCCTGGCCCGCCGACGTCGCGGCGCTCGGGCTGACCCGGCCGCGGATCGTCGGTTTCTCCCAGGGCGCGCCGTTCGCCCTGGCCTGCGCCCCGATCGCGGCCCGGCCGGCGATCGTGTCCGGGGCCGACGAGGTGGCCTTGCCCGCGTTCGCCCCGGCCCTGCCCGCGCCGCTGCGCGACCTGGTACGCCTGGCCGCCGCCGACCCGGCGGCGGCCGAGCGATCCTTCCAGGCCATCACGCCCGCCGCGCTGTGGGACATGATCGTGCCCAACGCGCCCGCCGTCGATCGCGCGGTCTATGAGTCGCCGGAGTTCGCGCGCGCCTTTCGGGCGGCCATGGCCGAGGCGTTCGGCCAGGGTCCGGGGGGTTACGCCCGTGACACGCTGCTGGCGATGTCCCGCTGGCCGTACGACCTGGGCGCGATCCAGATCCCGGTGGACCTCTGGTACGGCGAGCACGACATCGGCCACTCCCCCGACCAGGGCCGCACCCTCGCCGCCCGCATCCCCGGCGCCCGCCACCACCTCGTCCCGGACGCGGGCGGCGCCGTCCTGTGGACACGCGCCGAACCGATCCTGCGCACCCTGCTCGGCGCCCCGGATGCGCCCTGAGCAGGATCGGAGAAGCGTGCCGGGCCACCGCCGTCCTACGTTGGCGGGGTAGCGAACGGACCCCGGCCCCGGAGGTGGCTCATGGCACAGCAGCAGACGAGCAAGCGCAGGCCCGGCACGCCCGGCGCGTTCTCCCGGTGGATGCAGCGCACGATGAACGCCCGGATGAACCGCAAGGTACGGCGGGGCCGGGGCCACATGATGGGCATGGACGTACTGATCCTGAACACGGTGGGCCGCCGCAGCGGGCAGCCCCGGGAGACGCCGGTGGCGTGGTTCGCCGATGACGCGGACGGCGGGCGGCTGATCGTCGCGTCGGGCGGCGGGAGTCAGCACCCTGACTGGTACGTCAACCTGATGGCCCACCCGGACCGCGCGACGATCGAACTGCCCGGCGAGCCCCCGCTGCCGGTGACCCCGCACCGCCTCGACGGCGCCGACCGCGAACGGGCCTGGCAGCGCATCGCCGCCGCCCAGCCCCGGATCGCGAAGTACCAGAGCAAGTCCGACCGCCGGTACCCGGTGATCCGGCTCACCCCACGCTGAACGGGGTCCTGGGGGTTGCGAACGGGTGCGGGGCGGCGAGAGCGGGGCGGCGGGCGCGGAAAGGGCGAAGGCCCGCGCCGGTGGCAGGCGCGGGCCTTCGGGTGGGTGGAAAAAAGGTCTGTTGACCAGGAAAGGCCTTAGTTGAACACGTGCTCCTGCTGCGGGATCTCGCCGACCTCGCTCGCCGGCGGGGCCGAGATCTCGACCGGCTCGTTGTAGCCCTTGAACAGCATGGTGGCGTTGAACGTGCCGCCCTCCGCCGAACCGCTCATGGTGATCTTGCGGGGCAGGCTCTGCGCGTCCGCCCACAGGTCGAACTTGATGTCCTTGACCTTGCCGAACTGGTCGGCGGCCCGGGCGCGCTTGTCGTCGTCCAGCAGCTTGACGGCCTCGTCCACCGGGAAGGTGCCGGAGTAGTGCGTGGTGTCGACGCCGCCGACGCTCTCGGTGCCCACGGCCTTGATGTCCTTGGACGCGGTGACCAGCTTGACCGCCGCGGCCAGGTCGAACTGCTGCACCCGGCCGAGCGCGTCGTTCGCCTCGTTCTGGCCTTCCCCGTCGAGGTCGGCGACGGACGCCTTGATCCACGGCTTGGTCGCGCCGGTGGCCGACTTCAGGGCGTCCACCTTGACGTACGCGGTGTCGCCGAGCAGGATCGCACGGGCGCCGCCGGGCAGGCTGTTCGCGCCGAAGGCGACGGTGTCGAGGGTGACGTCGACCGCGAGCTGCGGCTTGCTCTGGTACACCATCCGGCCCTGCACCTTACCGGTGTCACCCTCGGGGTGAGAGAATTCGGCCACGGCGTCAACGGTGTAGCTGTTGACCGCCTCGGCCTTCTGGGCCGTCTGCGCCACGGCTTCGGCCGCGGCCAGCTTGACATTGCCGAGCTGCGGACTCGTCGATCCGCACCCGGTGAGGGCCACCACACTGGCTGCGCTCACGGCGGCGATCGCGAGTGAAATCCGGCGCATTTATTTGAGTCCCTTCATATCCCCTGCACTGACTCCGACCCTACGCGCTGGTGGGGCGTTCGGGGCGGGATCCCCCGGGACCTCCGGGTTATCCCCGGGTTTACCCTGAGGGTCCGCCTTTATCAGGGAAGTACCGATACTTCGGCAGTAAACGCACCTTTACCTCGCCAAACCTGCACATTCGCCTCCCGCTGTTGACCAGGTACGGCGCACAAACCAGGAGAGCCGATCATGGGGAACGTACTGGTGACCGGGGCCACCGGAGGGATCGGCAGGCCACTGGTCGACGCCCTCACCGCCGCCGGACATCAGGTGACCGCCATCGGCCGCGACGTCGCCCGGCTCGACGTACCGGGCATCGAGGCCGACCTGTCCGAACCGGCCACCCTCGCCACCGCCTTGGCGGCTCGACCGCAAGACGTCCAGGCCCTGGTGTACTGCGCGGGAATCTCCCCCATCGCAGCCGTCGCCGACACCGACCCAGAGACCTGGCGCCGAACCCTCGCCGTCAACGTGGCCTCCGCCGCCGAAATCGTACGCCTGACACTGCCCGCCCTGCGCCGGTCCAGAGGCCACGTGATCTTCGTCAACGCCTCCCCGGGAATGACCGGCGTCCCCCGCTGGTCGGCCTTCGTCGGCAGCAAGGCAGCTCTGCGAGAACTGGCCCACTCCCTCCGCGAGGAGGAGTCCCCCCACGGAATACGCGTCACCACGATCTACCCCGCGGCCACCGCCACCGCCCTACTGGCCGAGGTCCGAACCACCTTCGGCCGCCCCTACGACCCCTGTCCCTTATACACATCT
>NZ_POUA01000056.1 GCF_003236385.1 Spongiactinospora gelatinilytica
CGCAGTCGCTGCGGCAGGGGGAGTGCTCGCTGGCACTCGTCGGCGGGGTGACGGTGATGGCGACACCGGATTCGTTCGTGGAGTTCTCCCGGCAGCGCGGGCTTGCCCCCGATGGGCGCAGCAAGTCCTTCGCGGCGGCGGCCGATGGCGTGGCCTGGGGTGAGGGCGCCGGCGTACTCGTCGTCGAGCGACTGTCCGATGCCCAGCGGAACGGTCATGAAGTGCTGGCCTTGGTACGCGGCTCGGCGATCAACCAGGACGGCGCTTCCAACGGGCTGACCGCGCCGAACGGTCCCTCGCAGGAGCGGGTGATCCGGCAGGCGCTGGCGAACGCCCGGCTGGAGACCGCCGATGTGGACGTGGTCGAGGCGCACGGCACCGGCACGACGCTGGGCGACCCGATCGAGGCGCAGGCGCTGATGGCCACCTATGGCCGGGACCGGGAAGAACCGCTGTGGCTCGGTTCGATCAAGTCGAACATCGGGCACACCCAGGCGGCGGCGGGCGTGGCCGGTGTGATCAAGATGGTCATGGCGATGCGGAACGGCACGCTGCCGGCCACGTTGCACGTCGATGAGCCGACTCCGCATGTGGACTGGTCGGCGGGCGCGGTGGAACTGCTGACCGAGGCCCGCGAATGGCCGGAAGTGGGTCGGCCGCGCCGGGCCGGGGTGTCGTCGTTCGGGATCAGCGGGACGAACGCGCACATCATTCTGGAGCAGGCCCCTGAAGCGGAGGCGGTCACCGAGCCTGAGCCGGCCGGTGTGGTTCCGCTGATCGTGTCGGCGCGAAGTGAAGCCGGGTTGCGTGAGCAGGCCGGTCGGCTGGCCGAGCATCTGCGTGCCAATCCTGAGTTGGAACCGTCCGATGTGGCGGTTTCGCTGACCACGCGGGCGGCGCTGGAACGGCGTGCGGTGGTCGTCGCCGGAGACCGTGAGGCGCTGCTAGATGGCCTGGACGCGCTGGTCCCGGATGCCGGGCTGGTGTCGGGCCGGGCCGGGATGTTGTTCTCCGGTCAGGGCTCCCAGCGTCTCGGGATGGGCCGTGAGCTGTACGAGACCTTCCCGGTGTTCGCCGGTGTGGTGGACGAGGTCTGCGCGGTCGTCGATCAGGTGCTGGACCGTCCGCTTCGCGAGGTGATGTGGGGGTCCGATGCCGCCGCTCTGGAGCAGACCGCCTACGCCCAGTGCGGGCTGTTCGCCCTGCAAGTGGGGCTGTATCGGCTGGTGGAGTCGTGGGGTGTGGTGCCGGATGCGGTGATGGGCCACTCCATCGGTGAGCTGGCCGCCGCGCACATCGCGGGGGTGTTCTCGCTTCGGGATGCGGCGGCGCTGGTCGCGGCTCGTGGGCGGTTGATGCGGGCGCTGCCGGAGGGTGGGGGGATGCTCGCGGTCGTCGCCGCCGAAGCCGATGTCGCTCAGGCGATAGAAGGACTTGATCTGTCGATCGCCGCGGTGAACGGCCCCAACGCGGTGGTGCTGTCCGGGGCTCGGGAGGTTTTGGAGGAGTTCGCGGCCGGGGTGGAGTGGCGGTCCCGGTGGTTGCGGGTGTCGCACGCGTTCCACTCGTCGCTCATGGACCCGATGCTTGGGGACTTCGCCGAGGCCGCATCGCGTATCCGGTTCGAGCAGCCGCGCCTGCCGCTGGTGTCGAACGTGTCCGGGACCTGGGCGGGCCAGGAGGTGTGCTCGCCGGAGTACTGGGTCCAGCACGTCCGGCGCGCGGTGCGGTTCGGTGACGGAGCCGCGGCGATGGCCGCCCATGGGGTGAGCCGGTTCGTGGAGATCGGCCCGGACGGCGTGCTCACGGGTCTCGCCGAGACCGCGCTGGAAGGCGACGGCCGGGTCTTCGTGCCGCTGCTGCGTAAGGACCGCCCCGAGCTCGAAGCCCTGTGGTCCGGCCTGGGCCGCGCCTGGGCGTCCGGCCTGGCCGTGGACTGGAAGACCGCGCTGGCGGGCCGGGGCCGCCGGGTGGACCTGCCGACGTACGCCTTCCAGCGGGAGCACTTCTGGTTGGAGCCGGTGTCGGTGGCCGACGTCTCGGCGGCCGGGCTGACCGTGGCGGGGCATCCGTTGCTGGGAGCGGTGGTACGGCTGCCCGGTTCGGGTGGGGTCGTACTGACCGGGCGGTTGTCGGTACGGGCGCAGCCATGGCTGGCCGATCACGCGCTGTTCGGCCGGCTGATCCTGCCGGGCACCGGGTTCGTGGAGCTGGCGATCCGGGCCGGCGACGAGGTGGGCTGCGGTGTGGTGGAGGAGCTGGTGTTGCACGAGCCACTGGTCATCCCGGAGGACGGCGGGGTCGCCATTCAGGTGGTGGTCGAGGCCGCGGACGACTCCGGACGGCGGACGCTGACCGTCCACGGTCCGGGCGACATCCTGCACGCCTCGGGCGTGCTGGCCCCCTACGGCGAGGGCGACGGTACCGGCCGGGCCGCCGACCTGGCGGTATGGCCGCCCAGGGACGCCGAACCGATCGACCTGACCGGCTTCTACGACGACATGGCCGCCCGCGGGTACGGGCACGGGCCTGAGTTCCAGGGCTTGCGCGCCGCCTGGCGGACGAGCGACGGCGTCATCGCCGAGGTCGCGTTGCCCGAGGGCGCGAACGTGGACGGCGGACTGCACCCGGCGTTGCTCGACGCGGTCCTGCACGCCGCTCCTCTGGTGGAGGTCGGTGAGCGGCGGGACGACGGGCCGCTACTCCCGTTCGTGTGGAATGGCGTGACCTTGCACGCGGCGGGGGCCTCGCACGTACGGGCGCGGCTCACGGCGACGCCGGACGCGCCGGAGGCGCTGTCCATCGAGCTGGCCGACCTGACCGGCGCGCCGGTGGCCTCGGTCCGGTCGCTGACCCTGCGCGCGGTGTCGGCGCAGCAGCTCAGCGCCGCCCAGGTCGCGCAGACCGGAGACCTTGACTCTCTCCTGCACCGGGTGGAGTGGTCGAAGGCGTCGGCACCGGGCACCCCGGTCGGCGACGCGTACGCGGCCGTGGCGGCGGGTACCGCGACGCCCGGCACGGTGCTGCTGGAATGCCCGCGCCAGGACGGCGATGTGCCCGGGGCGGTGCGTGCGACGGTGCTCGCCGTCCTGGAGGTCGTCAAGGACTGGCTCGCCGAGGAACGGTTCGCGGAGTCCCGGCTGGTGATCGTGACCCGTGGCGCGGTCGCGGCCACCCCGGGGGAGCGGGTCCAGGACCTCGCCGGGGCCGCGGTGTGGGGGCTGGTACGGGCGGCGCAGGCCGAGCATCCGGGCCGGTTCGTGCTGGTGGACACCGACGGCCCGGTGCTGGTGGCCGGGGACGAGCCGCAGGTCGCCGTACGCGACGGCGCGGTGTACGCGCCCACCCTGGCAAAGGTGCGCGAGGCCGTGGAGGAACCCCCGGCCGTGCCGGACCAGGTACTGATCACGGGCGGCACCGGCGGCCTGGGCGCGCTGGTGGCCCGGCACCTGGTGACCGAGCGCGGAGTACGGGACCTGCTGCTGGTCAGCCGCCGGGGCCTGGACGCGCCCGGCGCGGCCGAGCTGTGCGACGACCTCACCGCCCTCGGTGCGGAGGTCGAGATCGCCGCCTGTGACATCGCCGACCGCGACGCGGTGGCCGGGCTGCTCGCGGGCCGTGAGCCGGGCGCGGTCGTCCACGCGGCCGGGGTACTGGACGACGGCGTGATCGAGTCCATGACGCCGGACCGGATGGCCACTGTTCTCCGGCCCAAGGTGGACGCGGCCTGGCACCTCCACGAACTGCTGCCCGATGTGTCGGCGTTCGTGCTGTTCTCCTCGGCCGCAGGCGTGCTCGGCGGCCCGGGGCAGGCCAACTACGCCGCCGCCAACGCCTTCCTGGACGCCCTCGCCGAACAGCGGCGAGCGGACGGACGATCGGCCGTGTCGCTGGCCTGGGGACTGTGGGAACAGGCCACCGGCATGGCCGGGGAACTGGCCGGCCGGGACCGGTCGCGCATGGCGCGGGAGAGCGTGCTCGCCCTCACCGAACGCGAAGGGCTGGCGCTCCTGGACGCCGCGGTCGGCCTGGACGCCGCGACCCTCGTCCCGATGAAGTTCGACCCGGCGTCGCTCGCGCAGTCCTCCACGCCGATGCTGCGCGGGCTGGCACCGGCCAGACGCCGCGTCACCGAGGACCAGGCAGATGGCCAGGACCTCCGCCGCAGGCTGGCCGAACTGCCGGACGCCGACCGGGAGCGCGCACTGCTCGATTTGGTACGCGCCCAGGTCGCGACGGTACTGGGCCACGCCTCCACCGACGAGGTGACCGCCGAACGCGCCTTCAAGGAAGCCGGGTTCGACTCGCTCACCGCGCTCGAACTGCGCAACCGGCTGGGCGCGGCCGTCGCGCTGCGGCTGCCGGCCACGCTCGTCTTCGACTATCCGACCCCGGCCCACCTGGCCGCGTACCTGAAATCCGAGCTGTTCGAGGACGTCGATCCCGCACAGGACGTGCTCAAGGAGATCGACCGCCTCGAAGCGGCCCTCGCCGGGCTGTCCGCGTCGGGCGGCTCCCGCATCACCGCGCGCCTGGAGGCGCTGGTCCGCCAATGGCACGACAAGGACCACGGCCTGGACGGGCCCGTACCCGAGACGGACCTGGAGTCGGCCACCGATGACGAGCTGTTCGCGGTGCTCGACGGCGAGTTCGGTGTCCGCGGCGACGAGAACCTCTGATCGTTGAGAAGGATTGGGTCTCCCATGGCGACTGATGACAGGCTTCGCGAATATCTCAAGCGCGCCGCCGCCGACCTGCAACAGGCCCGCCGGCGTCTGCGCCAGGTCGAGTACAAGGCGCGTGAGCCGATCGCCATCGTCGGCATGTCGTGCCGCTTCCCCGGCGGCGTGACGAGCCCGGAGGGGCTGTGGCGGCTGGTGGCCGGAGGGGTGGACGCGATCTCCGGTTTCCCGACCGATCGTGGCTGGGACATCGACGCGGTGTACGACCCCGACCCGGGCAAGGTCGGCACGTCGTACGTGCGCGAGGGCGGGTTCCTGTACGACGCGGCGGAGTTCGATCCGGGGTTCTTCGGGATCAGCCCGCGTGAGGCGCTGGCGATGGACCCGCAGCAGCGGTTGTTGCTTGAGGTCTCGTGGGAGGCGCTGGAGCGGGCCGGGATCGATCCGCACGCGTTGCGCGGCAGCCGGACCGGCGTGTTCGCCGGGGTCATGTACGACGACTACGCCACCGGCGGGCCGATTCCCGAAGAGCTGTACGGATACATCGGGACCGGCGTCCACCCCAGTGTGCTCTCCGGCCGGGTGTCCTACACCTTCGGGCTGGAAGGCCCGGCGATCACCGTGGACACGGCGTGCTCGTCGTCGCTGGTGACGCTGCACCTGGCGGCGCAGTCGCTGCGGCAGGGGGAGTGCTCGCTGGCGCTGGCCGGCGGCGTCACCGTGATGGCCACGCTGGGGACCTTCGTGGAGTTCTCCCGGCAGTCCGGGCTGGCCCCCGACGGGCGCAGCAAGTCCTTCGCGGCCTCCGCCGACGGGGCGAGCTGGTCGGAAGGCGCGGGCGTGCTCGTACTGGAACGGCTGTCGGACGCCCGGCGTAACGGCCATGAGGTGCTGGCCGTGCTCCGGGGGTCGGCGATCAACCAGGACGGGGCCTCCAACGGGCTGACCGCGCCGAACGGCCCTTCCCAGGAGCGCCTGATCCGGCAGGCCCTGGCCAACGCCCAGCTTTCGACCGCCGACGTGGACGCGGTGGAGGCGCACGGCACCGGCACCACGCTGGGCGACCCGATCGAGGCGCGGGCGCTGCTGACGACGTACGGCCAGGACCGTGCCGCCGAGCCGCTGTGGCTGGGGTCGATCAAGTCGAACATCGGTCACACGCAGGCCGCCGCCGGTGTCGCCGGTGTGATCAAGATGGTCATGGCGATCAGGCAGGGCGTGCTGCCGCCGACGTTGCATGTGGATGAGCCGACGCCGCATGTGGACTGGTCGGCGGGTGCGGTGGAGCTGCTGACCGAGGCCCGGGGGTGGCCGGAAGTGGATCGGCCGCGCCGGGCCGGGGTGTCGTCGTTCGGGATCAGCGGCACCAACGCGCACATCATTCTGGAGCAGGCCTCTGAAGCGGAGGCGGAAGAGGACGCGGAGACCGCTGACGCGCCGGTCGGTGAGCTGCCGGTGCTGCCGGTGGTGGTGTCGGCGCGGACCGAGACCGGGTTGCGTGAGCAGGCCGGTCGGTTGGCCGAGCATCTGCGTGCGCACCCTGAGCTGGAGATCGCCGACGTGGCGGTTTCGCTGACCAACCGGGCCGCTCTCGAACGGCGTGCGGTGGTCGTCGCCGGGGACCGTAAGGCGCTGCTCGATGGCCTGGACACGCTGATTCCCGGTGTTGAGCCGGTGTCGGGGCGGACCGGGATGTTGTTCTCCGGTCAGGGTTCGCAGCGTCTTGGGATGGGCCGGGAGCTTTATGAGGCTTTCCCGGTGTTCGCCGGGGTGGTGGACGAGGTCTGCGCGGTGGCGGACCAGGTGTTGGATCGTCCGCTGCGTGAGGTGATGTGGGGGTCCGATGCCGCCGCTCTGGAGCAGACGGCCTATGCGCAGGCCGGGTTGTTCGCCTTGCAGGTCGGTTTGTACCGGCTGGTGGAGTCGTGGGGTGTGGTGCCGGATGCGGTGATGGGTCACTCGATCGGTGAGCTGGCCGCAGCGCATGTGGCGGGGGTGTTCTCGCTTCAGGACGCGGCGGCGTTGGTGGCCGCCCGAGGCAGGTTGATGCAAGCTCTGCCGGAGGGCGGGGCGATGCTCGCCGTCACGGCCACTGAACGAGAGGTCACCGAGGCCGCCACGGAGCTGGGCCTGTCCATCGCCGCCGTCAACGGCCCGAACGCGGTGGTGGTCTCCGGGGATCGCCCGGCGTTGGAAGTGCTCGCCGAGACGCGTGGATGGCGGTCCCGGTGGTTGCGGGTCTCGCACGCGTTCCATTCCGGGCTGATGGACCCGATGCTCGACGCCTTCGCCCAGGCCGCCGCCCGGGTGACGTACGCGAGCCCCCGTATCCCGCTGGTGTCGAACGTGTCGGGTACCTGGGCCGGGCCGGAGGTGGGCACCCCTGAGTACTGGGTCGGGCATGTGCGCCGGGCGGTCCGGTTCGGTGACGGGGTGGCCGCGATGGCCGCCGATGGTGTGACCCGGTTCGTGGAGATCGGCCCGGATGGGGTGCTGACGAGCCTGGCCGAAGCCGTCCTGGAAGACGGCCGGGTGTTCGTGCCGCTGCTGCGTAAGGACCGCCCCGAGGTCGAAGCCCTGTGGTCCGGGCTGGGCCGGGCCTGGGCGTCCGGTGTCGCGGTGAACTGGAAGACGGCGCTGGCCGGTCGGGGCCGCCGGGTGGACCTGCCCACGTACGCCTTCCACCGGGAGCGCTACTGGTTGCAGATGAGCGGCGGTACCGGCGATCCGGCGTCCCTGGGACAGACGGCGGCGGACCACCCGCTGCTCGGCGCGGTGATCACCTTGCCGGGGTCCGTCGTGCTGACGGGCCGCCTGTCGGTGCAGGATCAGCCGTGGTTGGCCGACCACACCGTGCTCGGCCAGGTCGTCCTCCCGGCCGGCGCGTTCGCCGAACTGGCCCTTCAGGCCGCCGACCAGGTGGACTGCCGCACGATCGACGAACTCACCCTGCACGCCCCGCTGCTCGTGCCGCAGGACGGCGGGGTCGCGATCCAGGTGGTCGCCGAAGGCGCGGACGAGGCCGGCCGCCGGATGGTGGCCGTCTACAGCCGCGACGAGACCACGACGACCCTGCACGCCTCAGGCACGCTGTCCCCGGACGACGCGCAGGAGGTCTGGGAGCCGGCCGCCTGGCCTCCGCCGGGAGCCGAGGTCGTGGACATCGAAGGCGTGTACGACGAGGACCGCCCCGTCGGCCACGGCCCGGCCTTCCAGGGCCTGCGGGCCGCCTGGCGGCGCGGCGACGACCTGTACGCCGAGGTCGCCCTCCCCGACGAGGTGAAGTCCACCGGCTACGCCCTGCACCCGGCCCTGCTGGACGCCGCCCTGCACGTCCGGACCCTGCTGGGCGGCGCGGAGCCCGCCGCCCCGGCCGCGTTGACCGGCCTGCGCCTGCACGCCTCGGACGCGCGCAGCCTGCGCGTCCACATCAACGGCACCCGCCTGACCGCCACCGACGAAACGGCGCAGCCGGTCGCCGAAGCGGCCTCGATCACCCTGCGTCCGCTGCCGATCGAGCAGATCGTGTCCGCGCAGGCCGCGCGGGAGGGTTCGCTGGAATCCCTCTACCGGCTGTCCTGGTCGCGGCACGACCCGCCGCGCACCGCCACGCCGGGCGCGTTCCTGGCCACCGGGTCCGATGCGGCGGCGCTCCAGGCGGCGCTGCCCGGCACGCCGGTCCACCCGGACCTCGCCAGGCTGGCCGAGGCGGGCGTGCCGGAGACCGTGGTGCTGGTGGTGCCGGCTTCGGCGGGCGGCGTGCCGGACGCGGTCCACCAGACGCTCTCTGACGTGCTGGCCGTGGTCCGCGAGTGGTCGGCCGACGAGCGGTACGCCACCGCGCGCCTGGTCGTGGCCACCCGGGGGGCGGTGGCGGTGCGGCCGGGCGAAAGCCCGGCCGACCTGGCGCACGCCGCAGCCTGGGGTCTGCTGCGCTCGGCGCAGTCCGAACACCCCGACCGGTTCGTCCTGGCCGACCTCGATGACCTGGCCGCGGTGGAGATCGCGGCGGCGGCGGCGACCGAGCCGGAGCTGGCCGTCCGTGACGGCCGGCTCCTGGTACCCCGCCTGACCAGGGCGGCGATGGACGGCGACACCCCCGGATGGACTCCCGCGGGCACGGTACTGATCACCGGGGCCACCGGCGGCCTGGGCCCCGTGGTGGCCCGGCACCTGGTGGCCGAGTACGGGGTGCGCGGCCTGCTGCTGGTCAGCCGCCGCGGCCTGGACGCGCCCGGCGCGGCCGAGTTGCGGGACGAGCTGACCGCGCTCGGCGCGGACGTCGAGATCGCCGCCTGCGACGTGGCCGACCGCGACGCCCTGGCCGCACTCCTGGCGGACCGTGAACTCGACGCCGTGTTCCACGCCGCCGGAGTCCTGGACGACGGCGTACTCGACGCCATGACGCCCGAACGGCTGGCCGCGGTCCTGCGGCCGAAGGCCGACGCGGCCTGGCACCTGCACGAACTGCTGCCGGACGTGCCGGCGTTCGTGCTGTTCTCCTCGGTCGCCGGGGTGCTGGGCGGCCCGGCGCAGGCCAACTACGCCGCCGCCAACGCCTTCCTGGACGCCCTCGCCGAACTTCGGCGGGCCGAAGGCAAGCCCGCCCTGTCCCTCGCGTGGGGGCCATGGGATGAGGAGAGCGCCATGGCCGGGCGGCTCGACCAGGGCGAAACGGCCAGGATGCGGAACTCGGGCGTGCTCCCGCTGCCCACGGACGAGGCGCTGGACCTGCTCGACCGCGTACTGTCCGGAGGGGCGGCGGCGAGCCTGGCGCCCGTCAAGATCGACCATGCCCGGCCGGGGGCGCTGGCCGCCAAGTTGCGCGGCCCCGCGCGCCGGACGGCGGGCGGCGCCTCCTCGCTCGCCCGCCGCCTCGCCGGGATGGACGAGCGCGAGCGCCGCGAACAGGTGCTCCTCCTGGTACGGACGCAGGTCGCGGACGTGCTCGGGCAGAAGTCCGCAGCGGCCGTCGATCCGGGCAGGGCCTTCCAGGACCTCGGGTTCACCTCGCTGGCGGCCGTCGAACTGCGCAACGCCATGGCCGCCGCCACCGGCCTGCGCCTGTCCGCCACCCTGATCTTCGACTACCCGACGCCGCTCGCCCTCGCCGAGCACCTGCTCGCCGAGGTGTCGGGGGCCAGGGCCACGCAGGGCCCCCGCGTGACGACCGCGGCCGACGACGACCCGATCGTGATCGTGGGCATGTCCTGCCGCTACCCGGGCGGAATCGACAGCCCGGAGGAGCTGTGGCGGCTGGTCGCCGGCGGGGTGGACGCGATCTCGCCGTTCCCCGCCGACCGCGGCTGGGACCTCGACGCCCTGTACGACCCTGACCCCGATCGGCCGCACACCACCTACGTCCGCGAGGGCGGGTTCGTGGACGACGTGGCCGACTTCGACAACGCGTTCTTCGGGATCAGCCCGCGCGAGGCGCTGGCCATGGACCCGCAGCAGCGGCTGGTGCTGGAGGCGGCCTGGGAGGCGTTCGAGCGGGCCGGGATCGACCCGGTCAGGCTCAGGGGGACGCCGGCGGGCGTGTTCGTCGGGTTCGGGCTGCCCGACTACATGATGGACGGCCGGTTCAGCGTGCCGGAGGACACCGAGGCGTACCTGAGCACCGGCACCTCGGGATCGGTGATCTCGGGGCGGGTCGCGTACACGCTCGGGCTCGAAGGCCCGGCGGTCTCGGTGGACACGGCGTGCTCGTCGTCGCTGGTGGGGCTGCACCTGGCGGCGCAGTCGCTGCGGCAGGGCGAGTGTTCGATCGCGCTGGCGGGCGGTGTCACGGTCCTGTCCAGTCCGGGGACGTTCGTCACGTTCAGCAGGCAGCGGGGACTGTCGCCGGGCGGGCGGTGCGGGGCGTTCTCCGAGAGCGCCGACGGCACCAACTGGGCCGAGGGCGTCGGGCTCGTGGTCCTGGAACGGCTGTCGGACGCCCGCCGCAACGGGCACGAGGTGCTGGCCGTCCTGCGCGGCTCGGCGATCAACCAGGACGGCGCTTCCAACGGGCTGACCGCGCCGAACGGCCCCTCCCAGCAGCGCGTCATCCGCCAGGCGCTTGCGAACGCCGGGCTGGAGGCCCGCGAGGTGGACGCGGTCGAGGCGCACGGCACCGGCACGACGCTGGGCGACCCGATCGAGGCGCAGGCGCTGCTGGCCACCTATGGCCGGGACCGGGAAGAACCGCTGTGGCTCGGTTCGATCAAGTCCAACATCGGGCACACCCAGGCGGCGGCGGGCGTGGCCGGGCTGATCAAGATGGTGATGGCGCTGCGGCACGAGACGTTGCCGCCGACCCTGCACGTCACCGAGCCCACCACCCACGTGGACTGGTCGGCGGGCGAGGTCAGGCTGCTCACCGAGGCCGTCCCCTGGCCCGCCGGCGAGCGCCCCCGCCGAGCGGGGGTCTCCTCCTTCGGCGTCAGCGGCACCAACGCCCATGTGATCATCGAACAGCCCCCGCACCAGGAAGAACCCCGGCAGGACCGACCGGCTCCGGCCGTCGTTCCGTGGGTGCTGTCGGCCGCCTCCGAGCCCGCGCTGCACGCACAGGCCGCCCGCCTCGCCGCCCACCCCTCCGGGGACGTGCGGGACGTCGCCTGGTCGCTCGCCGCGACCAGGGCGGTGCTGGCGCGGCGGGCCGTGGTCGTCGGGGCGGATCAGGAGGCGCTGGCGGCCGGGCTCGCCGCGCTGGAGCGCGGGGAGAGCGCCGACAACGTCGTGGCCGGTGGGCCCGCCGCCCTGGACGAGAGCGCGGCGGCCGGTGGCGTGGTGTTCGTCTTCCCCGGCCAGGGTTCGCAGTGGGCGGGCATGGCGGTGGACCTGCTGGAGTCCTCGCCGGTCTTCGCCGCGCGCCTGGCCGAGTGCGAACGCGAGCTGTCCACGCTGGTGGACTGGTCCCTGACCGCGGTACTGCGCGGTGACCCCGGTGCCCCCGACCTGGAGCGCGTGGACGTCGTGCAGCCGGTGCTGTTCGCGGTGATGGTCTCGCTGGCCGAGACCTGGCGCGCCGCGGGCGTGAGCCCGGCCGCTGTCGTCGGCCACAGCCAGGGCGAGATCGCCGCCGCCTGCGTGGCGGGCGCGCTGAGCCTGGCCGACGCGATCCGTGTGGTGACGCTGCGCAGCCGCGCCCTGGGCGTGCTCGCCGGGCGCGGCGGCATGGTGTCGCTCGCCGAGGGCGAGAACGCCGCCCGCGAACGGCTGGCCCCCTGGGCGGGCCGCGTGTCGATCGCGGTGGTCAACGGCCCCGCCGCCGTCGTGGTGTCCGGCGACCCGCAGGCGCTGGAAGAACTGATGGCCGGGGCCGCCGAGGACGGCGTACGCGCCCGCGGGCTCCCGGTGGACTACGCCTCCCACTCCCCGCAGGTCGAGGAGATCGCCGGCGACCTGGCCGAGACCCTGGCGGGCGTGTCCCCCGTGCCCGGCACGGTGCCGGTGTACTCCACGGTGTCCGGCGAGCGCGTCGACGGCTCCGGGATGGACGCCGCCTACTGGTACCGCAACCTGCGCGAGACGGTGAACTTCGAGGCAGCCACCCGGCGGCTGCTCGACGACGGCCACCGCGTGTTCGTCGAGATGACCCCGCACCCCGTCCTCACCGTGGCCGTGCAGGAGACCGCGGAGTCGGCGGGCGTGCCCGCCGCGGCCGTCGGCAGCCTGCGCAGGAACGACGGCGGCCTGGACCGGCTGCTGCTGTCCTTCGCCGAGGCGTGGGTGAACGGCGTCGCCGTGGACTGGCCCGCGCTGACGGCGGGCGGGCGCAGGGTGGACCTGCCGACGTACGCGTTCCAGCGGCAGCGGTTCTGGCCCGACACCGTGGCCGAAGACGCCGCCGCCGGGGCGACCGGCGTGACCGCCGTGGAGTCCGGCTTCTGGCAGGCCGTCGAACGCGGCGACCTGCGGGCGCTCGCCGCCACCTTGGAGATCGACCACGACGGGCCGCTCGGCGAGGTGTTGCCCGCCCTGGCCACCTGGCACCGCAGGCGCAACACCGAGGCCGTCGTCAACGGCCGGCGCTACGAGGTCACCTGGAAGCCGGTGACCGTCACGGGCCCGGACCGGCTCGACGGAACCTGGCTGGTCGCGGGCCCGGACGTGCCCGCCGTACGCGAGGCGCTGGCCATGCGCGGGGCCGACGTGCTCTCCCTGACCACCACCGCGGCCGACGCCGACCGGGACGCCCTCGCCGCCCGTCTCGCGGACCTGCTCGGCGACCGCGTCCCCGCGGGTGTGCTGTGCCTGGCGGCGCTGGACGAACAGCCCCTGGCGGACCGGCCGCACGTACCGGCCGGGCTCGCCGTCACGCTTGCGCTGGTCCAGGCCATGGACGCCCTCGAACTGCGGACGCGCCTTTGGTGCGCCACCAGCGGCGCGGTGTCCATCGGCCGGTCCGACGCGCTGCGCCGCCCCGTCCAGGCGCAGACCTGGGGGCTCGGCCTGGTCGCCGCGCTGGAGCGGCCCGGCGGGTGGGGCGGCCTGATCGACCTTCCCGACCTGTCCGGCGGCCTGGACGAGCGGGCCGCCGACCGGCTGTGCCGGGTCCTCGCCGGATCGCACGGTGAGGACCAGCTCGCGCTGCGCCCGTCCGGGATGTTCGCCCGCAGGCTGGCGCACGCCGCCGTACCGTCCGAATCCCGGCCATGGACGCCGGGCGGCGCGGTACTGATCACCGGCGGCACCGGCGCGCTCGGCGCGCACGTCGCCAGGGACCTGGCCCGTGCCGGGGCCACCCGGCTGATCCTGACCAGCAGGCGCGGCGCGGACTCGCCCGGCGCTTCCGACCTCCGCGCCGAACTGGCCGGGCTCGGCGCGGACGTCGAGATCGTCGTGTGCGACGTGGCCGACCGCGACCAGGTCGCGGCCATGCTCGAACGGCTGGCCGCCGACGGCACGCGGTTCAGCGCCGTCGTCCACGCCGCCGGCGTGTCCACCTCGGCGACGATCGAGGACACCACCCCGGACGAACTGGCCGACGCCCTCGCCGCCAAGGCGGGCGGTGCGGCCAACCTGGACGAACTCCTCGGCGACCTGGAGGCGTTCGTGCTGTTCTCCTCCGGCGCGGGCATCTGGGGCGGCGGCGGCCAGGCCGCGTACGCCGCCGCCAACGCCTACCTGGACGCGCTCGCCCGGCACCGCGCCGCCAGGGGACTCCCGGCGACCACCATCGCCTGGGGACTGTGGGCCGGGGCCGGCATGGGCGAGGGCGTGGCCACCGACCTGCTCCGCCGCCGCGGCCTGTACGCGATGCCGCCCGAGGAGGCCGTCACCGCGCTGCGCCTGGTCGCCGGCCAGGGCGACGGCAACGCCGTGGTCGCCGACATCGACTGGCCCAGGTTCGTGCCGGGCTTCACCGCCGCCCGGCAGAGCGCCCTGATCGGCGACCTGCCCGAGGTGCGGGCCCTCGCCGCCGAGACCCCGCAGGGCGCGGCCGACACCGGGCTGGCGGGCCGGCTCGCCGGGGCGTCCCGCGCCGAACGCGACACCGTACTGCGCGAGCTGGTGTCCACGCACGTCGCGGCGGTGCTCGGGCTGGGCGGCGCGGACCAGGTCGAGATGAACCGGGCGTTCAAGGAGCTGGGGTTCGACTCGCTGATGGCGGTCGAGCTGCGCAACCGGGTCGCCGCCGGCACCGGCCTGCGGCTGCCCACCACCCTCGTCTTCGACCACCCCAACGCCGCCGCGCTGGCCGCGCACCTCGACACCCTGCTGCCCGGCGGGCAGGACCTGCCCACCGGCGCGGAGCCCGTCCCCGCCGCCGCGCTCGACGACGACCCCATCGCGGTCATCGGCATGAGCTGCCGCTACCCCGGCGGCGCGGACACGCCGCAGAAGCTGTGGGAACTGGTCGCCGGGGGCGTGGACGCCGTCGGCGCGTTCCCCGCCGACCGGGGCTGGAACCTGGACGCGCTCGGCGACATGCAGGTACGCGAGGGCGGCTTCCTGTACGACGCGGCCATGTTCGACGCGTCCTTCTTCGGGCTCAGCCCTCGCGAGGCGGTCACCATGGACCCGCAGCAGCGGCTCATGCTGGAGACCGCCTGGGAGGCCATCGAGAGCGTCGGCATCGACCCCGCCACGCTGCGCGGCAGCCAGACCGCGGTGTTCACCGGCGTCGGCAACGCCGACTACTCCGACGACGTTCAGGACCTTCCCGAGGAGGCCGAGGGCTACCTGCTCACCGGCACCTCGGGGGCCGTCGTGTCCGGGCGGGTCGCGTACGTGCTCGGCCTGGAAGGGCCGGCCGTGACCGTGGACACCGCCTGCTCCTCCTCCCTCGTCACGCTGCACCTGGGCGTGCAGTCGCTGCGCAACGGCGAATGCTCGCTCGCGCTCACCGGCGGCGTGGCGGTGATGTCCAGCCCGATGGGGTTCACCGAGTTCGGCAAGCAGGGCGGCCTGGCGGCCGACGGGCGCTGCAAGGCGTTCGGGGCCGCCGCCGACGGCACCGGCTGGGCGGAGGGCGCCGGGATGCTGGTGCTGGAACGCCTGTCGGACGCCCGCCGCAACGGCCACCCGGTACTGGCCTTGATCCGCGGCTCGGCGATCAACCAGGACGGCGCCAGCAACGGCCTGACCGCCCCCAACGGCCTGTCCCAGCAGCGGGTCATCCGGCAGGCGCTGGCCAACGCCCGGCTGTCGGCCGCCGACGTGGACGTGGTGGAGGCGCACGGCACCGGCACCACGCTGGGCGACCCGATCGAGGCCGAGGCCCTGCTCACCGCCTACGGCCAGGACCGCGCCGAGCCGCTGTGGCTCGGTACCGTCAAGTCCAACATCGGGCACACCCAGGCCGCCGCCGGTGTCGCCGGGGTGATCAAGATGGTCATGGCGATGCGGAACGGCACGCTCCCGCCGACCCTGCACGCCGAGCAGCCGACCCCGCACGTGGACTGGTCCTCGGGCGGGGTCCGCCTGCTGTCCGAGCCGGTCGCCTGGCACCGCAACGGCCACCCGCGCCGCGCCGGTGTCTCGGCCTTCGGCATCAGCGGCACCAACGCCCACGTCATCCTGGAACATCCCGAAGACGACCCTGCCCCGGCGGTCGAGGACGCCGGGGCGGATCGGCCGGTGCCCTACTTGCTGTCCGGGCGGAGCACGGAGGCGTTGCGGGCGCAGGCCGGGAAGTTGCGGGATCACCTGGTCGCGAACCCCGCGCTCGCGCCCGACGCGGTCGCGCGGACGCTGGCCACCGGCCGCAGCCACTTCCAGCACCGCGCCGCGGTGGTCGCCGCCGACCGGGCGGCACTGCTGCGCGACCTCGACGCCCTCGCACAGGGCACGACCGCCAGTGCGCAGGCGCGGCCCGGCAAGGTCGCGTTCCTGTGCACCGGGCAGGGCAGCCAGCGCGTGGGCATGGGCGCCGAGCTGTACCGGCGGCACCCCGCCTACGCCGAGGCGTTCGACGAGGTCTGCGCGTACCTGGACCGCCACCTGGACCGCCCCCTCCAGGACGCGCTCGCCGACCCCGCCCTGATCGACGAGACCATGTACGCCCAGGCGGCGCTGTTCGCCGTCGAGGTGGCCCTGTACCGGCTGATGGACGGGTGGGGCGTGCGGCCCGACCATCTGCTCGGCCACTCCATCGGCGAACTGGCCGCCGCCCACGTCGCCGGTGTCCTGTCCCTGGAGGACGCGACCAGGCTGGTCGCCGCCCGGGGCAGGCTCATGCAGGCGCAGCCGCGCGGCGGCGCGATGATCGCCGTCCAGGCGTCCGAGGCGGAGATCGCGCCGCTTCCCGACGGGGTCGCCCTGGCCGCCGTCAACGGCCCGGCGTCCGTGGTCGTCTCCGGCGACGAGGACCCCGTGACCGCGTTCGCCGCCCACTGGGCGGGCCAGGGCCGCCGCACCCGCAGACTGCGGGTCAGCCACGCCTTCCACTCCCACCACATGGACGGCATGCTGGAGGAGTTCCGCCGCGTCGCGGCCGAGCTGACCTACCGGCCGCCCGCCGTCCCCATCGTCTCCAACCTCACCGGCGCGCCCGTGCCGGACGAGGAGCTGTGCGCCCCCGACTACTGGGTGCGGCACGTCCGCGAGGCCGTACGCTTCGCCGACGGCATCGCCTGGCTGGCCGATCAGGGCGTCACGACCTTCCTGGAACTGGGCCCGGACGGCACGCTCACCGCGATGACCCGCCACTGCCTCCCCGACACCGAAGACGCCTTCGCCACCTCCGCGCTGCGCGAATCGCGCCCCGAGGAGCAGACGATCACCCGGGCGGTAGCGGACCTGCACGCCCACGGCGTGCCGGTGGACTGGGCGGCCGTACTGGGCGACGGCGAGAAGGCCGCGCTGCCGACGTACGCCTTCCAGCGCTCCCGCCACTGGCTGTCGGGAGGCCCGAGGCGGGCGGGCGGCGCCGAGGGACTCGGCCTGGACAGCGTCGATCACCCCATGCTGGGCGCGGCGCTGAGCCTGGCCGACGGCGAAGGGTGGATGTTCACCACCCGCCTGGCGCAGAGCACCCACCCGTGGCTCGCCCACCACGACGTCATGCACATGCCGATCCTGCCCGGCATCGGACTGCTGGAGCTGGCCATGTCGGCCGGTCGGCGGATCGGCTGCGACCAGGTGGACGAGCTGAACTTCCAGGCCCCGATCATCCTGCCTGAGACCGGCGGCGCGCAGCTCCAGATCCGGATCGGCGCGCCCGGCCCGGACGGCCGCCGCCCGATCAGCATGCACTACCGCCTCGACGGCGACGCCCGCCCGGACCTGGACGAGCCCGGCGAGTGGATCCGCAACGCCACCGGCTTCCTCAGCACCTCGGACGGCACGCCGCCGCGCACCGACCTGGCCGTGTGGCCGCCCGCCGGCGCGGAACCCGTGGACACCAGCGACCTCTACGCCCGGCTGGCCCGGCTCAGCTACAACTTCGGCCCGTCCTTCCGTGGCCTGCGGGCCGCCTGGCGGCGCGGCGAGGAATGGTTCACCGAGGTCCGGCTGCCCGACGAGTACCAGGCCGACACCCCCCGGTTCGCCATCCACCCCGCCATGCTGGACGCCGCCGGGCACGTGCAGTTGGTCGATGAGGCGGAGAACATCTCCGGCGGCCTGGTGCCCGTGCTGCTGTCCATGCGGGGCGTCCGGCTGTACGACGCAGGCCCGGCGTCCCTCCGGGTCCGGCTGGTGCCGCCGGACACGGAGCGCCGCCGGGGCGACGGCATCGCCATGGACATCGCCGACGAGACCGGCAGGCTGGTCGCCAGGATCGACTCGATGCTCGCGACGGCCGTCGAGCCGAAGCAGTTCAGCAGCGGCCCGGACGGCTCGCTGCTGCGTGTGGAGTGGACCCGGACGGCCGAGATCCCCGGCGGCGGCGCGGACGATGCGTACGTGCTCGCCGGGGACCGCCTCGACTGGGACGGTCAGACCCCGTCCACCGTGGTCGCGGTGTGCCCGCAGGCCGGGCCGGACGCCGGTCCGGAGTCCGTGCACGAGGCGACCCGCTGGGCGCTCGGGCTGGTGCGGGAGTGGCTGGCCGACGACCGGTGCCACGATTCCCGGTTAGTGATCGTTACGCGTGGTGCGGTGGCGGTCTCCGCTGGTGAGGTCGTGGATGATCTGGCGGGTGCGGCGGTCTGGGGTCTGGTGCGGTCGGCGCAGGCCGAGCACCCGGGGCGGTTCGTGCTGGTGGACACCGATGGTCCGGTGCCTTCGCTGGTGGACGGTGAGTCGGAGTACGCGGTGCGGGACGGGCGGGTGTTCCTGCCCCGGCTGGCTCGGGTGCGTGCGGTGGCCGGGGAGTTGCCGCAGTTGCGGGGTCCGGTGCTGGTGACCGGTGGCTCGGGTGGGCTGGGTGCGTTGGTGGCTCGGCACCTGGTCTCCGTGCATGGGGTGCGGGAGTTGGTGCTGGTCGGGCGGCGTGGGTTGGACGCGCCGGGTGCGGTGGGGTTGCGTGATGAGCTGGCCGGGCTGGGTGCATCGGTGGAGGTCGCCGCGTGTGATGTGGCCGATCGGGAGGCGCTGGCCGGGCTGCTGGCGGGCCGTGCTGTCGGTGCGGTGGTGCATGCGGCCGGTGTGCTGGACGACGGTGTGATCGAGTCCATGACGCCGGACCGGATGGCCACTGTTCTCCGGCCCAAGGTGGACGCGGCCTGGCATCTGCACGAGCTGCTGCCGGACGTGTCGGCCTTCGTACTGTTCTCCTCCGGAGCCGGCCTGATGGGCAGTGCCGGTCAGGCGAACTACGCGGCGGGCAACGCGTTCCTGGACGCGCTGGCACAGCGACGCGGTGGCCTGTCGCTGGCCTGGGGTCTGTGGGAACAGGCCGAAGGCATGGGCGGCTCGCTGGCCGAGGTGGACCGGTCCCGGATGAGCCGCGAAGGCGTGCTCGCCCTGACTGCGGAGGAAGGGCTGGCCCTGCTGGACACCGCGCTCGGTGTCGATGCGGCGGTGCTGGCACCCGTGCGATTCGACCTGAACGCCCTTCGTGCTCGCGGCGCGTCGCTTCCCAGCGTGCTCAAGGGACTGGCGGGCAGGCCGGCCCGGAGCATCGCCCCCTCACGGGGATCGTCGTGGACGCCGCAGACCGTTCTGGACCTGGTCCGGGCTCAGGTGGCGTCGGTGCTGGGGCACGGGTCGGCTGAGGCGGTGGAGCCGGAGCGGGCGTTCTCGGACCTCGGGTTCGATTCGCTGACGGCGGTGGAACTGCGCAATGGGCTTGGCTCGGTGACGGGCCTGCGGCTTCCGGCGACGCTGGTGTTCGACTATCCGTCTCCGCGTGTGCTGGCGGAGTACCTGCTGGGTGAGCTGGCGGGGACCGGGCGGGTGAGTACGGCTGCCGCCGCTCCGGCGCAGGCGGTGGTGGCTCTGGATGACGATCCCGTGGTGATCGTGGGGATGTCCTGCCGGTACCCGGGCGGAGTGGACTCGCCCGAGGGGCTGTGGCGGCTGGTCGCGGATCAGGTGGACGCGATCTCGGGGTTCCCGACCGATCGCGGGTGGAACATCGACGCGATGTTCGATCCGGAGCCGGGTCTGGCCGGTCGCTCGTATGTGCGCGATGGCGGGTTCCTGCATGATGCGGCGGAGTTCGATCCGGGGTTCTTCGGGATCAGTCCGCGTGAGGCGCTGGCGATGGACCCGCAGCAGCGGTTGTTGCTTGAGGTCTCGTGGGAGGCGTTGGAGCGGGCCGGGATCGACCCGCAGGGGCTGCGCGGCAGCCGGACCGGGGTCTTCGCCGGGGTGATGTACCACGACTACGCCGACTCCGGCGCCGGCGGCAGTGTGGTGTCGGGGCGGGTGTCCTACACCTTCGGGCTGGAGGGTCCGGCGGTGTCGGTGGACACGGCGTGCTCGTCGTCGCTGGTCGCGCTGCACTGGGCGGCGCAGTCGCTGCGGCAGGGGGAGTGCTCGCTGGCGCTGGCCGGCGGTGTCACGGTGATGGCCACGCCGGATTCGTTCGTCGAGTTCTCCCTGCAGCGGGGTCTCGCGCCGGACGGGCGCAGCAAGTCCTTCGCCGGTGCGGCGGACGGGACAAGCTGGTCAGAAGGCGTCGGGGTGCTGGTACTTGAGCGGCTGTCGGACGCTCAGCGGAACGGTCATGAAGTGCTGGCGGTCGTACGCGGCTCGGCGATCAACCAGGACGGGGCGTCGAACGGGCTCACCGCGCCGAATGGGCCTTCGCAGGAACGGCTGGTGTGGCAGACGCTGGTTAATGCCGGGCTGTCGGTTCACGACGTCGATGCGGTCGAAGCCCACGGCACCGGGACGACGCTGGGGGACCCGATCGAGGCCCAGGCGTTGCTGGCCACTTATGGGCAGGACCGCCAGGAGCCGCTGTGGTTGGGATCGATCAAGTCGAACATCGGGCACAGCCAGGCGGCGGCGGGCGTGGCCGGTGTGATCAAGATGGTCATGGCGATGCGGAACGGCATGCTTCCGGCCACGTTGCACGTCGATGAGCCGACGCCGCATGTGGACTGGTCGGCCGGTGCGGTGGAGCTGCTGACCGAGGCCCGCGAATGGCCGGAGGTGGATCGGCCGCGCCGGGCGGGGGTGTCCTCGTTCGGGATCAGCGGCACCAACGCGCACGTCATCCTGGAGCAGGCCCCAGAAGTGGAGCCCGCCGAGGCTCCGCCGTCCGGTGTGGTGCCGGTGGTGGTTTCGGCGTGGAGCGAGGCGGGGTTGCGCGAGCAGGCCGAGCGACTGGCGGCGCATCTGCGGGCGCGTCCGGAGCTGGAGGTCGCTGATGTGGCGGTTTCGCTGACCACGCGGGCGGCGCTGGAACGGCGTGCGGTCGTCGTGGCCGGGGACCGGGACGAGCTTCTGGCCGGGCTGGATGGGCTGGATGCCGGTTCGGCTGTGCTGGCGGGGCGGACTGGGATGTTGTTCTCCGGTCAGGGTTCGCAGCGGCTGGGGATGGGCCGGGAGCTGTACGAGAGCTTCCCGGTGTTCGCCGGTGTGGTGGACGAGGTCTGCGCGGTGGTCGATCGGGTGTCGGATCGTCCGCTGCGTGAGGTGATGTGGGGGTCCGATGCCGCTGCTCTGGAGCAGACGGCGTATGCGCAGGCCGGGTTGTTCGCTCTCCAGGTCGGTTTGTACCGGCTGGTGGAGTCGTGGGGTGTGGTGCCGGATGCGGTGATGGGTCACTCGATCGGTGAGCTGGCCGCAGCGCATGTGGCGGGGGTGTTCTCCCTTCAGGACGCGGCGGCGCTGGTCGCCGCCCGAGGCAGGTTGATGCAAGCTCTGCCGGAGGGCGGGGCGATGCTCGCCGTCACGGCCACTGAGCAGGAGGTCAGCGAGGCGGCCACGGAACTGGGCCTGTCCATCGCGGCGGTGAACGGGCCTTCTGCGGTCGTGGTCTCCGGGGATCGTCAGGCGTTGGAGGTACTTGCCGAGCGCGGATGGCGGTCCCGGTGGTTGCGGGTCTCGCACGCGTTCCATTCCGGGCTGATGGACCCGATGCTCGAGGACTTCGCCGACGCCGCATCGCGCGTCCGGTTCGAGCAGCCGCGCCTGCCGCTGGTGTCGAACGTGTCCGGTACCTGGGCCGGGCCGGAGGTGTGCTCGCCGGGGTACTGGGTCGGGCATGTGCGCCGGGCGGTCCGGTTCGGTGACGGGGTGGCCGCGATGGCCGCCGATGGTGTGACCCGGTTCGTGGAGATCGGCCCGGATGGGGTGCTGACGAGCCTGGCCGAAGCCGTCCTGGAAGACGGCCGGGTGTTCGTGCCGCTGCTGCGCAAGGACCGCCCCGAGGTCGAAGCCCTGTGGTCGGGGCTGGGCCGGGCCTGGGCGTCCGGTGTCGCGGTGAACTGGAAGGCCGCGCTGGCCGGCCGGGGCCGCCGGGTGGACCTGCCCACGTACGCGTTCCAGCACGAACGCTTCTGGCTGGAACCGGCGCACGAGGCCGGGGACGTGACCCGGATGGGGCAGCGCCCCGCCGATCACCCGCTGCTGGGCGCGATGATCTCCTTGCCCGGCTCGGGTGGCGTGGTGCTGACCGGCCGCCTGTCCATCGGCGAGCAGCCGTGGCTGGCCGACCACGCCGTACTCGGGCAGGTCATCCTGCCCGGGACGGCCTTCGTGGAGCTGGCGTTGCAGGCCGCCGACCGGGTGGAGTGCCGGAGCATCGAGGAGTTGACGCTGCACGCGCCGCTGGTGGTGCCCGATGAGGGCGGAATCGCGATCCAGGTAGTGGTAGAGGGCGCGGACGAGGCCGGGCGTCGTCCGGTCGCGGTCTACAGCGTGGCCTCGTCCGGTACGACGCTGCACGCATCCGGCACGGTGGCCCCCGACGACAAGCGCGGGACGTGGGAAGCGACGGCCTGGCCGCCGCCGGGAGCCGAGGTCCTGGACCTCGCCGGGGTGTACGAGGAGCTGGCGGCGGCCGGTTACGGCTACGGCCCCGCCTTCCAGGGACTGCGAGCCGCCTGGCGGCACGGCGGCGACCTGTACGCCGAGGTCGCAGTGCCCGACGACGTCACCACCACGGGCTACGGCCTGCACCCCGCCCTGCTGGACGCCGCCATGCACGTGAACTCCCTCGCCGTCCGCGCCATGGACGGGCCGCAGACCCCGATGGTCCCCTTCGCCTGGAGTGGAGTGTCGCTGCACGCGATGGGGGCGTCCGCCGTCCGGGTAAGGATCGTCAGCACAGGCGATCAGATGGCGGTCGAGCTGGCCGACCCGGCAGGCCGGCCGGTGGCGTCGATCGGGTCGCTGGTCGCCCGGCCGGTGTCCGTCGAGCAGATCCAGGCCGCGCAGACCGGGCAGCGCGACTCGCTCTACCGGCTGAACTGGTCCCCGGCCGACCTTCCGTCCGATGAGCCGGCGCCGGAGGCGGTGGTGTTGCGGTGTCCGGCCGGTGATGGGCCGGAGGGGGTACGCGCGGCGGTCCAGGAAGTGCTGACCGTCCTTCAAGAGTGGGTGAGTGAGGAGCGGTCCACCGAGTCGCGGCTGGTGGTGGTGACCCAAGGCGCGGTGGCGACCACCTCCGGTGAGGGTGTGGATGACCTGGCCGGGGCTGCGGTGTGGGGCCTGGTGCGGTCGGCGCAGGCGGAGTACCCGGGCCGGTTCGTGCTGGTGGACACCGACGGGCCGGTACTGCTCGCGGGTGATGAGCCGCAGGTCGCGGTCCGTGACGGGCGGGTGCTGATCCCGCGCCTGGCCCGCGCCGAGGCCGGCGATCCTGCGGGATTGCGCGGTCCGGTGTTGATCACCGGTGGCACGGGCGGGCTGGGTGCGCTGGTGGCCCGGCACCTGGTCGCCAAGCACGGGATGAAAGACCTGGTGCTGGTCAGCCGCACTGGCCTGGACGCGCCGGGTGCGATCGAGTTGCGCGATGAGCTGGGCGCGGAGGTCGTGGCGTGTGATGTGACCGACCGCCAGGCGGTGGCCGATCTGCTGGCAGGCCGGTCGGTGGGCACGGTGGTACACGCGGCCGGGATCGGCTCCAACGCGGTGCTGGCCGAGATGACGGCCGAGCAGGTGGAGCGGGTGTTGCGGCCGAAGGTGGACGCCGCCTGGCACCTGCACGACCTGCTGCCCGAGGAAACGAGGCTGGTGTCGTTCTCCTCGATCGCCTCCCTGGTGGACAACCCTGGTCAGGCGAACTACGCGGCCGGGAACGCGTTCTTGGACGGCCTGGCTCAGCAGGCTCGCGCGCAGGGACGCCCGGCGACCTCGCTGGCCTGGGGCCTGTGGGGTGGTGAGCACGGTCTGGGCGGGCAGCTCGGCGAGTCGGAGGTGCAGCGCATCCGCCGCTGGGGAATGGTCCCGTTCGAGGTCGATGAGGCCCTGACGCTGTTCGATCACGCACTGACCACCGATGCGGCTGGGGTGGTCCCGGTCCGGTACGACCTGGCCGCGCTGCGCGCCCGGGGCGATACCCTCCCGCACCTGCTGCGCGGCCTGCTGCCCAAGGAACGCCGTACCGCCGCCACGACCGCGACGAACGCCGAAGCGTTCCGCGGAAAGCTGGACGCGCTCTCCCCGGAGGAACGCGACCAGGCCGTACTCGACCTCGTGCGCACCCACGTCGCGACCGTGCTCGGACATCGTTCCGCCGACGCCATCGGCCCACAGCGCGCCTTCCAGGAGCTGGGTTTCGACTCCCTCGGCGCGGTGGAGCTGCGCAACGGCCTCAACGCCGCGACGGGCCTGCGCCTGCCCGCCACCGTCATCTTCGACCACCCGAACGCCCAGGCCCTCGCGGAGCGGATCCGCAAGGAAATGGCCGGGAGCGAGGAGGACGAGGCGATCCGGAAGATCATCGAGTCGATCCCGCTGACCAGCCTGAAGAGTTCCGGCCTGCTGGACCGGCTGATGGAACTGGCCGGTCACAACGGCGGCACCCAGACCAACAACGGCGGCGACATCGACGACATGGACGCCGAAAGCCTGATCAACCTGGTACTCGACGACACCTCAGGGGAAGCGTGGAACGCCGATGAGTAAGTCCGAAGAGCGGCTGGTCGAGGCCCTGCGGGCGTCGGCCAAGGAGACCGACAGGCTGCGCAAGGTGGTGGCCGCGTCGCGGGAGCCCATCGCCGTGGTCGGCATGTCGTGCCGGTACCCGGGCGGGGTGGCCTCGCCGGATGATCTGTGGCGGCTCGTCGCCTCGGGGGAGGACGCGATCTCCGAGTTCCCCGGCGACCGTGGCTGGGACCTGGAGACGATCTACGATCCGGAGGGCGCGCGGCCCAATAGTTCGTATGTGAAAGAGGGCGGGTTCCTGCGGGAGGCCGCCGACTTCGACCCGGTGTTCTTCGGCGTCGGCCCCCGCGAGGCGCTGACCATGGACCCGCAGCAGCGGCTGCTGCTGGAGGCCGCGTGGGAGGCGCTGGAGCACGCCGGGATCGACCCGCACACGCGGCGCGGCACCGACACCGGCGTGTTCGCCGGGGTCATGTACCACGACTACGGCGACAACAGCACGGCGGGCAGCGTCGTCTCCGGCCGGGTCGCCTACACGTTCGGCTTCGAGGGCCCGGCCGTGTCGCTGGACACCGCGTGCTCGTCCTCCCTCGTGGCGCTGCACCTGGCGGTGCAGTCGCTGCGCCAGAAGGAGTGCTCACTGGCGCTGGCGGGCGGCGTGACGGTGATGTACTCGCCCGTCATGTTCATCGAGTTCAGCAGGCAGCGGGCGCTGGCGGCGGACGGCCGGTGCAAGGCGTTCGCGGCGGCGGCCGACGGGGCCGGCTGGTCGGAGGGCGTCGGCCTGGTGGCACTGGAACGTCTGTCCGACGCCCGCGCGAACGGGCACCGCGTCCTCGCCGTGATCAAGGGCAGCGCCGTCAACCAGGACGGCGCGTCCAACGGCATGATGGCGCCCAACGGGCCCTCCCAGGAGCGGGTGATCCGCCAGGCGCTGGCCAACGCCCGGGTGCCCGCCGACCAGGTGGACGCCGTCGAGGCGCACGGTACCGGTACCAAACTGGGCGACCCGATCGAGGCGCAGGCGCTGCTGGCCACGTACGGGCAGAACCGCGACCGGCCGCTCGCCATCGGCTCGATCAAGTCCAACATCGGGCACGCCCAGGCGGCGGGCGGCGTCGCCGGCGTGATCAAGATGGTGATGGCGATGCGGCACGGCATGCTGCCCCGCACCCTCCATGTGAACGCGCCGACGCCGCATGTGGACTGGTCGTCGGGCGCGGTCGAACTGCTCACCGAGGAACGCCCCTGGCAGGCGAACGGGCATCCGCGGCGGGCCGGGATCTCGTCGTTCGGGGCCAGTGGCACCAACGCGCACATCATTCTGGAGGAGGCCCCCGGCGAGGAGCCGCCGGAGCCGTCGAAGCCCGCCCCCGCGCCCATCGTGCCGCTCGCCCTGTCGGCCAGGACCGAGGCCGCGGTACGCGCCCAGGCCGGACGCCTCGCCGCCCACCTGCGCGCCCACCCGGACCTTGACGTCGCGGACGTCGCCTACTCGCTGGCCACGACCCGGGCCCGCCTCGAACACCGCTCGGTCGTGGCCGGGCGTGACCGGGACGAGGTGCTGGACGGGCTGTCCGCCCTGGCGGACGGCCACGGCGATGTCGGCCTCGCGCCGCCCGCAGCGCCCAAGCCGGTGTTCGTCTTCCCCGGCCAGGGTTCGCAGTGGGCAGGCATGTGCCTGGAGCTGCTGGATACCTCGCCCGCGTTCGCCGAGGCCATGGGCGCGTGCGGGGACGCCCTGGCCGAGTGGGTGGACTGGCGGCTGCCGGACATGCTGCGCAGCGCGCCGTCGCTGGAACGGGTGGACGTGGTCCAGCCGGTCCTGTGGGCCGTGATGGTGTCGCTGGCCGAACACTGGCGGGCGCACGGCGTACGTCCTGCGGCCGTCGTCGGCCACTCGCAGGGTGAGATCGCCGCGGCCTGCGTGGCCGGGGCGTTGAGCCTGCGCGACGGGGCCCGCGTGGTCGCGCTGCGCAGCAAGCTGATCGGCGAGACGCTGGCCGGGCTCGGCGGCGGCATGATGTCGGTGGCGCTGGGCGAGGCGGAGGTCGCGGGGCTGCTGCGCGCGACCGGCCTGCCCGGTCTGTCGATGGCCGCGGTCAACGGCGCGGCCTCGGTCGTGGTGTCCGGCGACGGGCTGGAGTTGGAGAAGCTGGCCGCCGTACTGGCCGAGCGCGACGTACGGCACAAGCGCATCCCCGTGGACTACGCCTCCCACTCCGCGCACGTCGAGACCCTGCGCGACCGGCTCTTGCAGGACCTGGCGCAGGTCGAGCCGCGCACCGCCGACATCCCGTTCTACTCCACCGTGACCGGCGGCCCGGTGGACACGGCCCGGCTCGACGCCGAGTACTGGTACACCAACCTGCGGGAGACGGTCCGCTTCGCGCCCGTGATCGAGATGCTGCTGGGACGCGGCACGCGGGCGTTCGTCGAGTCCAGCCCGCACCCGGTGCTCACCGTCGGCGTCGCCGAGACCGCCGAGGCGGCCGGGGTGGACGCCCTGGTGATCGGCACGCTGCGCCGGGACGAGGGCGGGCCGCGGCGGTTCCTCGCCTCGCTGCTGTCTCTT
>NZ_POUA01000570.1 GCF_003236385.1 Spongiactinospora gelatinilytica
GGCGGGGGTTTGCGGTCGTTCGCCCGCAACGCGGGGCGGCACCTGCAACAAGGGGTGCTGACCTGGCTGCTGGGGACGGGCGCGGCGGCGGGGGTGCAGGTGCCGCGCACGTTCGACGTGCTGGGCATCGTGACGATGATCGGCGGCATGCTGGGCATCTCGTGGCCGAACATCCGCGCCCGGGTGGCCCGCAGGGTCCCCGAGCAGGCGATCACCGCCGCCGAGACCTCCGTCCCGCTGGTGGCGCAGGTCAGACGCCGGGGCGTGGCCGACCGGCGCCGCCGCGAGACCGGCGAACGCGGCGGCGGCCCGCGCCCACCGGCTGCTCGACAAGTCCAGCCGGTGCGATGACATCCTGGACCGGCGGACCCGCGACGACCTGTCCGCCGACCTGCTGCCCGAGTGGTCGGACAACGAGTGGGTGCTGATCGAGCAGGAGCAGTACCACCAGCTCCGGCTGTACGCCCTGGAGGCCATGGCCCGGCGGCTCACCGCGGCCGGCCGGCACGGTGAGGCGGTCGCCGCCGCCCTGTCGGCGGTGCGCGCCGAGCCACTGCGCGAGAGCGCCCACCGCGTCCTCATCGACGCCCACCTCGCCGCGGGCAACCGCGCGGCGGCGCAGCGCCAGTACGAGCAGTGCCGCCGCATCCTGCTGGACGAACTCGGCCTGGAGCCCTCCGACACCCTCCGGCGCCTGGTCCCCCATCCCACCACCCGCTGAACAGCTTCAGTGCGAATAGTCAGAAATCGGACAGTTAACGGACTGTCGAATGGCGGGCGAGTCTCTAGAAGATACGCATGACAGACAATTCGCCCAGCAGTCATGAGGAAATCTTGGACGCCTCCCTCCGCTGTCATGCCGCACGATCACGCTTGCTCTTCGCGGCCTGTGACCTGAACCCGGCCTGAAGGCCGGCCGGCACCTGCGCGCCCGGCGCACGCCGGGTGATCTCAACGCACCCCCCGCGCCGTCAGGGCCCCATTACCTGTGGCCGCTTCCCGGCGAATGCCCGCATGCCCCTCAGACGAACGACCCCCGAGGAGTGGTACGACCATGCAGAGCACGCCCGACGCGAAGACCGTCATGGACGCCATCGCCGCGCTCCGGGGCCGGATTCCCGGCGAACGGGTGCTGGTCGACGGGCCTGAGTACGCGACCGTGACGGCGTTGTGGAACGGCGCGATCCGGCGGCGGCCCGCCGTGGTGGTCCGGTGTGCCGAGGTCACCGATGTGCAGGCGGGGGTCCGGGTGGCCCGCGAGCACGGACTGCCGCTGTCGGTGCGCGGGGCCGGGCACGACTGGGCCGGGCGGGCCCTCGCCGACGGAGGGCTGACGCTGGATCTGACCGGCCTGCGCAAGGTCCGGATCGACGCGGAACGGCGCCGCGCCGACATCGGCGGCGGCGCCACGGCGAACGACCTTCTCGGCGCGGCCGAGCCGTTCGGGCTGGTCGCCGCGTCCGGCACGATCGGCTCGGTCGGCATGGTCGGCCTGACCCTCGGCGGCGGCTACGGCCCGCTGGCCGGGCGGGCGGGCATGGCCGCCGACAACCTGCTGGGCGCGGAGGTCGTACTGGCCGATGGCTCGCTGGTGCGGGTGGACGCCGAAAGCGAGCCCGACCTGCTGTGGGCGCTGCGCGGCGGTGGCGGCAACTTCGGCGTGGTGACCTCGGCCACGATCCGGCTGCACGAGGTGCCGTCCGTGGTGGCGGGCATGATCATCTATCCGTGGGTGCAGGCCGGGCAGGTGCTGGGCCTGCTCCGCGAACTCCTGCCGTCCACCCCGGACGAACTCACCGTGCAGACCGCCGTGGGCGCCGGGCCCGACGGCGCCCCCGTGGTGATGTTGCTCCCCACCTGGAGCGGAGATCCGGCGCTCGCCGCGGCCGAGCAAGGGCCGTTGCGCGCGCTGACCCGGCTGGGCGACCCGTTGATGGCGCAGCTCGAAGCGGTGTCCCTGGCGGGCCTCCTGGCCCAGCGGGACCAGATGTTCCCCGCCGGGCGGCACGTCGTCATCCGCACCCGCTCGGTGCCCGAGCTGACCGCCCCGATCGCGGACGTGATCACCGAGTACGGCGGCGCGCTGACCTCGCCGCTGTCCGCGCTCGGGCTGCACCACTTCCACGGCGCGGCGACCCGGGTGCCGGTCTCGGACACGGCCTTCCCGATCCGGGAGCCGCACCTGATGGCCGAGATCATCGCCGTCTGGCCCGCCGAGGACACCGGCGGCGAGCGGCATCGGGCGTGGGCCCGATCCACCTCGGGCGCCCTCGCCCCGCACGCCCTGCCCGGCGGTTACGTCAACCTGCTCGGCCCGGACGAGGAGGAGCAGATCGCGCACGCCTACGGCGCCAACACCACCCGCCTGCTGGCCATCAAGTCCGCCGTCGATCCGGACGGCCTCTTCTCGGCGACCCCGCTGCCCGGCGAGATCGCGTTCTAGG
Source organism: Spongiactinospora gelatinilytica (assembly GCF_003236385.1). GTDB lineage: Bacteria > Actinomycetota > Actinomycetes > Streptosporangiales > Streptosporangiaceae > Spongiactinospora > Spongiactinospora gelatinilytica. The sequence continues at coordinate 2,445 of NZ_POUA01000570.1, forward strand.
TCAGCCGCCGCCAGAGCGTCCGCGCAGCGCGAGAAACGCCGCCACCAGACCGGCGACCACCACGATCGGGCCGATGATCGCCCAGGTGGTGTCGCCGGTCATCGCGCTGCCGCCCACGACGCCGATGCCCTGAAGCGTCCACAGACCGCCGAGCAGGATCAGGACGACGGCGGCGATGACGAGGATCCACGACTTCATCGTTCACCTCATTTCGCACTGAACATCAGACACCACACAGTCGCCGGATTGCAATTCGTGGAGATTCTGAATGCCGGGAGCGGTCTCGGCAATGCGGCGATAGGACGGGCATTGAGTGAAGTCGTCCGCCGTACAGCGCATGAGGTGTTCGATCAGCGCCTTGGAGGCCGTGATCTCCGCGAGCCTGCGCTCCAGTTCGTCGTGGTGGCGTTGCAGGAGCGCGTGCCGTTCGGCCTGGCCGGAGACGGTGAGCACCTCGCGGATCTGCTCCAGGCTCATGCCGGCCGCCTTGGCGCGGATGATCGTCAGCACGCGGACGAGGTGGTCGGCGGTGTAGCGGCGGCGGCCGTTCACCCGGGCGGCGGGGGCCAGCAGGCCCATCGCCTCCCAGTGCCGCAGGACGTGCGGCGCGAGGCCGAACCGCTCGGCGAGTTCGCCGATCCGCATGATCTCACTTGACTTCATGTTGACATTAACTTGCAGGCCCGCCCCCGCGTCAAGTGCCGGGCGTCAGGGTGGTGGGGGCGGGGACCGGG
>NZ_POUA01000571.1 GCF_003236385.1 Spongiactinospora gelatinilytica
GGGGTGGGGCGGCACCGCGGTACGGGTCTCGGCGGGTTCGAGCAGCCGCTCGATCACCGACAGGCAGAGCTTGTGCACGACCTCGCGGCCGAGGGTGTCGGCGGTCCGCGCGGATTCGAGCGGATCGGTGAACCTGACCAGCGGCAGGATGTCGCCGAGCACAAGGTGTCCCCAGCAGGCCATGGACAGGTCGGCGAGCCGCGCGGCCACCTGCGGGGTCCCGATGGTGGCGCAGGCTCGATCGACGGGCAGCGCCTGCCACCACACCTGTGGCAGGCGTGGGTCGTCCGCGATCGGCGCGATCTGCCTGGGGGAGGTCCAGCGCAGGGGTGGCACGATGTCGCTCAGGCTGAGGTTCATTGAAATCCAACCGGCAAAGGATTCATATCCGCAGTTCGAGACATTATGGGGTCAGGACGGCAGGAAAGGGCTCGCCCTGCCTGAATGGGACACATACAGCAGCTCGGCTGCCCTGGTGCAGGCCACGTACAGCAGGCCGCGCTCTCGTTGCAGGTCATGGGCCCTGGCCGCCGGGTCCTCTGCGGCCGGGGTCAGCGCCGCTGGGGAGGGCACGATCCCATCCGTCACGCCTATCACGGCCACCCGCCGGAACTCCAGCCCTTTCATAGCATGCAAGGTGCATACTCGAACCCCCAGATTCGCCTTTTCGGTCGCCGCTCGGGCCGCGCGGACGAGGTCCGCCTCCCGCGCGGCGACCGCGATCTCCGACACCGGCACGCGATCGTCGACCACCCACTCCTTCAGCATGGCGACCAGCCCTGACAGTTCGGCCTCCGCCGAGTCGTAGCCGACCACGACCGGCCGGGCCCCGTGCCCGTCCGAGCCGAACCCGAACAGCTCGTGAATGGTCTCCACCAGGCCGTCCACCGGGCCGCCGCCGCGCAGCCGCACGCTCCAGGAGAGCAGCTCGCGCGACAGGCGGCGGGAGACGTCGAGCCGCCGCGGCGTCGCGGCGATGCCCACCGCGCTCAGCGGGACCCGGTTGTCGGAGATCCGCTGGTGCGGGTCGCCGACGATGAACAGGTCGTCGCTCAGGTGCGGGACGGCCGCGCGCAGCAGCCGCCACTGCGCCGGGTGCAGATCCTGCGCCTCGTCCACGACGATATGCCGGTAGGGCTCTCGCAGGGGTCCGGAATCGTCCAGCAGGTCGCCCGTGGTGCGGCTGAGCAGCGCGCACGCCTCGGCCGCGAGCTGTAGCAGCGTCCGCCGGCCGCTCTCCCGCAGCCTGGCCGTCACCTGCGCGATGGCCTGCCAGATCGCGGCCCGCTCGGCCTCGTCCAGGGCCACGCTGCGCCCCGGGCGCTCGGCGTCCAGGTACTCGGCGAGTGTGGTGAGGTTCTGGGCCAGCACCACCTGTTCCCACTCGCGCAGCACGAAGCCGGGCGAGTGCGGGCCGCCCCTGGCCGCCTCGGCGAAGAGCCGGCCGACCTCGGCGTCGCCGGCCAGATTGGGCTTGCGGCCCTCGGCCTCGGTCATGATGTGGTGGGCCAGCCGGTCCACGTTGCCCACCTCGACCCGCTTGCGCAGCACGCAGTCGGTGACCAGCAGGTCCAGTTTCGCGCTCAGCAGGTCGCTCAGCCCCCGTGAGAACGTCACCAGCAGCACGGGCCCGGACCCCTCCGCCGCCAGGTACGCCGCCCGGTGCAGCGCGACCAGGGTCTTGCCGGTGCCCACCCCGCCCGTGACCAGAACCGGACGCTCATAGTGCGGGGTGCGCGACAGCCGGTGCTGCGGCGGGTGCAGGAAGACGCACCAGTCGGGGGAGCCGAGCACGCGGTCGAGTTCGGTGTGGTCGGCGACGAACGCCGCGCGGTCCGGGCTGCGCCGCAGCGCCGCCTGCACGTCGGTGGTGTCGACCGGGGCGTCGTCGATGGACGTGGCGGCGGCGGGCCAGGTGACGGCGGTACGCCAGGCGTCCAGGGCCCGCCAGGCCGCGCCCAGCGAGCCGGTCCTGGCCAGCTCGGCCAGCGGCGCGTACTGCGTCGGCGGCAGCAGCGGTTCCAGCGCCGCCAAGGTCGCCTCCGTGGACACCAGGCGGATGTACGGCAGCAGGCGCGGGTCGACGCCGATCGACGCCAGGTCCGCGTCGGACACGTCGTCGAACAGACGTCTGCCGGGTCCGTCCGCCGAACGCCGCAACGCGGGCTCCGCCCGCTCCAGCGCCTCGGCGTCCCACACCTCGATGACGCCCAGCCTGGAGTTCACCCCGAACCCGAGGCCGCTCGCGTACGCCCACGCGTCGCCGTCCGGCAGCACCGTGAGCAGCCAGTAGACGTCGCCGTCGCGCAGCACCACCCCGCGGTACCGCTCGGCCAGGCGCAGCGTCGCCATCCGCGCGTCCCTCGCGTCGCCGACCTGCTCCGGGTACGGCGCGGCCGGGACCTGCTCAAGGAACCGCCGGATCGCGACAACGACGTCCCGGCGCACCGGTTCGGCCAGTGCGCGTAGTTCCCTGGGGAACTCGGGGGAGATCGCGAGCCGTGGCAAAGGCGGTCTCCGGCTAGGAGAGAAGTGACAGCAGATCGCGGTCACCACGCTCGCGCAGCCGTACCAGCAGGTCGGAATGACCCACCGAACCGGCCATGCCGATCCGCGTGGCGATCACCCGCGACGCCTGGTCCGCGGTGTTGTCCGGCGCGGTGTAGCCGACCAGGCGCAGCGCCTGGGTGATCGGCTCCACGTCCGGGCCCGCGGCGTCCAGGTGCCTGGTCCGCAGCATGCCCTCCTCGGACAGGGTCAGGAACAGGTGGCCGCCCTCCTTGGCCTCGACTTCTTCGAGCAGCCGCAGCAGCGACTCCACCACCGGCCTGCTCTGCCAGGTCATCGTGAGGTCACCCGCGGTGCTGCTAACAGTACGGCTCTGGCCGGGGGACAGTCCTAGATAAGCGGCGAATCCGCTCGGCAGCGGGCACTCGGCGCCGTTCAGGTGCTCTTCGGTGAGGTCGATCCGCAGCCACCAGCGGCCGTCGGGCTGGCGGAAGCAGCGGCGGGTGAAGCTCACGTCCTTGAAGGGGCGGAAGCCTTTGGACGCGGATTCCTGGCCGGGCGGCTCTTGGCCGGTCGGCTCCTGCTCGGGCTCTGGGGCCGTCGGCTCGTCCAGGAGCTCGGGGGGTTCGGGCTGAGGC
>NZ_POUA01000572.1 GCF_003236385.1 Spongiactinospora gelatinilytica
GCGACGACGAACCCTGAAAGCCCGGCTCAGGAACGCCAGGTGACGGACGGCGGTGATCCTCGAAACACCGCCCAGAACGGCCAGACGATTTTCGGAGGCGTGACTCAGGGGCGGGTGGGGAGGCGGCCGGACTCGATGAAGTCGAGTACGCGGGCCGCGCCGCCGAGGGCCGCCGCGCCGTACCCGAGGGTGGAGGCCACGATCCGGCAGCCGCCGGCGTCCGGGGCGATCGTGCGGACGCGCGCCTCGGCCTCGGCCGCGGGGATCAGCCAGGGCGCGAGCGGCACGTAGTGACCGCCCAGCACCACGGCCTGCGGATTGAGCAGGTTGGCCAGGATCGCCACGCCCTTGCCCAGGCTGCCGCCGATGTCGGCGAGCACCGCGAGGGTGGCCCGGTCGCCCGCCCGGGCCAGGCGTACCACCTCGTCGATCTCCGGCGCCACCACGGCCGGGGAGACCGCGGGGCCGCCCTCGGAGAACCGGCCGAACACCGCGCCGATCCCGGCGACGGCCTCCAGGCAGCCGAGCCGCCCGCAGCCGCACCGGGGCCCCGCGGGATCGACCTGCACGTGGCCGAGTTCGCCGCTGAACCCCTGGCCGCCGCGCAGCAGCCGGCCGTCCACGATCACCCCCGCGCCGACGCCGACCTCGCCGGTGAGGTAGACCAGGTTGCCCGCGCCGCCGTAGGGGCCGAAGCGGTGCTCGGCCAGCGCGCCGAGATTGGCGTCGTTGTCCACCTGGATGGGGAACTCCGGGTCGCGCAGCGCCGCCGCGAGGTCGTGCGCCAGGTCCACGTCATGCCAGTCCAGGTTGGGCGCGAAGCGCACCCTGCCCTCCACGCCCACGAGCCCGGGAACGGCCACGACCAGCCCGAGGACCCGCCGCTCCTCCCTGACCATCCGGTTGACCGTACGGCGGGCCAGCGCCGCCACCGCGGCCACCGCCTGGGTCGCCGACGCGCCGATACCGGGAAAGGACTTGCGTAAGGTCAGCACCTGACGTCCGGACAGGTCGACCGCCACCACGGTCAGGCCGTCGACGTTCACCTCGATCCCGGCCGCCGCGTACGGCGAGCCGTCCAGCACGAGCATCGTCGCCGGGCGGCCGACGCGGTTCTCGGTGAGCCCGGTCTCGCGTACCAGCCGCCGCTCGATCAGATCGGCCACCAGGCTGGAGACGGTCGCCTTGTTCAGCCCGGTCGAGGCGGCGATGTCGGCCCGTGAGCACGGCGCGTTCTCCCGCACGAACCTCAAGACCACCGCGAGGTTGGTCGCCCGGACGTCGGTGAAGTCAGCGGGCCGCGGGCCCGTCGTAGAAGTGATCAAGGTGAGCCTCGTTCCCGCTCGCGCCAGGCTGCGCCCATCATGCCGCATCCCCCGCCCCAGTGACATGCCGACGGTCCTGTACCGAACCACCCAAGTTTCACGAAATCCACAAGATCGGCGATGGTCCTCCAGACGGCGTGAAAGTGAATCGCGGGATCGGGAGAGTAAGGAGTGTCCGACGTTCCCGCATCGCGAAAGGCTGTACATGACGGGGAGATCTACCCGGTGGAGCCCGGCGTGACCGCGATCTCGTGGGCGAGCCCGTCCGCGGGCGGGGAGACGGCGGTGCGCCCGCTGGCCGACGCCGAGCGGTTCGCCGAGGTCTTCGACGCCTTTTTCGCGGAGATCCACCGCTACGCCGCCCAGCGGCTAGGCCCGGACAGCGCGGAAGACGTCGTGGCCGAGACGTTCCCGGTGGCGTTCCGCAAGCGGGCCTCCTACGATCCGGCGCGGGCGACGGTCCGGTCCTGGCTGTACGGGCATCGCCACGAACCTGATCGGCAGGCAGCGGCGGCTGGAGGTGCGGACACTGCGGGCGCTGGCCCGGCACGGCGTCGATCCGGACGCGCCGGGGCACGAGGACCGGGTCGCGGTGCAGGTGAGCGCGCAGAGCCTGCGGCCCAGCCTGGCGGCGGCGGTCGCGGCGCTCGACCGGCGCGACCGCGACGTGCTGTTGCTCGTCGCGCTCGCCGGGCTGAGCCACGAGGAGGTCGCGGCGGCGCTCGGCATCCCCTACGGCACGGTCGGCTCCCGGCTGAGCCGGGCCAGGCGCAAGCTTGCGCGGCTCGCTGGGCGGCGCCAATCCGATGCTCGTCACGGAGGCCGAGCATGGGTGAGCTGCATGAGGACCTGCCAGAGCTGCGCGAGTTGCGGGAGCTGTGCGGCGAGCCGCCGTCACCCCACCCTTCCACCGTCGCCCGGGTACGCGCGAGGCTGGAGAACGAGCGCCGCCGCCGCGCCCGGCTGCCCTGGATGCCGGCCGCCGTCATCGCGGTGGCCGTCGTGGTGGGCACCGCGCTGCCCGCGCCCACCGCCACCTTGGCCGGGCGGTCGGTACTGTTGGCCGCCGCGACCGCCGCCGTTCCGGGCGAGCCCGCGGGGGCCTACTGGCATGTCAGCAGGCTCCGCAGCGAGATCCGGCAGGTCGCAGGCCACCAAATCGTGACCGAGCGGCTGAGCGAGCAGTGGGCCACCGAGGACGGTCGCCACTGGCAGGGCGATCGTGACCTCGGCACCCGCCCCCGGTCTCCCGCCCGGCCATGAGGACCATCTCGGCGTCACCTACCAGGCGGGCGGGCACGACGTACTGGTCGAGGCGGGGTTCGACTCCTACGAGCGGACCGAGTTCAGGCGCTGGACCCTCTCCCCCGAGGCGCACAACGTGCCTATCGTGCAGGAGGCCGAGTTCAGGCCGGGCACGGCGACCTCGCTGGACGCCTCCGCCATCGGGCCGTCCAGGCAGTGCTACCGGCTCTCCGACCAGGCGTACGGCGTGCGGCGCACCCGCGCGGTACTGGTCCACCACGGCCCGGCCCTGATGGCGGTGCTCGACGAGGCGCCCGCCGGCCGGACGCTGCGCAACCTGTGGCACTTCGCCCCCGCCGCCACCGGCGAGGGCCGGGTGACGCTCGCCGCGGGTGACCGGCGCGTCACCCTCCTCCAGCTCCGGCCGCCGGACCACGCGCCCGTCCCGGGCCAGTCCGTACGGCAGGGCACGGTCTGCACCGGCTACCTGCGCAGAGCGGATTCGGTGACCGTGGTCTCGCCCGCCGCCTCCCGCCTGCTGACCCTGATCGTGCC
>NZ_POUA01000573.1 GCF_003236385.1 Spongiactinospora gelatinilytica
CCTGACCTCGGCACGGCCATGGTGGTCGGGGTGATCACCGCCAGCCCCAGGGCCGCGAGCCAGCGCTTGCGCACACCCGCGACGACCAGGGCGCTGGCGGTGATCACCCCGACCACCATGGCCGTGCCGAGGTCAGGTTGGAGCATCACCAGGCCGATGACCACGGCCGAGGCGGCCAGCCCCAGCGTCACGTCGAGCCCGCGCGGCCGGTCGCCGCCCTCGGCCGGCTGGGCCATCAGCATCGCCATCAGCAGCACCAGGCCCAGCTTGGCGAACTCCGAGGGCTGCACGGCGAAGCCCGCGCCCAGCATCACCCACGAGTGCGAGCCGTTCACCGTCGAGCCCAGCGGCGTGATGACGACGACCAGCCCGGCGATCGACACCGCGTACGCCAGCGGCGCGTACGCCCGCAGCAGCCGGTGGTCCACCATCGACACCACGCTGTAGAGCGTCAGCCCGATGGCGACGTTGAGCACGTGCTTCTTGACCAGGCCGGTGGAGCCCGGGGCCCAGGTACGCGTGGACGACCACACCAGCAGCGTGCCGATCACCGTCAGCGCCAGCACCGCCACCAGCAACACCGCGTCCATCCGCCACATCACGCGGGTGGCGCCGGGCGCGCGGTGCAGCGGCGTCCGCCCGCGGGCGGACGGCGCGATCACCGGGCCACCAGCCCGTCGGGGCTGATGACCGGCAGGGTCTGCGCGGCCCGCATCCCGGGCAGCGCCGGCGCGGTCTTCTTGCCGCCCTGCGGCGCGATGCCGAACATCTGCTCGTAGATCTCACGGACCGCCGGAGCCGCGGTCGAGCCGCCCATCCCGCCCTGGGACACCATGACCACCACGACGAACCGCGGATCGGCCGCGGGAGCGAACGACGCGAACCACGACGTGTCCTCCTTGCCGTACACCTCCGCCGTGCCGGTCTTGCCGCCGATCCTGATGTGGTCCATCGGGAACCCGTTGAACGCCCCCGCGGCCGTGCCGTCGGAGGTGACCTCGCTCAGTGCCTTCCTGATGTAGGTCCGCTGCTCGGCGGTGATCGGCAGCCTGCCCGTCACCGGGGACTTGATCCGCTCCACCAGCCTGCCGTCCGGGCGTACCCGCGCCCAGCCGATCCGCGGGCTGCGCACCTTGCCGTCGGTCACCAGCGCCGCGTACGCCCGGGCCAGTTGCAGCGGCGTGACCAGCACGTCGCCCTGCCCGATGGAGAAGTTGGCCGCGTCGCCGGCACGCAGCCGGTAGCCCTCAAGGCAGTTCTCGTGCGCCAGGCGCTTGAGGAACGAGGCGCGCGACGGGCTGCTCTTGGCCACCTCCGGGAAGCCGGTCTTGGCCCGCTTGCAGTTGTCGTCCCTGGTGGCCGCCCACATCTCCTTCTTCCAGGATCGGTCGGGGATGCGCCCGGGCGACTCGCCCGGCAGGTCGATGCCGGTCCGCGAACCGAAGCCGTAGGCGCGGGCCGTGTGGGCCATCGGCTCCTTCGTCGGGCCCTTGGGGTTGAGCCCGCCATCGCGCAGCCACTGCTCGAACCCCGCCCGGTAGAAGATCGTGTCACACGACTTGACCAGCGCCTGGTGCAGCGTCAGCACGCCGAGCCCCTGGCCGCGGAAGTTGCTGAACGGCCGGCCGCCGACCATGAACGAACCCGGGCAGTTGTACTTGCCGTTCAGCGGATAGCCGTCGGCGAGCATCGCCGACACGGAGGAGATCTTGAACGTGGACCCGGGCGCGAACTCGCCCTTGGTGGCCCGCGAGACCAGCGGCTTGCCGTACTTCTCCGACAGCAGGCCGCGGTACTCGGCCTCGGAGATGCCGCCGCTCCACACGCCGAGGTCGTAGGTGGGCGCGCTGGCCAGCGCCAGTACCCGCCCGTTGCGCGGATCGAGCACCACGCCCGCCGCGCCGTCCGCCTTGGGCGCCTTCTTCATCGCGTTGACCAGCGCCTTTTCCACGATGAGCTGCACCTTGGAGTCGATGCTGGTGATCAGCGTGTCGCCGGGGACCGGCGCCACCTGGCGCTCCACGCCGAGGACCTTGCCCAGCCGGTCGACCTGCACCCTGCGCAGGCCGGGCACGCCGCGCAGCGCCTGGTCATAGACCGACTCAAGGCCGTCCCGCCCGACCAGGTCGACTCCGGAGAAGGCGTCGGCGATGCCCTTGCGCCGGTCGAGCTCCTCCTGGGTGACCGGCTGGAGGTAGCCGAGCATCTGCGCCGCGGCGCTGCCCATCGGATATTCGCGAAACGCCTGGACCTCGGCGGTCACCCCCGGGAACTGCTCCTGCCGCTCCAGGATCTGCAGCGCCTGCCGGGTCGAGACGCCCTCGTCCACCGGGATCGGCTGGTACGGCGAGCCGGGCCAGCACGGCCGGGTGACGCCCGGCCCGCACGACCGGATGCGGTCGCGCAGCGCCTGCACCGGCTGCCCGAGCACGGCGGCGAGCCTGCGCAGCACCGCGCTGCCGCCGTCGCGCATGCGGTAGAGCGCGGTCCGGTCCACGGAGACCACGAGCGCGGTCCTGTTGCGCACCAGGGGCCTGCCGTTGGCGTCCAGGATCTGGCCGCGTACGGCGGGCACCATCACGTCGCGGGTGCGGGTCTCCGTCGCCGCCGAGACGTACTGTGCGCCGCGCACCACCTGCACCTGCCACAGGCGCACGGCCAGCACGGCCAGGACCGACAGCACGAGCACATGGACGATCAGCAGGCGGGTGCGGATTCTCGTCATGACACCGCTCCCCTCGTGCCGTTCGCGGCGCGCAGCGCGTGCCGTACCGGCTGTTCGCCGCGCCTGCCGCCGAGCAGCCGCCCGACGCCCCAGACCACCAGCGGCGCGGCCAGCAGGTTGCAGACCACGGCCCCGGGCAGCCGGGAGAGCAGGGCGGCACCGGTGATCCCCGGTACGCCGAGCAGCGCCGCCACCCCGGCGGCGAGCAGCGGCCCGGCCACCGCCGCCAGCACGGCCGCCGGCACCACGGCGGCGGACGTGCGCTCGACCATCCGCCCCACCACGAAGCCGACCAGGCAGAACAGCAGCGCGTACTGCCCGGCCACATGGTGGACCGGCGGCAGCAGGTCCACGGCCAGGCCGGCGCCGAAACCAGCGCAGGCGCCCGCCGCCGCCCCC
>NZ_POUA01000574.1 GCF_003236385.1 Spongiactinospora gelatinilytica
CCCCAGAGCCGAACGCCCCGCCGTACTCCGCAACCGGACGCGATCTCGCGCGCGCCCGAGGCCGAACCCGCGATGCCCCGGCCGCTCCATCACCACCGGCCGAGGAGGACACAGACACCCCAGCCGCGCCGCCGTACCCCGAAGCCGTACGAGCCGCGCCCTGAGCCGGGGACCGCCGCCCCGCGCCATCTGGGAAGGAGGTGGACATTCCAGGCACGTCGCCAGACCCCATTAACGGATGCGACTTCCGAGCACCGGCCGTACGCGCTCCACCCTGAGCCGAAGATCGCCCGTCACGGCTACTCGACCGCCCCGTACCACCCGAAGAGGAGACCGGCATCCCAGACGGGCCGCCGATCCCCGTGGCCGGGGGTGACCTCCGGCGACCGGTGGCAGGTGCTGCCTCCCGTGCCGGAGGCTGCCTCCGGGGGACTTTCGCCGTCTCGTCGCCCACGCCTACGGACCGGGACCTCGCGCCGGAGCCTCGCCGCCCGGCCGCCCCTTGCCCGTCCGGCCCGGGCGCGGCCCGGACGTCGGGCGTTCGCCACGCCGTGGCCGCCGCCTGGCGGCGGCGTTCGGCGGAACGGCGGGCCGCGGCACGGCGCAGGGACTCGCGGCGTGCGAGGGTGGACCATGGGATCGCGGCTGGTGTTGTTGTGGTCGTCGTGGTTGTCGTCGCCCGCATGATGACCTCCCACCCACGGGCCGGCCGGTCGAAACGGCCGGTATAAGATCGCCAAATCGAACACGGTGTCGATCGAACTCCCGTACGATGTTGTACACCACGCGACCGATAATTTCGAGGAGCAAGTCGAACAATTGTTTGATGATGATCTTCACTCAAGATACGGTTGCAGTGTGCGACATGAAGACCACGGTCCGGAAGGAAGCCACGTGAGCCCGGCGAGCCGGTCCAGTAGGCGAGGAGGCAGATCATGAGTGGGCGTGATGAAGGGGCGGCGAGCGACCTCGCGGTGCGCAGGCGAGACTCGCTGGGCCTCACCCCCAGACAGCGCAAGATCCTCGAGGTGATCCGAGACTCGGTGCAGCAGCGGGGATATCCGCCCTCCATGCGCGAGATCGGCGAGGCGGTGCAGCTCACCAGCACGTCGAGCGTCTCCCACCAGCTCACCGCGCTCCAGCGCAAGGGCTACCTACGCCGCGACCCGCATCGGCCGAGAGCGCTTGAGGTGCGCCTCCCCGGCGAGCCGGTCCTTTGGGTCGACCCCGACGCCGCGACGGAGGAGACCGCGGTCAACCGTCCGACGGCCGCCTTCGTGCCGCTGGTCGGCCGCATCGCGGCCGGTGGCCCGATTCTGGCAGAGGAGAGCGTCGAAGACGTCTTCGCGCTGCCCAAGCAGCTCGTCGGCGAGGGCACGCTGTTCCTCCTCCAGGTGACCGGCGACTCGATGATCGACGCCGCCATCGCCGACGGCGACTGGGTCGTGGTCCGCCAGCAGCCGGTGGCCGACAACGGCGACATCGTGGCGGCCATGATCGAGGGCGAGGCCACGGTCAAGACCTTCAAGCGCAAGGACGGCCACGTGTGGCTCGTGCCGCACAACGCCAACTACGAGCCCATCCCCGGTGACGAGGCAAGCGTCCTCGGCAAGGTCGTCGCCGTTCTCCGCAAGCTCTGAGCCATCCCCGCCGAGCAGGCCGCCACCCCCCCTCCAGGGCCGTGGCGGCCATCGTCGCCGCATTCCCCCGCACCCCGCCGGGCCGCACCCCCGGCACGGTCTTACTCCGACGACCAGAGTCGCCCTGCCGCAGCGGCCCTGCCAGAGCCGAGAACCGCCGTACCACAATCACGCCACGGCACCCATGCTCACGCACCCACAATCCGGCCTGCACAAGATCAGCGCTCCCCAAGGTCCCCAACGACGTCAACGGGGCATCCCTTACGAAGATCAGGGAGAGCCGGCCCCGGGTCGGCCAGTCCTCACAGAAGGGCGTGCCCACCCGCACAGTGGCAGCGGTGGAAGGTGTAGCACGTCCGCACAGGCCCCAGCTCTGAACCACTGCCGCTCAGGCGCAGTCGAGGTCAGGAAGGGACCAGACCCGGCGGGGTGCGCGGTGAGTGAGATCGCCTTTGTGCAGGACCCCGGCTCTCACTCCGGGCTCCGGCCCGCAAGATCGCACCCTATGGGCGGCGTGACTTCAGAGCAGGGTGCCGATCACCACTGTCGCGTTCCAGTCGGTGGAGTGGGCGACGGTGGTGGTGAGGCCGCCGGTGGTCATGGCCGTTGTGGCGGGGGTGGTCTGGCGTTCGCTGGTTTCGATCAGTAGGTGGCCGCCCGGGGACAGCCAGGTCGCGGCTGTCGTTGTCACTCGGCGTAGGACGTCGAGGCCGTCCGGGCCGCCGTCGAGGGCGATGCGGGGCTCGTGGTGGCGGGCCTCGGGTGGGAGGAATCCGACCTCGTCGCTCGGGACATACGGGACGTTGGCCACCAGAACGTCGACCCGCCCCCGCAGCCGTGATGGCAGTGGGTCGAAGAGGTCGCCTTCGTAGACCTGTCCGCCCACCGGGGCGCAGTTGCGGCGGGCGCAGCGGACCGCCGCGGGGTCGAGGTCGGTGGCGTGCAGTTCGGCGGCGGGGATGGCGGTGGTCAGGGCCACGCCCACGGCGCCTGAGCCGCAGCACAGGTCGAGCACGAGGGCATCCGGCGGGGCGAGGGCGGCGGCCCGCCGTACCAGGAACTCGGTACGGCGGCGCGGCACGAACACCCCCGGATCGACGGCGACCCGCAGGTCACAGAACTCCGCCCAGCCGAGAACGTGTTCCAGCGGCAGGCCCTGGACCCGCCGGTCCACCAACGCGGAGAGGTCGGCCTCAGAGGAGGCGGCGGCGATCAGTAGATCGGCCTCGTCTTCGGCGAAGACGCACCCGGCGGCGCGCAGCCTGGCAATGACGACGGACCGCAGAAACAGCAACGGAGAGGGAGGAATCCACACAAGAGCGCCTTTCGGATTGCCGACGGGCGCTCTCCCGGCCCCCTACGAGGGGCGAGCCGAACGGCGGCGAGGCGAGAGCACCCGGCCTGATCTGGCGGTAATGGGTCTCACCTCCTCGACGCGCTGAGACCGCCACACTATCCGAGCCGCTCCCCGCCCGGCA
>NZ_POUA01000575.1 GCF_003236385.1 Spongiactinospora gelatinilytica
GCCCGGCCCCCGGCGGGGAAGGCGGGGGGCACATGACGTTCCTGTCACCGGGCTGGCTGTGGCTGCTGGCCGCGCTCGTGCCGCTGGCCGGCGGCTATGTGGCGGCGCAGTTCGCCCGCCGCCGCCACGCCGTGCGGTTTTCCAACCTGCCGCTGTTGTCGCTGGTCTCCCCGGCGGCGCCCGGCCGGCGCCGCCACCTGGCGCCCGCGTTGTTCCTGCTCATGATGACCCTGCTGGTGCTGGCCGTGGCCCGCCCCGCCGACGCGGTGCGCGTGCCCCGCGACCGGGCCACCATCATCATCGCCATGGACATCTCCCTGTCCATGGAGGCCGACGACGTCACCCCCGACCGGATCAGCGCCGCCAAGGACGCCGCCCAGCGGTTCGTGCGCGACCTGCCCGAACGGTTCAACGTCGGCCTGGTGTCCTTCGCCCGCTCGGCCGCGGTGGTGGTCTCCCCCACCACCGACCACCTGGGCGTCATCACCGCCATCGGCAACCTGTCCACCCGGGCCGGGACCGCCATCGGCGAGGCGGTGTTCAACTCCCTGGACTCCATCCGTTCCTTCGACCAGCGGGCCGCCACCGACCCGCCGCCGGCGGCGCTGGTGCTGCTGTCCGACGGCGACAACACCTCCGGCCGCGCGGTCAGCGAGGCCATCGAGGCGGCCGTGCAGGCCCGGGTGCCGGTGTCGACCATCGCCTACGGCACCCAGGAGGGCACCGTGGTGATCGACGGGCGGGCGGTCAACGTACCGGTCAACAAGGCCACCTTGCAGACCCTGTCGGACGGCACCGGCGGGCGGGCCTATGCCGCCGAGTCCGGCACCGAGCTGCGCGAGGTGTACGAGCAGATCGGCACCTCCCTCGGCTACAAGACCGTCCACCAGGAGATCGGCCAGTGGTTCGTGCTGGCCGCGCTGCTGGCCGGGGCGCTGGTCGCGGCGCTGTCGCTGCTGTTCGGCTCCCGCCTGCCCTGAAGGCGGCGGGCGGGGGTGGTGCCCCGGCATTGGTAACGTCGGTGCCCGTGGCGCACTACTTCTCCGAGCGGCCCGAAGGCGGGGCCCGGCCCGGCACGACGGGATCGGTCACGCTCGTCCTGCCCGACCTGCACCTGCGGCTGGCGACCGGCGGCGGGATGTTCTCCCCCGGCAGGATCGACCCCGGCACCCGGGTGCTGCTGGAGACCGTGCCGCCGCCGCCCGCCACGGGCGACCTGCTGGACCTGGGCTGCGGGTACGGCCCGATCGCGCTGACCATGGCGACGCGTGCGCCGCAGGCGACGGTGTGGGCGGTGGATGTGAACCGGGCGGCGCTGGAGCTGTGCGCGGCGAACGCCACGGCCCACGGCCTTTACAGAGTAAGGTCGATGCATGCCGACGAGGTGCCGCCCGATGTACGATTCGCTGCGATCTGGTCCAATCCGGCCATCCGTATCGGCAAACCCGCGCTGCACGCGATGCTGACCCGCTGGCTGGACCGCCTGGCCCCCGGCGGCGCGGCCCACCTGGTGGTGCAAAAGCACCTCGGCTCGGACTCCCTGCAGCGCTGGCTGGCCGGCCAGGGCCACCCGGTCACCCGCGTGGCGTCCCGATCGTCGTACCGGATACTGAAAGTAGAGGCCAAGGTGGAGTCCAGGTGAACGGCGGAGTCCAGGTGAACACCCGCAGGCAGTTGCGCCCGACCGACGTCAAACGCCTCAACCGCGCCTGGCGCCGCTCCACCGAGGGCCGCCTGGCGCTCATCCTGGAATCGGTCACCAGCCCGTTCAACATCGGCACCATCTTCCGCACCGCCGCCGCGTTCGGCGCCGAGCGGATCTGGCTGGCCGGCAACGCCACCCCGCCGACCACCCAAAAGGCGCAGAAGACCGCCCTGGGCACCGACCGGCTGGTGCCGTGGGAGGAGCCCGCGCCCACCCTCTCGGCCGTCCAGGCGGCCAGGGAGGCGGGTTTCACCGTGGTGGCCGTCGAGCTGAGCGGCGATGCCGTGCCGCTGCACCAGGCCCCGCTCGGCGGCGCGGTGTGCCTGGCCCTGGGCGGGGAGGACCACGGCTGCTCCCCCGCGCTGCTGGAGGCCGCCGCCGCGGTGTGCTACATCCCGCAGGTCGGCCGCGTCGGGTCCTTCAACGTCGGGATCGCCGCCGCCATCGCCATGGCCGAGGCCCGCCGCCGCGAATGGGCCCGCCCCGAGGCGCCCGGCGGTCCGTGAGCGAACGTTCACCTCCCCGGACTGACGCCGGGCCCCCGCACCGGGCATACTCCTGCACGTGCAGCGACGCTTCCCCTTCCTCGACCATCCCGCCCCGCTGGCCTTCGCCCACCGCGGCGGGGCCGGCGAGGGCCGGGAGAACACCGTCGCCGCCTTCGCCCGCGCCGTGGACCTCGGCTACACCTACCTGGAGACCGACGCCCACGCCACCTCCGACGGGGTGCTGGTCGCCTTCCACGACCACACCCTGGACCGGGTCACCGACCGCACCGGCCGGATCGCCGAACTCCCCTACCGGATGGTGCGCCAGGCGCGCGTCGGCGGCGTCGATGAGATCCCGCTCCTTGAGGACCTGCTGGGCAGCTGGCCGCGGGCCCGGTTCAACATCGACGTCAAGGAGGCCGGGGCGATCGGCCCGCTGGCCGAGGCGATCAGGCGCACCGCGGCCCACGACCGCGTCTGCCTGACCTCCTTCTCCGACGAGCGGCTCAGCCGCGCCCGCGCCGCCGTCGGCCGGCAGGTGTGCTCGGCGCTGGGCCCCCGCGGGGTGGCCGCGCTGCGCGCCGCCGCCGCCACCTCCGGGTACGGCAGGCTGCTGACCCGCCTGGCCCGCGCCGAGGTGCCGTGCGCGCAGGTGCCGGTCGGGTTTCGCGGGCTGCGCGTCACCACCCGGGCCCTGGTGCGCACCGCGCACGCCCTGGGCATGCAGGTGCACGTGTGGACGATCAACGAGCCGGCGCGCATGGAGCAACTGCTCGACCTCGGCGTGGACGGCATCATGTCCGACAACATCACCGGCCTGCGGCAGGTGCTGCGGGCGCGCGGCATGTGGCACCCGCTCACCCCCGCGCCCTCCTGAAAGAGCCCGACCCCGAGCCATGACCTGAGCCATGACC
>NZ_POUA01000576.1 GCF_003236385.1 Spongiactinospora gelatinilytica
GGCCTCAGGGCCGGACACGTCAGTCGAGGATCGTCGGGTACGGCTTCGCGCCCCGGGCGCGGAGCAGGTCGGTCATCAGCTTGATCTCGCCGCTCTGGCCGGCGCTGATGTGCCTGGCCATGGTGGCGACCTCCTCACGGTCGGAAAGGCGCAGCAGGCCGTCGGCCATCTGCACGCCTCCCTCATGGTGACGGATCATGAGCTGCAGGAACAGGACCTCGGCCGCCTTGCCCTCGGCCTGTCTCAGCCGCTCCATTTCCGCGCCGGTCGCCATGCCGGGCATCGGCGCCCCGGCCGGCGCCGCCGGTTTCGCCCGGCCCGCGGAGTGTCCGTGACCGGACATCCAGGCCATCCTCGGCCGCTCGCCGGCCTGGTTCAGCCCCCACTGCTGAAGCCAGCCCATGAAGATCCCGCGCTGGGCGGTCTGGGTGAGAATGATGTCGCTGGTGAGAGCGCGCAGCGTCTCGTCCTCGGTGACATCGTGTGCGGCGAACGCCATCTCGACGGCCTGGGCGTGATGGAACGCCATGTCCCGCGCGAATCCCGCCTCCGGCGAGACGTCGGAGGGCGTGCCGTACCGGCCGGCGAAGAAGACGGCGGCGGCGATGGCGGCCAGCACGGTACAGACCGCCGCGATGAGCAGCGGGCGGTGCCGTGGGCGTGCGGGAGTTTCAACGGGGACGTCCATCGTTTGCTCAGCGTACCCGTGATCTCCGGTAAGCGGCGTGAGGAGAACTTAAAGCCCTTATTCTCCACATACGTTGGTACGGAATAAGGTGACCCCTGATTGGGCCCGCCGATGGAGGAATGATGTCCAAGGAGAAGGCGCAGGCGAGGCGTGAGCATCTGGCGCAGATGCGAGCCGCGCAGAAGCGCAAAGAGCGCCGTACCGCCATGCTCATGTGGGGTGCGGGCGGGCTCGTCATCATCCTGCTCGTCGGCGTGGTCGCGTTCTACCTGATCAGGGAACGGTCGGCGACCTCGCTGGGCGAAGTGGTCACCGCGAAGTACCCGGCCAGCCAGCACAAGGAGACCAAGATCTCCTACAAGGAGAACCCGCCGCTCGGCGGGGAGCACAACAGCGTCTGGCAGCGCTGCGGCATCTACGACGAGCCGGTCAACAACGAGCACGCGGTCCACTCCCTGGAACACGGGGCGATCTGGATCACCTACAACCCCACCCTGCCCAAGGCCCAGGTGGAGACCCTCAAGAAGCTCGCCGGCGAGGAGTACATGCTGCTCAGCCCGTACCCCGGGCTGCCCTCGCCGATCGTCGCCAGCGCGTGGAACAACCAGATCAAGCTGTCCAGCGCCGATGACCCGAAGCTCCCGCGGTTCATCAGCAAGTACCGTAACAACCCGACCAACACGCCGGAGTTCGGCGCCTCCTGTGAGGGGCCGTACAGCACCGACAAGACGGCGGCCCAGAAGGAGATCCCGGCCGTCGCGCCGAGCGGATCGCCGGACACCATGGGCACGCCGCCCGCCACCTCCGAGCCCAGCGCCCCCGCGACCGGCACCCCCGAGCCCAGCGCCTCCTGAGTCGCCGGGACGGCCTTAGGTCAAGATCTCTTCGACGCCCGCGAACTCCAGCCCGTGCGCCTCGGCCACGGGCTTGTTCGTCACATGGCCCTCGTGCGTGTTGAGCCCCCGGGCGAGGGCCGGGTCGGCCCGCAGCGCCGCCCGCCAGCCGAGGTCGGCGATGGCCAGCGCGTACGGGACGGTGACGTTCGTCAGCGCGTAGGTCGAGGTGTGCGGGACCGCGCCCGGCATGTTCGCGACGCAGTAGAACACCGAGTCGTGGACCCGGTACGTCGGGTCGGCGTGGGTCGTCGGGCGGGAGTCCTCGAACGAGCCGCCCTGGTCGATGGAGATGTCCACCAGCACCGAACCCGGGCGCATCCGCGCGACCAGATCGTTGCCGACCAGCTTGGGTGCTCTGGCCCCCGGTACCAGAACCGCCCCGATCACCAGGTCCGCCTCACGGACGGCGCGCTCGATCTCGTAGGCGTTGGAGGCGATGGTCTGGCAGTGGCCCTGGTAGATGATGTCGGCCTGGCGCAGCCGGTCGATGTTCTTGTCCAGCAGCAGCACCTCCGACTGCATGCCCAGCGCGATCACCGCCGCGTTCATCCCGGCGACCCCGGCCCCGATCACCACCACGCGGGCCGCGTGCACCCCCGACACGCCGCCCATCAGCACCCCTCGGCCGCCGCCCTGGCTCATCAGGTGATAGGCGCCCACCTGCGGGGCGAGCCGTCCGGCCACCTCCGACATGGGCGCGAGCAGCGGCAGGAAGCCGCCCGCCGTCTGCACGGTCTCGTAGGCGATGCCGGTGATCCCCGACTCCAGCATGGCCGTGGTGCAGGGCGCGGACGCGGCCAGGTGCAGGTAGGTGAACAGGACCTGGCCCTTGCGCATCCGGTGGTACTCCTCGGCGACCGGCTCCTTGACCTTCAGCACCAGGTCGGCCTGCCCCCACACCTCGTCGGCCGACGGCACGATCACCGCCCCGGCGGCGGCGAAGTCGTCGTCGGGGATCGCCGACCCGGTCCCGGCCTCCCGTTCGATGAGGACCTGGTGCCCGTGCCTGACGAACTCGTGCGCTCCGGCCGGGGTGAGCGCGACGCGGTATTCGTTGTTCTTTACCTCGCGCGGAACTCCGATCTGCACGGCTCCTCCTCGCGTAGCCCCGTCTTTCACTGTGCGTTCCCCGGGCGCGGGCGACCACGCGCAGGGTGGAGGGAATCGGCCGGGCTTGATGACGATTTGTCGGGGAAGCAATGCCTTTACGCGTGGATTACGCGTGGTTGGCGACGATCGGTAGGCTCGTTCCCGCCAGCGAGCAACGTCATGAACATATGGGGTCCACACCGATGGAGAAGCAGCCGGTGGAGAAGCCGCCGGATTCCGGCGAGGAGCCGGCGGCGCCCTCGTCCGCACCGCCCGCCCCGGCCGATGACGAGCCGAAGGCCAGCCGGGCGACCACGCGCAGGGTGGAGGGAATCGGCCGGGCTTGATGACGATTTGTCGGGGAAGCAATGCCTTTACGCGTGGATTACGCGTGGTTGGCGACGATCGGTAGGCTCGTTCCCGCCAGCGAGC
>NZ_POUA01000577.1 GCF_003236385.1 Spongiactinospora gelatinilytica
CCCGCCCGAAACGAGCGGCGACCCGCGCGAACAGTTCATCCAGCCCGGCCGCCCATGACTGGAGATCCTCAGACGTCACCCCATCCGACACAGAGTCCACTATAGATCACGAAACATGACTGTAGTACTAGACGTGCGCGGCGACGGCAAGGGCTTCGACCTGGCGTGCCTTGAGGCCGACGGGTTCGGCCTGACGATCATGCGGCAGCGCGTAGAAGAGCTGTCCGGCAGCCTGCGTGTCGAGTCCGAGCCCGGCGCCGGCACCGGCATCTCGGCCTGCGTCCCTTGTCCGCTGATCGGGAGCGGCGCATGACCG
Organism: Spongiactinospora gelatinilytica; assembly: GCF_003236385.1. Taxonomy (GTDB): domain Bacteria; phylum Actinomycetota; class Actinomycetes; order Streptosporangiales; family Streptosporangiaceae; genus Spongiactinospora; species Spongiactinospora gelatinilytica. The sequence continues at coordinate 317 of NZ_POUA01000577.1, forward strand.
GCACCGCGATCCGGCTGCTGATCGCCGACGACCACCCAGTTGTCAGGGATGGGCTGAGCAGCATGTTCGCTTCCGCGCCCGGATTCGAGGTGCTGGGTGCGGCCTCTGACGGCGCTGACGCAGTGCGGCTGGCCCAGGAACTGCGGCCCGAGGTGATTCTGATGGACCTGCGCATGCCGGGCATGGACGGGCTGGCCGCGATCACCGAGTTGACCCGGCTCGGCGTCACCGCGCGCGTGCCGGTGCTGACGACCTACGATTCCGACACCGACGTCCTGCCGGCGATCGAGGCGGGCGCGACCGGCTACCTGCTCAAGGACTCCCCCCGGGAACACCAACCGCGAGGCGGCCGTCCGCCTGTTCATCACGGAGGCCACTGTCAAGTCCCACCTGCTGAACATCTACACCAAGTGCGGGGTGAACGACCGCGCCGCCGCCGTCACCGAGGCGTTCAACCGCGGGCTGCTCGTTCCGCGGACGCCCGGACGGCCGTGACCCGCGGACTACTCGAAGTTCTCCGCGCAGCGTCGCTTCGGCCCTTGCGCAGTGAGGGCACCGCCGTCCCGCATCGTCTGCATGGCGGCCTGGCTACCGTAGCCATGCCGACTACGAGGCGACTGCGGCCTGACCACCACATCGTTAGTGTCCGTCAAAGCGGAGCAAGTTCAGGTCGACTGCTGTCTTGGCGAGCCGGGGTGAGCGATCGGGGAGTTCCCGCATGAGTTGGTGTAAGAGCGCCGGCGTCAGGGGGGGCTGCGGAAGGTTGCGCGGTAGGCCCTCGGGTTGGTGCCGACCTGTCTGGCGAAATGGTGCCGTAGGGCCTCGACCGAACCGAATCCCGTCGTCCGCGCGATCCGCTCCACTGGCAGGCCGGTTGTCTCCAGCAGTTCCCTGGCCCGCCGCACACGCTGGTCGAGCAGCCACTGCAGCGGGGTCATGCCCAGTCTGGCGCGGAAGCGGCGCGACAGGCTGCGTGTACTCATGGCGGCCTGCGCCGCGATGTCGGCCAAGGTCAGCGGTTTGTCCAGGTTGTCGTGCATCCACCGCAGGGCCGGGGCGAGATCGTCGGGGTCGCCCTCGGGGTCGCGCTGCTCGATGAACTGAGCCTGGCCCCCGGAGCGCTGCGGCGGCATGACGATCGCCCGGGCGGCGTCGGCCGCGGTGGCCGCGCCGAGGTCTCGGCGCACCATGTGCAAACACAGATCCAGCCCTGCCGCGACTCCGGCAGAGGTCAGGATGTCCCCTTCGTCGACGAACAGGACCGATGGATCCACCTCGATGTCAGGGAAGTCTCGCGCCAGCTGGTCGGCGAGATACCAGTGGGTGGTGGCGCGACGGCCGTCGAGCAGCCCGGCCGCCGCCAGCACGAACGCACCCGTGCAGATGGAGGCCACCCGGCAGCCCCGAGCAGCGGCTGTGCGCACTACCCGCAGCACCTCCGGGTCCGGCGGCCGCTCAGGGTCGCCGCCAGGGACGATCACGGTGTCGGCGGTCAGCGCGCCGCCGAGGCCGTACTTCGGAGAGATCTGGAAGAGGTCCTGGTCCCAGGCAGTGGCGTTGAGCGGCCGATCGGCGCACACCCGCACCTCATAGAGGGGGCTCAGATCCGCTTGCCGCGCGGCGGCGAACACCTGGGCGGGGATCGTCAGGTCAAAGGCCACCACCCCGTCGAAGGCCAGAACGGCGACAACATGCATGTGGCCAGATCTTACGCATACCCGGCATTCGAGCCACTGTTCACTTCGCCCACACACCAACAATACTGTTGCGCCCAGCCCCCTTTTTCCCTCATTTCCCAACGGAGGTCACATGCGCTCACTTAGCGTGCATACCGTCCTGTACGACGACGTCGAGGACCAGGACTTCATCGGCCCGATCACGGTTTTCGGCGTCCTGGAGCACGTACGGCACACCTACGTCACCGCCGACGGCCCACGGGCGGTGACCACCGCGTCTGGGGCCGAGATCACCGTCCGGGCCCCCTGGTCGCCCGGCACCGCAGACTTGATCTTGGTGCCGGGAGGCGGTTACGGCGAGGGCTCCGGCGTGGACCGCGAGATTATCCGCGGCGCGCTGCCGCGTGCACTGGCCTCGGCTGCCCGGCCCGGCCTCATCCTGGCGGCGGTGTGCACCGGCACGCAACTGCTCGCCGCGGCCGGGCTCACCGACGGCCGCCCCTGCGCCACCCACCACGTCGCCGAAGACGACGTTCGAGCGCGAGGCGGCGACGTCGTCAGGGCCAGAGTCGTCGACGACGGCGACCTGGTCACCTCCGGCGGCGTCACCTCTGGCCTCGACCTGGGATTGTGGCTGGCCGAACGCTTCTACGGCCCGCAGGCCGCGCTGCTGGCCGAGGAGGTGCTGGAGTACCAGCGCCGCGGCACTGTCTGGCGCGCCGTGCAGTGACCTCTTCGCCCCCCGGGCAACCGACATGACCCAGCCCGCGCGCCCGAGGGATTTTCCGGGGGGCGACCGGTGGGTTCCCACCCGGCGATGAACGCCGTTCTGCCGCTGGACGGTGAACTTGGCGGTGCCACCATCGTCCCGCGGCCCGCCACCCTGTGCTCATCCCGAGCCCCCCACCCCGCAGGAGTGAGCGCAACTCTCGGCCTCGGCCGGGGAGCTTCGCCCGTGAGCGGCGGTGGGGCCTGTCACTGAGCCGTCCCCTCCTGATCGCCATGGAGAAGGGAAGCCGCGGTGACGGCCTCCTGGTTCAGCGTCCGGGACGAATGGCTGGGCTCGGTGACCAGTGG
>NZ_POUA01000578.1 GCF_003236385.1 Spongiactinospora gelatinilytica
CTCCGAGGGCGAGACCTCCCCCAAGCCGACGAAGACCCCCAGCCCGTCACCCGCCAAGCCGTCCTTCATCCACGAGGGCCCGGTGCGCCCCGACGCCATGCGCTGCCGCGAGCCCTGGCTGGTGGTGGCCAAGGCCGGGATCGCGATGCGCCCCTGCATCCGGGTCAAGGACGGCGTTCTCGCCGTGATGGGACAGGTGCGCGGCTCCAAGGGCGTCACCGCCGACGCCCACGTCGAGCTGTGGCGGCCGGGCGTCGGCACGATGCTCGGACCCTACGTCTGCAACGGCCTGCGCTTCACCTACGACGGCCAGATCAGGACCTGCGGCTGGTTCAAGGTGGACCCGCCGGACGGCGCGACCTACCAGGCCAGGCAGCGGTGGCGGCTGTCCGGCAAGGGCGACTTCAGCGGCGGCGCGCAGTCGGCCGGGCTGGCCTGGTAGCGGCTCACGTCACCGCCAGGCGGCGGGTGTAGCGCTCGTCGTGCCACGGTTCGGCGGCGAAGACCTCGGTCAGCGCGGTCGCGGCGTCGTAGACGTCGACGTACCGCAAATACAGCGGCGCGAACCCGAACCGCAGGATGTCCGGGGCGCGGAAGTCGCCCTGCACGCCGCGTTCGGCCAGCGCGCGGATGACCGGGTAGCCGTGCGGATGGCGGAAGGACACCTGGCTGCCGCGCCGCGCGGGCTCGCGCGGGGTGGCCACCCGCAGGTCCGGGTGCGCCTGCTCGGACAGCTCGATGAACAGCGACGTCAGCGCGAGGCTCTTGGCGCGGACCGCGGCGAGGTCGGCCCGCTCCCAGATCTCCATCGCGGCGTCGAGCGCGGCGAACGACAGGACGTGCGGGGTGCTCACCGCGAATCCGCGGATGCCCTCGGCCGGGCGGAAGGACGGCTCGAAGGCGAACGGCTCGGCGTGGGCGTACCAGCCGGTCAGCGCGTTGCGCGCGGTGCCGTGGTGGCGCGGGTTGACGTACAGGAAGGCGGGGGACCCCGGGCCGCCGTTGAGGTACTTGTAGGTGCAGCCGACCGCGAAATCCGCGGCCGAGACGTCCACGGGGAACGCGCCGACGCTGTGGCACACGTCCCACACCATCAGCGCGCCCGCCGCCTGGACCCGCGCGGTCACCTCGGCGACGTCGCGGCGCTCGCCGGTGCTGTAGACCACCTCCGACAGCAGCACCGCGGCCACGTCGTCGCCGACATAGGGCCAGTCGCGTATCTCGTAGCCGTCCAGCAGGGCGGCCAGGCCCTCGGCGATGTAGCGGTCGGTGGGGAACTCCCCGAGGTCGGCGACGATCACCCGGCGGTCCGGGCGCAGCTTGAGCGCGGCGGCGAGCGCCTGGAAGACCGCGATGGAGGTGGTGTTGCCGGCCACCACCTGGCCCGGCCCCGCGCCGATCAGCGGCGCGATCCGGTCGCCCATGGCCAGCGGCTGCGCGTACCAGCCGGCGGTGTTCCAGCCGCCGACCAGCTCGCCGCCCCACTCCCGCTCGACCGCACGCGCGACCCGGGCCGCCGCGCTCTTGGGCGCCGCGCCGAGCGAGTTGCCCGCCAGGTAGATCCGGTCGTCGGGCAGGGTGAACTCGGCGCGGAAACCGGCGAGCGGGTCCGTGGCGTCCAGGGCCTGGCATTCGTCGCGGGACAGGGTCATGCGTGTTCCTCCGGTGCGTGGGTCACCCGTCAGCCCTTGCCGGGGTGGTAGGCCCCGCAGGCGCCGCAGGTACGGGCCTTGTCGTCGGCGTAGAACGCCTCGAAGACCGGCGGCAGGTCCACGACGATGTCGCGTACCTGCAACTCCACCTCGTGGACCATGTTCCCGCACTCCTGGCAGTACCACTGGAAGCGCTCCAGCGTGCCCTCCGGCCTGACCTTCTCCACCAGGAAGCCGATCGAACCGGGCTCGGGGCGCTGCGGCGAGTGGGGCAGGCCATGCGGCAGCAGCCACATCTGGCCTTCGCGGATGTGGACGGTGTCGGGGCCCTGCGGTGTGATGACGTTGACGTGCATGTTGCCGCGGACCTGGTAGAACAGCTCCTCGTAGGGGTCCACGTGGTAGTCGGTGCGGGCGTTGGGGCCGCCGACGACCATGACGACCAGGTCGTCCGCGCCCTCGAAGATCACCTTGTTGCCGACCGGCGGTTTGAGCAGGTGGGCGTGCTCGTCGATCCACTTCGTGAAGTCGATGGGCGGGATCATGGGTCCTCCGCTGCGGGTATGCCGTAAGTCTCGTTTTATCCGGCAAAGTCGGACATATCAACCAGGTCCGGCTCACTCATCGGCGTCCTCCAGCTTCACGGTCACCGTGGAGGGCTCGGAGTAGAAGTCCAGCGAGTGGACGCCGCCCTCCCGGCCGATCCCGGACAGCCGCAGCCCGCCGAACGGCGTGCGCAGGTCGCGCAGGAACCAGGTGTTGACCCACACCAGCCCGGCCTGGACGGCGGCGGCCACCCGGTGCGCCCGGGACAGGTCGCGCGTCCACACCGTGGCGGCCAGGCCGTACCGGCTGTCGTTGGCCAGCGCGACCGCCTCGGCCTCAGTGTCGAACGGCGTGATGTGGCACACCGGCCCGAAGATCTCCTCCTGGTTCACCCGCGAACTCTGCGGCAGGCCGGTGAGCACGGTGGGCTCGACGTGGTAGCCGCCCTCCACCCAGGGCGGGACACCGCCCCCGGCCAGGACCTCCGCGCCCTCGGACGCCGCGAGCCGGTAGTAGGACAGCACCTTCTCGCGGTGACCGGCGGAGATCATCGGCATCGGTTCGCGCTCGCGGGACAGCTCCTGGGCGCGCCTGGCCAGCCGCCCGGCGAACTCCTGGAAGATCGGCCGCTCGACGTACAGCCGTTCGGTGCACAGGCAGACCTGGCCGCCGTTGGTGAACACCGAGCGCACCGAGCCCTCCACGGCGGCGTCGAGGCGGGCGTCGGCGAAGATCAGCCCGGCGTTCTTGCCGCCCAGCTCGAAGGAGATCGGCTTGACGCCGTCGGCGACGGTCCGCATGATCGCCGATCCGGTACGGCTCTCGCCGGTGAACGTCACGCCGTCCACCCCCGGATGCCCGGCCAGGAAC
>NZ_POUA01000579.1 GCF_003236385.1 Spongiactinospora gelatinilytica
CTCCCCACCCGACCCGGTGGGCTTGATCCGGTTTGACGGACATCCGAGATCAGGGGCTCGTCCCCTGGAGGATGTCCATGATGGAGAGCACGGCGAAGAAGATGCCGCGCCGGCGGCGGTCGTTCACACCGGAGTTCAGGGCGGAGATCGTCGAGTTGTGCCGGCGGGGGATCGGTCGATCAGCGAGGTGGCCAAGGACTTCGATCTGACGGAGACCGCCCGTAGTGCGATCTTCGAGTTCATCGAGGGCAGGTACAACCTGCACCGCCTGCATAGCGGTCTGGGTTACCGTAGCCGGCCCGGCCAACACGCATCAGCGCGCACGCCAGGTGCATGAGCCTCGCCAACGGCCGGCGGTGTGTCCTCCTTCGGAGTGGGGCGCGGCCTTGCCTGATCGGCATGTCCTTCGTGAGCCGGACCGAGTCACGGCCGATCGCTCCGCCTATCCGCCTCCCCAGAAGCGGACAGCGACGAGAAGCACGCCGAAGGCGACGTTCCCGACCGCGGTCACCCATGCCCACCAGGTGAAGCGCCAACCGGTCCCGCCCTCCTTGCGCCTGAACCCCAGCGCGGTGATCACCGCAAGAAAGACGATCACGATCCCTAGCAGGATGGTCACCCAGTCGGCCAGCACCTGTCTGGTCACGTTCAGTCCTCCTTGTCCACGCCTACGGCGCGCCGCTGAGCCGCCACCATCTGACCTCATGGTGGCGCGACCGATCCGGGACTGCTCCCGGGTCGCACCTGGCCGCCAGTCGTCTCTGCGGGACAGGATCGGAACGTCACCGACGTCCAAGCTTCGGAGCAGAGCCGGGCGCCACGCGAAGGTGCGCAGGCACGGAAGCGGCCGATCTTCGCCTGGTTCAATGGCGGCATGTCGTCGCTCATAATGCTAATCCGCAGCCGTTTTTTCGTACCGCCTTGATGCTGCGTGCATACATAGATCGGATGATCGAGCATAGCTGCGCTCCATAGCCTCATACACTGTTATCAAAAACCGAGCCGTGGCAGGCGATATCACAGGGCGCTGGAGAGGTGACACTTTTCTCTACGGGCCACAAAAGCCAGTAGTGCCCATTCGAAATGATTTCCATCGAATATAGACGTTCTCGGCGGAGGTGACCTCAACATCCCCCTCAAAACCCTCGGACTGCACCTAACCACCCGATCAGGGGCGATCATCGCGCCGAACACCCGCAGGCGGAAGCCTCACGTGGACACCAGCATCTCGATCGCACCTCCCTTCTGTGCGACTAGTCCCATAGATCCGTGATATCCGGCATTGACCCCTGAACAAACCGCCCATACGGGCAGATCGCCACACCCCAGCCAGGAGGAGACACACCACAGTGCGCATATGCGGACATGAAGGGCGACCTTGATCGAGAATCACGAACCGGCAGCAGGAGGCAGGGGCAGAATGAGATGGGAAGACGATATTGCCACCTCCTTGACCGCGTGTCCGCTTAAGCACCTCCCTTCCCGGATCGCCTTATTGGTGTGGCGCTGTTTCGGGCGCTTGATGAGATATGGTGAAGCCGGGCAGGGAAATCAACAGCTCTGTACGGGTTGGTCCGTTCCAGGTCGAGAAGGCCGGTCCCCAGTCGGGAAGATCGCCACGGAGGCTGATGAGGACCGGCCGTCCCTATGGTCAGGCAGCCGCTACCTCCTCGGTAGCCTTGCGGGTTGCGGGCGTAGTGGTTGAGGCGGCACGCGTGGCCTTGGTCGTACGGCGGCGCGGCCGTGTCGTACCTGAGGCCGGCTGATCCGTTGCACTGGTCTTCGACCGCGCACTCGCCGCCCTGGCAGTGCCTACCGGGTTAGACGCCCCAGAGCGTGAGACAGACCCGACGGCCGGCTCCGCCGAGATCAACGATCCTGCCGAGCCATCGGCCTGCGGCATCGAGTCCAACGAGAGCTGCGATCCGGCATCCGCTGCCGCGGGGGCAGCGCTCTCAGGATGCGATGGCGAAGCTGAGAGCAGTTCAGCTTCAGCCGGGGCCGACGCCGGCCCAGCAGCCGATCCCACCGACACTGAGGGCGGTCCCGGGCGGCCATCAGACGGCGCCCCCGATCCCGGAGCCGATGCCGACCCCGCCACAGTTACGTCCGGCGCTGAATCAGCCACCGACCCTGCGGGCACCGCCCCCGAAAGGAGATCATCGCCCCCTGGGGCCGACGCCGAACCGGCAGCCGATCCCCTCGGCATCGCGGAACGCAAAGAGTCGGCGAGCGACGACACCGAAGCCGATAGCGGGTCGGGGACAGCCAGATCTGGTGCCCGATCAGCCGCCGACGCAGATGCTGAAAGCGGATCGAGGCTTCCTGGGACCAGCGCCGCATCAGCGGCAGATCCCATCGGCACTGGAGAAGGTACCGAATGGGCGGCCGGCGAAGCCGCCCCGGAAGCTGACAACGGGTCAGACAGGGCCGCCGCCGAGACCGAATCCGCTGGCAGTGACGAGCGGAATGGGCTGACGACCGATGAATCCGACCCAGGCGGTGGCAGTGAACCAGAAGCCGCTGGCCCCGTCGCCGGCGGCGTAGGGGGCGAGCCGGCGTCAGATGAGACCGACGTCAGCGATGACACGGGGCGGGGAGCTGCCGGGCCAGGCATCGAACTGGGAGCTGGACCCGCCGCCGGCGGCGGCGCCGCCGAGCCACCAGCCGATGGAACCGATGTCGGCTGCGAGAACGAGTCAGGAGCCAATCTTCCCGGCACCGTACCTGTCGGCAGCGGCACGGGAAGCGGGTCGGCTACAGCCGAATCAAGGGCTGAACCCGCCGCCAGCGGCATAGAGGCCGAACCGGCGGCCGATGAAGCCGGTGCCGACTGCCACAACGGGTCAGCAACCGGCACCGAAGCCGTCGGCAACGGTGTGGGAGGCGGATCGGCAACGGCCGTGGCCGTGGCCGACTCCGGCCCCACCCCGGACGGCGCAGGAGGCGGACCGGGGAGCGATGACACCGACGCTGACCGCGGCGACGGGCCAGGAGCCGTTGGCGGCAGCGGTGAGGGAAAAGGCGCGGCAGTGGGAGGGGGGTTGAGGGACGTCGAGGTG
>NZ_POUA01000057.1 GCF_003236385.1 Spongiactinospora gelatinilytica
GGCCATGGCGGGCAGGGCACGCCCTGTGGGCGCGGCGGCGCGGGCAGTACCGTGCCGATCCGGGGCGGCGTCATCCACCAGGGACGCGGGTGCGGGTGAACGGCAGGCCGCTCACCCCCGATGCCAGTGCCGCAACTTGTCCGGGTTCAGCACGATCCACACCGCAGTGACCTCGGTACCGGCGACACTCACCGCGACCACCGCCACCGCCCTGCCCGCCTGGCGCAGTACCAGGCCCGCTCGTCCGTTGACCGGTCCGACGGACAGTTCGGTGCCGGCCTGGCCGGCCAGCAGCTCTGTCACGAAGCGGGCGACCGCGTCGGCCCCGTGCGTGGGGCGGACGGCGGTGCGCACCCGGCCGCCGCCGTCGCTGACGACCATCGCGTTCGCGGCGAGGACCGCCCGCAGCGCCGCCGCGTCGCCCGCCTCGCTGGCCGCGGCGAACCGGCGTACCACCCGTTGGACCACCCGGTCGGCCATCGCCGCCGAGTCGACCATCCAGCGCGCTATCTCCAGCAGGTGCCGCCGTTCGTCGAGCATCTCCCGGAGCGACCCGGCCCCGCGCTCGGTGGTCATGCCCCGCCGCCGGGGGAGCCCGCCCGGGACCGGGAGCGCTCGAACCCCCGGAGTTTGGCCGGGGCGACGATCCACAGCACCTGGTGGATGCCCTCGGGTGAGCCCTCGATGGTGACAAGTGTGGAATCGGTGCGGTTGCGCGGGACGAGGACGGCGGCCCGCCCGTTCATCTCGACCCAGGTGAACCGGGCGCCGGGCCAGTACCGTGGCGCGAAGGCGGCCAGGAACCTGCTCACCCGCGCGACGCCCGCCAGCGGGAACCGCGCCGCCCCCGGGGCGCCGTCGCCGTCGGTGGTGCTGACGACGTCGGCGGCGAACAGGTCTTCCAGGGCGGCGATGTCGCCGGTCTGGGCGGCGGTCAGGAAGGTCCTGAGCAGCCGGCGGTGTTCGCCCCTGTCGATGGGCTCGCGCCGGGCGGCGGTCAGCCGTTTGCGGGCCCGGCTCACCAGTTGGCGGGCGTTGGCCGGGGTGAGCTGGAGGATGTCCGCGATCTGCGCGTAGGGGTAGACGAAGGCTTCGCGCAGCACGTACGCGGCCCGCTCGGTCGGTGTGAGCCGTTCGAGCAGGAGCAGGAAGGCCAGTTCGAGCGCTTCGCCGCGTTCGGCGCCGACCGTCGGGTCGAGGCTGGTGTCGATCGGTTCGGGCAGCCAGGGCCCGATGTAGGACTCCCGGCGGGCGCGGGCGGACGTCGCGACGTTGATGGCCAGCCGCGTGGTGACCGTCGCCAGGAAGGCGGCGGGGTTGGCGATGGCCGCGCGGTCGGTGTTCTGCCAGCGCAGCCACGCCTCCTGGAGGACGTCCTCCGCCTCGGCCACGCTGCCGAGCACCCGGTAGGCGATGCCGAAAAGGCGCGGGCGCAACTCGACGTAGACGGCCGCCGCGTGTTCCAGCGCATCCGCTTCTCGCCCTGCGTCCCGCAGTGGTTCCGCCCGCATCGTGGTCACCCGCGCCTTCGCCGCGTCCGCCTCATCGTGCACAGCCGGGATCGATCATCCCCGCTCCGCCGGGCGCGGCGCACGGCGGTCCTTGCGCCGGGCGAGTTCTTCGTCGTCCACCAGGGTGAGCATCGGCTTGCCGGGCTCGCCGCCTCGCGGGCCACCATGGCCACCATGGCCACCATCGGCATGGAGTACGTCCGCACCTTCCACCTCGACTTCGACGACCCGCTCCCCGGCACCGACCTCGGCGAGGTCGAGTACGCGATCACCCGGGAGCAGTGGCTCGCCGCCCGCCCCGCCGGCGCCTGACTCAGGCCGGGTCCGCGACGTCCAGCCGGGCGGCGCGGCTTCGCAGGTAGCGGCGTTCGGGCAGGCTGGTCGTGAGCCGGGCCCCGGTACGGTACTCCTCGGCGGCGGCCGCCCGCGCGCCGGCGCGTTCGAGAAGGTGCCCGCGTACGGCGTGGACCCGGTGGTGGCCCGCCATCCGCCGGTCGCCGGCCACCGTCTCCAGCAGGGCCAGCCCGGCCTCGGGGCCGCTCAGCATCGCCACCGCCACCGCGCGGTTCAGCGTGACCACCGGGTTGTCGGCGAGCCGGTCGAGCACCTGGTACAGCGCGACGATCTGCGCCCAGTCGGTGTCCTCGAACCGCGCCGCCTCCGCGTGTACGGCTCCCCCGCCGTGGCCGTGTAGCCCTCGTTGTAGATCAGGTACACGACGTGCAGCACCACGTCGAGGCGGCGCGCGCGTTCGTCGTCGCCGGGCATCCGGAAGCGCCCGCCCGCTTCCAGGACGCGTTTCTCGGCCCGGCTGATCCGCTGCGCCAGGGTCGCCTCGGGGAGCAGCAGCGCGCGGGCGATCTCGGCGGTGGTCAGGCCGCCGACCGCGCGCAGGGTGAGCGCGACCTGCGCGGGCGGGTTCAGCGCGGGGTGGCAGCACAGGAACAGCAGCAGCAGGGTGTCGTCCTGGTCGCCGGGCGGGCGGGGTTCGTCCGCCGCCGGGGCCAGCAGGTCGCCGGGCAGCGCGCGGAACGCCTCCTGCTGCTCCCGCCGCCTGCGGGCCTGTTCTGCGTAGCAGGTCGGTCAGGCGGCGGGTGGCCACGGTGGTCAGCCAGCCGGGCGGATTGTCCGGTACGCCCTGCTCCGGCCACTGGGCCGCGGCGGCGAGCTGCGCCTCCTGGACCGCCTCCTCGGCCAGGTCGAAGTGCCCGTAGCGGCGGGTGAGCGCGGCGAGGACCCGCGGCGCGAGTTCGCGCAGCAGGTCCTCGATCGGCCGGGGCAGGGTCACATCTCCCGGCCGGAGTCGTCCGTGATCGGGCGGAGTTCCACCCGGCTCCGCACGATCGCGGCGAACCGCGCGGCCAGCTCGGCGGCCCGGTCGTGCGAGGCCACGTCGATGATCCCGAAACCGGCCAGCACCTCCTTGGCCTCGGCGAGCGGCCCGTCGGAGGCGACCGGCCGTCCGTCGCGGATCTCCACCGTCATGGTGTGGGAGGGGTCGGCCAGCCCGAACCCGGTGACCATCTCGCCGGAGGCGGCGAGGTCGGCGTAGAAGTCGGACATGGCGCTGAAGTGCGCGGCGACCTCCTCCTGCGACCAGGTCGCCTCCGTGCCGCCGAGGCCGAGCGTGTTCCACGCCGACGCGTCGCCGAAGGTCATGATCATGTACTTCATCGGGCCGGCTCCTCCACGCGCGTCATGTCCGACTCGTAGCCTCCACCCGGCCACTGCCAGGCGCCGGTGTTGCGGCGGCGACCGGCGTCGAACGTGCCGACGAACTTCGCCGGCGAGCCGACGCCGCCGTACCAGATCGTCAAGGTATCGCCGGTGAATTCGTGAATGTACTCCAGAATCTCGCCTTTCGCCCCGAAGAAGTGCGAGCGCAGTTCGCCGCTTTCGGCGTGCAGGCCGATGTACTCGACCCCGCGGGTGATCTCGCCGTCGCTGTCCAGCTCGACGTGCTGCACCAGGAAGCCGCCGCCGTCCATCCACTCGTAGCGGGCGGTGCCGGACAGGCCGGGCCCGTCGATGATCCAGGTGCCGACCAGGGGCTCCAGGGTGTGCAGGGCGTTCGCGGTGGTGATCGCGGTGCTCATGGTGCTGCCCTTCGGGGGGTGTTCTTCGCGCCTTCACCCCCTCTGTCGGAGACCTCAGGACCCTCTCGACACCTTCTCGACGACTTCATCGGAATCTTCTTCGCGGCCGATGGGAGGCAGGCCCCGGCCCAGCAGGCGGGCGGCGAGGCCGAGGACGGCGGTCAGCACCAGCGTGACGCCCATCGGCAGCCCGGTGTCCTCGCCCGCGATGCCCACCAGCGGGGACACGATCGCGCCGGACGCGAACTGGAGCGCCCCGATGCCCGCGGCGGCGGTGCCCGCGGCCCACGGCACCCGGCCGATGGCCAGCGCCGTGCCGTTGCCCATGATGAAGGTCGTGCAGGAGACCAGCACGAACAGCACCGGCAGCACGGCCGCCGCGGGCAGGCCCAGGATGAGCAGCGCCAGAAGTACGACCGACAGCGCGCAGACGACGCACTGCCCGGCGGTGAGCAGCGTCTCGGCGCGCAGCCGGCCGACCAGGCGGGAGCTGATCAGGCCCGCGACGATCATTCCGAAGGAGGTCACCGCGAAGGCGATCGTGTAGGCCGTGGTGGACAGCCCGAGCACGTTCTGCAGGACGAACGGCGAGGCGGAGATGTACCCCATCATGCCCGCGAAGCCGAGCGCCAGGGCGAGGGTGTAGCCGAGGTAGCCCCGGTCGGTGAACAGCCGCCGGATGGTGCGGCCGGTCGCCGCCATGCCGCCGGTGTGCCGGCGTTCCGGCGGCAGCGACTCGGGCACCGCGAGCAGCGCGCCGATCAGCATGGCCACGCTGATGCCGGTGAGCGCCCAGAAGGCGCTGCGCCACCCGAGCGGCACCAGCAGGCCGCCGACCAGCGGGGCGACGACCGGGGCGACCCCGCCGATGCTGCCCAGCAGGGAGAAGATCTTGGCGGCGGCCGTGCCGCCGGTGCGGTCGGCGACGATCGCGCGGGCGATGACCAGGCCGGCCGAACCGGCGAAGCCCTGGACGAAGCGCGCCGCGATGAGCACCCACACGTTCGGCGCGAGGGCGCAGGCCAGTCCGGCGAGGGCGGCGACGACGGCCGCGACCAGCAGCGGCCCGCGCCGGCCGAACCGGTCCGACAGCGGGCCGATCACCAGTTGCCCGGTGGCCAGGCCGATCAGGCAGGTGGTCAGCGTGAGCTGTACGGCCGAGGCGCTGGTATCGAGGTCGGCGGCCATCCTGGTGAACGCGGGCAGATAGATGTCGATCGCGAACGGCGCCATCGTGGACAACAGCGCCAGGACGACCAGGAGGACGCCCGACACACCGGGGGACGTCGCGGAACGCGGCACGTGAGTGGACTCCCTCACCCGATAATTATGCGGGCATAAGTAAACTTATGGTAGCAACGAGGGTGTGGAGCGAAATTCCGACCTGCTGATACTCGGGTCGGCGCTGCGCGACCTCACCCGCGACCTCATGCGCACGGGGCGGCGCGTCGCGGGCGTCGCGCCGCTGCCGGAGACCGAGGTCGACATCATCAAACTGGTCGTCCACCGGCCGGGCATGAGCCCGGGCCGGCTCGCCGCCGAGCTGCGGATCAAGCCGAGCAACATCAGCGCGGCACTGCGCCGGCTGGCCGCCGCGGGCCTGGTCATGCGCGAGACCGACCCGGCGGACCGGCGGGCCACCCGCGTACTGCCCACCGCTCAGGCGATCCGCAACGTCCATGGCGTGGAACGTGCCCGGGCCGCCCTCCTGGACCAGGCCCTCGCCGCCCTGCCCGCCGCCGACCGCGCCGCCGTCCTGGCCGCGATCCCCTCCTTGCAGGCCCTCCAGGCCGCCGTCCGCGAACTCGCGTAGCAAGAATTGCATGACTAGTCGTGCATGACTTACCGTGTCGTTGTGGACGAGATCGCCGATCCGGCGGCACTGAAGGCGCTGGCCAATCCGTTGCGGCAGCGGATTCTGCGCTGCCTGGAGCGGGGCGAGGCCACGTCCACGAGCCTGGCCAAGGAGCTGGGGGTGACCACCGGGGGCACCAGCTACAACCTGCGCGTCCTGGCCGACAACGGGTTCGTCGAGGAGGTGCCGGGGCGCGCGTCGGGGCGTGAGCGCTGGTGGCGGGCCACCAGGCGGGATCTGCGGTTCCCGCGCTACAGCGAACAGGACACCGAGAGCCGGGAGGCGCTCGACTGGCTGAACCGGCTGTGGTCGTCGGAGTACGCCGAGGCGCACGAGCGGTTCCAGCGGGCTCGCGACCGGCTCGGCGACTGGCGTGACGCCGAGCCCTACTCCCGGGGCACCATCAGGGTCACCCTGGCCCAGCTCGAACGGTTCTTCCTGGAATACCTCGATCTGCTCAACAAGTACGCCGCTCCCGGCGACGAGGGCGACGAGGGCGAGGAGGTGTCCGACGCGCGGGAGGTGATGACGTGCTTCGTCGCCTTCCCCGACGTGCCGGAGGACACCTAGCCCGGAAAAGGGACGGAACAACGACTGTGGCCGCCGAGCGGCAACTCGGCGGCCACGGGATGTGCATCACCACGCCTTTCGGCGTGCTCTCACAAGACGCGTCTCCCAGCGAAAGGGTAAGCAGCCATGTTGCGCACGGACAACTTCGCACCGGCGGTCGAGGCGCCGCCCGGCGCCGGATGGCACAGGTGGGCGGTCCTGCTCGCCGGCGCGGCGGCGGCGGCCTTCGGGGTGCGCGAATTGCGGCACGCGACCCGCTGAGCGGGGGCTACCGGCCGCCCCCCTTGCCGTTGGCCGCGGTGCGGATCGCGGCCTCGTAGGGGTTGGTCTCCCACCCGGCGGCCAGGTGGTGGACGACGATCGTGCGGAGCAGTTCGCGGAAGCGGTCCTGGTCGGCGGCGGCCAGCGGCTCCAGCGTCTCCGACTCGGCGCCCGTCACCGCGGACTGCGCCTCCGCGAAGCGGGCCCGCCCCTCGGGGGTGGGGCAGATCAGGTTGTTGCGCCGGTCGCCGGGATCGGTCATCCGCTCCACCATGCCCGCCGTCACCAGCGCGTCCACCAGGTAGACCATGCTCGTGCGGTCGATGTTGAGCTGCCTGCCCAGTTCGGCCTGGTTGCGGGCGCTGCCGTGGGTGGCGGCGCAGAGCACCTGATAGCCCCGCAGCCCGTGCGGAATGCCGGACATGGCCCGCTCCAGCGCGGCGATGTGGGCGCGGAAGCACTGGGCGATCAGCCACTCCAGATTGTCGCCCAGACCGCTCGGCAACGGGTCGGGCTCGGGCTGTGTCATGACCCGAGGTTAGCGCCTCGTCGATCAGGCTGTTAATCCGTCCCGCTGTTAGTCAGTCCTACTGACGGTCAGTTGGAGAGATGGGATGTGGTCATGACACTGTCGTCACAGGGGTCTGGGGTATCGGGCAGGTCGCGCTGGCTCGCGCTCGTCGTGATCTGCCCGGCGATGCTCATGCTGGCGCTCGACGGGACGATCGTGGTCGTCGCGCTGCCCGCGATCCAGGCCGACCTGGGCTTCACCACACCGAACCTGGCCTGGGTGGTGAACGCCCATCTGGTGCCGTTCGGCGGCCTGCTGCTGATCTCCGGACGGCTCGGCGACCTGGTCGGCAAGTGCCGGATGTTCGTCATCGGGCTGTGCGTGTTCACGGTCGCGTCGCTGCTGTGCGGGCTCGCCGTGAACCAGGCCATGCTGATCGCCTTCCGGGCCGTACAGGGCGCGGGCGCGGCGCCGGCCTCGTCGGTCGTGCTCAGCATGATCGTGACGCTGTTCCCGGAGCAGCGCGAACAGGGCCGGGCCCTCGGGGTGTTCAGCTTCGTGCAGGGCGCGGGCGCCTCGATCGGCATGCTGGCCGGGGGCGTGCTCACCCAGGGGCTGAGCTGGAACTGGACCCTGCTGGTCAACGTCCTCATCGGGATCATGGTGGTGGCGGCGACGTTCATGGTCGTCGAGCGTGACCGCGGCCAGGGCCTGCGGGCCGGCGTCGATGTCCTGGGCGCGGTCCTGGTCATCGCGGGGGCGATGCTGCTGGTCTATGTGATCGTCGACACCGGCCCGGCGGCCGGGCGCCGGTCGCTGTTCCTGCTCGCGGCCGTCCTGCTGGCCGGGTTCGTACTCCGGCAGGCGAAGGCCGCCACCCCGCTGCTGCCGCTGGGCCTTCCGCGTCCGGCCGGTGGCGGCGGGCAACGTCGTCATGGTGCTGACGGTGGCCGGGATGATGGGTTTTCAGTTCCTCACCGCGCTGTACCTCCAGCAGGTCCTCGGGCTGGACGCGCTGATGACCGGTTTCGCCTTCGTGCCCACTCCCCTGTCGAACGCCGTCGTCACACTCTGGCTCGGCCCCCGGCTGATCACCCGGTTCGGCGCGCGCCCGGTGCTGGCCGCCGGGCTGGTGATCACCGCGCTGGGCCTGGCGCTGCCGGCGCGCGTGCCGGTGGACGGCGAGTACTTCGCCGACGTGTTCCCGGCGCTGCTGCTGGCGGGCATCGGCATGGGAGGCGCGGTACCGGCCCTGGTGGGGGTCGCCATGTCCGTCGGCACGCCCGAGCACACCGGCGTGGCCTCCGGCCTGCTGAACACCGTTCAGCAACTCGGCTCCGCGATCGGCACGGCGGCGCTCGCCACCCTCGCCGCCACCCAGACCGGCGCCCTGCTGGCGTCGGGCACGGGCCCGAAGGAGGCCGCCGCCGGCGGATTCCGTTTCGCCTATCTGGGCAGCACCGCCCTCCTGGTGGCGGCGGTGATCGCCGGACTGCTGCTCATGCCGGCCCGCCCGGTCGCGGCGAGAAGTCCGGAGAGCACAGATTCCCAGCGCACACCATAGTCACATTCCGCCGATTCGCCGCGCGCATTATAACGAAATGGACTCATTGCACGGTCGGCCGTAAATCATGATTCCGGGCCAACAAATGTTCGTTGCGCCGACAATGTGGACCGTTTTATCAATCGGTCCCAGCCCGTTTACCTGCGCATTCGCATGAGCGGCCGCACGCCGCGAAGCCGCCGCCGGAATGCGCAATCCCTGCACTGAAGCGCCATGTGACGAAGGTCATAACTCAATGTCTGACTCCGAGCCGATATCGGCCTGCGCCCACTCTTCGCGTCATCGCAAATTCCCTCGGTGACCGATCCTTACCATCGAGGTAAGGTTTGGGTTCCCTTACTGGAGTAGATCACTTCCCATTGTAGGGATATCCCTATGAATCGATTCAGAGGTACAGGGGGCCGATAAAGAAAGCCAGAAAGGCCGCCGCCCGAACTTGTTTGAAGATTTCGCCATGTCTATGTACTGTCTGATCCGGGACAGCAGCCATTAGGCCGAACGGTCATATCGGGGAGTGGTCATCTAGTAACCGTCGTTCGCCCTGCCTTTGCGTGCCCTTCATGGCACCGGTGTTTCACAGAGGCAGGGATCCGTTACACGGGTAATACGCCCATGTGAGAATCCGAAAGGACTACTCGGTGCGTAAGAGACTGTCTTTGACCTTAGTCGCGTTCGCCGCAGCCGCCGGGCTCACCCTGCCGGTGGCCGGTGCGACGGCCAGCCAGGCACAAACCCTCCAGGCCGGCGGTAACACGCCGGCGTCCGCCTATCAGATTTCGGGCCAGGCGAAGAGCGTCGTCGACCCCGAGGCCGTCCAGAAGGCCGCGAAGATCATTCGCGGCGCCGTGGAGGACGGCATCAACTCCGGTTACGGCAGCATTGTCGTGAGCGGCGACGGCGTTCACCTCTTCTGGAAGGGCCAGACGCCCCTCAGCCTGAACCCGTACCTCGCCTCGGCGCGGGACCACGCGCCGGTCGAGGTCTTGCCCGCCGACTACTCGGACGCCGAGCTGAGGAGCCAGGCCGAGGTCATCGCGCAGGACATCAAGAACGACCTCGAAGGCCCGGTCATCGGGGTGCGGTTCGCCCCGGACGCGAGTGGCCTCATCCTGCTCATCCGGGAGAACGCCAACCCGGGCAACCTCGGCATCCCGTCGGTGAACGTGGAATACACGACCGAGAAGAGCGCCGTGCCGGAGCTGACCTCGCGTCAGGCTGACACGCCCCCGTTCTCGGGCGGCCACGTCCTCAACAACACGGCCCCCGGGGCGCAGTACACCTGCACCAGCGGGTTCCCGGTGACCAAGAACGGCCAGACCTACCTGCTGACCGCCGGACACTGCGGCAACGTCGGCAACCAGTTCAGGAACGGCACCACCACGGTGGGCTCGGCGACCCAGGAGCACCAGTCGCACGACCTGCTGCTGATCCAGGCCCCCTCGGCCGGGAACATTTACGACGGTCCCCCCACGACCAACAACAAGCGGGCCGTCGCGGGCTGGGACTACGTCTACGTCGGTGAGTACGTGAAGTCCTCCGGCTCGGGCAGCGGCACCGTTCCCAACCTGCAGGTGACCGGCTACGTCTACACCCTGACGGTCCAGGACACCTTCGGTGTCCTCACCACCATCACCGACCAGATCGAGACCGTTCAGGTCAACGGTCTGCCCCCGGCGACCGGTGGCGACAGTGGCGCGCCCATCTTCGCCGACTACGGTGTGAAGGCGGCCGCCAAGGGCTCGGCTTCCGCGGTCAGCGGAACCCGGCTGTTCTTCGCGCCGTTCACCAACGCGATCGTCGACTTCGGCATCTCCCCGCTGGTGAACTGACCGTTCATCCGCGCACAACGCTGAAGAAAATCCACGCATAACACCATTCCAATGACCGGCTGATCCCAGTCACCCTCCCCGGCGGGTAGCCTCTCCGCTCGCCGGGGACCTTTCAATTCCCCCCACTCCTTTTCCGAAAGGAAACTCCGGTGCGCAACAGACTCACTTTCGCGGTCATCGCGCTGGCCGGTACCGCCGGACTCACCCTGTCCGCCACCGGCGCGATGGCGAGCCCGGCCCCGGCCCCCGAACCCGGCGCGCACACGATCACCTACCAGATTCCGCGGCCGGCCAAGAGCGCCGCGGACCGCCAGGGCGTGCTGAAGGCCGCCCGGATCATCCGCACCGCCGTGGAGAACGGCGCGAACAGCGGCTACGGCAACATCGTCGTGACCGACACCGCCCTGCACCTGTTCTGGAAGGGCACCCCGCCCGCCTCCCTCAATCCCGCACTGGCCGAGGCGCGCGAACACGCAACGGTCGAAATCCGACCCGCCGCCTACTCGCGGGCCGAGTTGGAGAGCCAGGTCGAGATCATCAGCCGGCACATCGAGGCGAACATGAACGGGCCGGTCATCGGGGTGGGGGTCGTCCCCGACTCCAGCGGCCTGATCGTGCTCATCCGCAAGGACGCCGACCGGAACAACCTGGGCCTACCGCCGGTGAACGTGCCGTACACGCTCGAGGAGCGCGACGTTCCCACCCTGACCTCGGGCCCGGCGATCGGGCCGCCTTTCCACGCCGGAGAGGCCATCACCAACTTTGACGGGATCCAGCCCAGGACGTGTACCAGCGGATTTCCGGTCACCAAGAACAACCAGACCTACCTGCTGACCGCCGGGCACTGCGCCGAGGTGGGCGATGAGTTCCAGCAGAACGGCCAGGTGGTCGGCACCGTGTCCGAGAAGAACGCCGGACACGACCTGCTGCTGATCGACGCGGCCGCGGAGGCGTACATCCATCCCGACCTGCCCGTCGGCGACTGGAGCTACGCCTACTTCGGTGATGTGGTCACCACCCGTGGCGCCATGAGCGGCCAGATCTCCAACCTCCAAGTCACGGGCAACATCTACACCGCCGTGATCCCGAACTCCCGCGGCGAGGCCACCACGGTCCACAACCTGATGGAGGCCGCCCCGCTCAACGGCCAGCCGCCCGTCACCCATGGTGACAGCGGGGCTCCCATCTACACGCCGACCGGGAGCAAGGCGACCGCGGTGGGCTCGGTCAGCGCCGTCACCGGTACGAAGCTGCTGTTCCAGCCGGTGTCCACCGCCATCACCGATTTCGGTGTCAGCGTGCTGACGCAGTGACCTCCCGCGGATGAACGGTCCCCGCCCCGGCGATATCCGGGGCGGGGACACTCGTTCTCAGTCCTTGAGCCCGTACGCGCGGATGACCGTCTGGGTCAAGTGCAGATCGTTGTACCCGATCGCCGTCAGGCGGAGGGACGCGAAGTCCCCCTTGCCGACCGGCTTGATAACGGCCGAGAAGTCCGACCTGATGCCCCGGACGGGCACCTGCTGCCAGGTCGCGCCGTCGTCGTACGACACTTCCAGGTTGAGGCGCTTGATCCAGTAGGGGGCATTGCACATGATGCAGTCGATGGTGATGCCGGCCGAAGTGCTCACCGTGCGCTTGGCCCGGTTGAGTTCGTCCAGGCCGACCGGGGTGATTCGCGCGGACAGCCGGGGGATGGGTGTGGCCGTCCAGGTGCTCGACGACGGGAACGTCCAGCTCGTTTCCACCCGCGTCCCGAGCTTGGAGAACAGCACGTTACGCGTGCTGACCTCCTTCACGGTGTAGACCCCTGGCTCCTCAGGCAGTGTCGCCTCAAGCCCGCACGCGAGACCGCCCCTCGGTGACACGCACTTGACGTGTTCGAGGACCTTGCCGCCGGAGGAGAGCGTCGCCTCGCCCTGGGTCGACATGTCCATGCCGATCCGGTAGCGCTCGGAGTCGGAATACTGCCTGCCGCCGGTGAATCTTAACTCGTTACCGGTCCTGACCAGGCCGTAGTCGTACCTGTACGCTTCGCCTGGCCCATAGACGGCACGGTTCCAGACCTCGGTGATGGACTTGTCGATGACGTACTGGCCCAGGCTCGTCATGCTGTGTCCCGTCCCGGGGCTCAGCGTGGTGTCCCAGGTGAGCCCGGGTATGATCGTCCGGTAGTTGATCACCTTGCCCGGGAACCGCGCCGGTGACTCGAAGGAGTACGAGCCCGAGGGCCTGGCCACGACGCCGCCCCCGGTCGCCACGCCCGCTCCCCGGGTCACCATGGTGATCTTCGCCAGGTCCTTGACGGCGAAGTCGTAGATCGGGCGGTCGGGCAGGCCGCCCTGGTGTTCCTTGAGCAGGTCATATCGGACGTCCTCGTCCGCGGTTCTCTTGAACCAGGCGTTGTGGAACCGGTAGCTCGCCCCTTCCATGCGTACGGGGATGACGAATATGCCCGCGTCCGGCCCGATCCGATCGTGCCGCGTCAACCTGAACTCCCGGCCCGCGCCCACGTGGCTGATGGACTCGACCGCCACCGGTTGCTGCATGGCGTCGGGATCGTCCAAGGTCACGGTGACCTTCTCACCCTGCCGTCCGTCCATGACCACCTCACGGTGATCGGCGTCCACCCGGATCGACCTGTGGACGAGAATGCTCTCGTAGTTCTTCACGGCCTCGGACCCGATGGTCCCCTGCACCGTCCAGTCTCCGGCGGGCAGCCGGACGCTGCCGGTCCCCTGGTAGAGGGGCACGCTCTCCAGCCAGTTCCGCTCCAGGTCGTACACCAGGGCGACGGACGCGTCGGATGGATCACCGTCCCTGTCGATCGCCTTGAAGGTGACGTCGTACGATTCGGGCTCGACGTACGTCCCGGCGAGGGTCCGCAGCAGCATGTCCTGGCCGGCCGACGCGACGAGGACGCCAGGGTACTCGCCGGGTTCGACCTTCTCGCGGTTCATGGCCAGCTTCACCGACGCCGTCCCGTGCGCGGGCACCTTCACCCGGTGGGTGGACAGCTTCAGCAGCCCGCTGGGCAGGTCGAGGCCGGGCTGCGCGCTCTCCACGCGCAGGTCGAGGAAGAGCGTCTTGTCGCTCGAATTCGTGTAGGTGACCGTCTTCTCCGTCAGGGCGTCCTCGCCGTACGGCAGGGTCGCCCACAGGTTGCCGGGGGTGGCCGTCAACGGCGTCGCCGTCGCCTTGTCCACGTCCATGCGCCCGCCGCCCTGCTCGTAGGCGCCGAACTCCGGGTGGTAGGCGGCGGTCCCGATCAGGGCGCCCTTCAGTTGCTCCGCCGTCCAGTCCGGATGTGCCTCGGCGAGCAGCGCCGCCGCGCCCGCGGCGTGCGCCGCGGCCATCGACGTGCCGTTCTGCGCGATGTAGGGGCCGTCCTGGCCCCACCCGGTGACCGTGCCCGCGGTGATCGCCACCCCGGGCGCGGTGATGTCCGGCTTCACGGCGTGGTCGCCGGTACGCGGCCCCCGGCCGGAGAAGTCGGCGACCATGTCGCTCTTGTTCACCGCGCCGACGGTGAGCGCGGCGTCCGCAGTGCCAGGCCGGCTGAGCGTGGCCTTGCCCGGACCGCCGTTGCCCGCGGCGACGACGAACAGCGTCCCGTACAGCTCGGTGAGGGTGTTGACCGCCTCCTCAAGGGGGTCGGGCTCCTGGCTGTCGAGGGACGTGCCGATGGAAAGCAGGGCCACCTTGGCCTTGGCATCGCCGGCCGCCCATTCCATCCCCTTGAGGATGGCCGAGTCGCGGTACTCGACCGAGCCGCTGGACACCTTCCCGATGGCCAGTTCGGCCCCGGGGGCCACTCCTCGGTACTTGTCGCCGTCCACGCCCTTCCCGGACCCGGCGACGATCGAGGCCAGGGCGGTGCCGTGCCCCATCATGTCCCAGAGATTGGGGTCCAAGGAGAAGTTCGCCGAATCGGTGACGGCGTCCGCGATGCCCGGATGCTGGTAGTCGTAGCCGCTGTCGAGCACGGCCACCTTGACGCCCTTGCCGGTCAGGCCCCGCTTCCAGGCGGCGGGTGCGCCGATCTGCTTGGTGCTCTGGTGGAGCAGCGGCTCGCGTTTGCCGTCCAGCCAGATCTTGCTGACGCCCCCGGCCAGCGAGCGGGCGGACGCGCCCGCCGTCAGCTCCTTCCACGCCTGCCCCGCGCCGTTCTTGGTGACCTCCAGCGCGGAAAGGTCGAGCGCGTCGCTGTGCCAGCCGCCCTTGGCCGCCTTCGCGGCGAGCCTCGGCGCGGCGGGGGACCGGACGATCAGCGGTACCTGGGCGCTGTGCGCGTCGTCGTAGTCCCACGCCACGAGCTGGGTGACGTCGAACAACCGCTTGTCCACAAGTCCGCGCCCGACGAGCGGCAGCGCGTCGTCCGGGAAAACGCTCAGGTGACCGTCGAATTCGCGGACGGTGAATCGCACTTTGTCCCGGCCCGGGCCGGGCTCGATCTCGTAGCTGGAACCGGATTCACGCTGCGCGTACAGCTTGACCCGGTCGCCGGTCACCAGCGTGACCAAAGCGGGGCGCGGCGCGGATTTCTGCGCCCCGGCTTTCGGGGCGGCGGGCGGCTGAACGGGTGCCCGGGTGGAATCGCCGGGTGCGCGATTGGTGGCGTTCGGTGTCGGGGCCGCGTTCGCCGAGCCCGGCGGTAAGCCGAGTCCGGCCGCGGTGACCAGGGCAATTGTCGCGGTGATCGTTTTCCGTATCATCGGCGCGCTCCGAGGTCGCGCGTCGGGCAAGGAATCGGCGGCTTGAACACGCTCGCTGCCGAGACCTGGTTCTGTGGGGGGTGCGACACAGGTCCTCCTGTCGGCTCATCGTCGCCTAATTCATAAGGCGACCTTCCACTCCTAGCACAAATCACCTCAATCGTCATGACCATGCGGCCGGATCTCCATACCGGGATATGTCAAGGAAGCACGGCATGGCCGCCCACCACTGCTTTTTACAACTGTAAAATCACGGAGAGCATCATTATTCGGGGCGCATCGTGTCATGGCCGCCGCCAATTCCGGCGATACGCGAGACCCGATACGGGCACAGGCCGCTCTCCATGCCGGCAAGGAGCCCCGAGCGCACTGCTCGCAGAGCCGGGGCGCGGCCGATTCCGCGTGTTGGGTGTGCCCGATTCCATGCGAGCGCGCCGACGGACCGTGCATGATCAGGTCAGCACGCATACCGAAGAGACGCACCCGTGAAGAATGGACCTGACATGACACCGCGCACGATCACCATCGGGGACGGCCTGGAGATCAACCGGCTGGGCTTCGGCGCGATGCACCTGACCGGCCCGCACTCCTGGGGGCCGCCCGCCGATGAGGAGGCGGCGCTGGCGCTGGCCAGGCGGGCGGTCGAGCTGGGCGTGAACCACATCGACACCGCCGACTCCTACGGGCCGGGCACCAGCGAGGAGATGCTGGCCCGCGCGCTGCACCCGTACCCGGATGGGCTGCTGATCGGCACCAAGGCGGGGCAGTCCCGGCCCTCGTCGCGGGAGTGGCTGCCGCTCGGGCGGCCGGAGTACCTGCGCCAGCAGGTCGAACTCAGCCTGCGGCGGCTGCGCCTGCCGGTCATCGACCTGTTCTGGCTGCACCGCATCGACCCGCAGGTGCCGGCCGCCGACCAGTTCGGGGTGCTGGCGCGGCTGCGGGCCGAGGGGAAGGTCCGCCATGTCGGGCTGTCGCAGGTGTCGGTGGCGGAGATCGAGGCGGCGCGCGAGACGGTCGAGATCGTCGGCGTCCAGAACCGCTACAACGTGCGCGCGCGCACGGACGAGGACGTCGTGGACTACTGCACGCGCGAAGGTCTGATGTTCGTGCCCTGGGAGCCGGTCGCCTCCGGCGCGCACGCCGCCCGCACCGGCCCGCTCGCGGAGGTCGCGGCCGAGGTCGGCGCGACGCCGGTGCAGGTGTCGCTGGCCTGGCTGCTGCATCGTTCGCCGATCATGTGCCCGATCCCGGGCACCTCGTCCATCGCGCACCTGGAGGAGAACATGGGCGCGGCCGAGGTACGGCTGAGCGACGAGCAGTTCGACCGGCTGGCCAGGCTCGGCTGACCGCCGGTCACGGCGAACCCCTCGGCGGCGGCCCCGTGCATGGTCGCCGCCGCGGTGCGCGGCCCGATCCGCACCATTATACCGGCAAAAGAAAAAAGCGGGATTTCCCGAATTGCGGAAACAAATCCGCTCCCCCGGGAGTCCTAACAAGTGGGGAATGCGTAGGGGGCCCGGTTACACCCAGTGGGTGAAATCGCACGCATCAACACAGGGGGAAGGAGACGGCATGCCCGTCGACCTGAAAAACGATCAACCCTTGGCCTGGGATTCGGCCACGCTCGACGCGGATACCAAGGCGATGCTCGACAATCTGCAGGCGAACATCCTGCGCGCCCATGTGCGCGAGCACCTATCCGTGCTGTTCGTGCGGTTCAACAACGCCAGGGAAGGCCGGCGGTATCTCCGCGGGCTGGCCAGGAAGGTGAAGTCGGCGCGTAAGCACCTCGCCGAAGTGCGCGACTTCAACCTTAACGGCAGGCGCGGCACTCCTTACGTGGGGGTCGGCATTAGCAAGGCCGGATACCGGGATCTCGGTCATTCGGAAGTAGAGGTCGGAAAGTTCACCGACGTGGTCTTCCGCGACGGAATGAAGCGGCGGGTGGCCGTCATCAACGACCCGCCCGCCGACCAATGGGAGAACGCCTATCAGCAGGACATCCACGCCGTGATCCTGATCGGCGACGCCCGGCCCGAGCCGGTCGCGCGGCTCCGCAGGCAGATCATCGGCGAGCTGCCCAGATCGGCCCGGGTGCTCGGCGAGGAGACCGGCCGGGGCATGCACAACGCCACCGGTGAGGGCATCGAGCACTTCGGCTACGTGGACGGCCGCAGCCAGCCGCTGTTCGTCAAGGACGAGGTGGACAAGGAACCGAAGGAGCACTGGAACCCGGCGCTCCCGCTGGAGAACATCCTGGCCCAAGACCCGCTCGCGCCCAACCCGGCCGCCCACCACGGCAGCTACCTGGTGTTCCGCAAGCTGGAGCAGGACGTCCGCGCGTTCCACCAGATCGAACGCGACCTCGCCGACGAGCTCGGCCTGGTCGGCGCGGACCGCGACCGGGCGGGCGCGATGCTGTTCGGCCGCTTCCGCGACGGCACGCCGCTGACCGACAAGCCGCTGCCCGCGGGCGGGCCGGTGAGCAACGATTTCAACTTCGACGCCGATCCGGGGAGCAAGTGCCCGGTCAGCAGCCACATCCGCAAGAGCAACCCGCGGTCGTTCGGGCGGGAGGTGCTGATGGTCCGGCGCGGGCAGACCTACGGCGTGCGCATCGACGACCCGACCGACGACTCCCCGCCGGAGAACCGGCCGAGTTCGGGGGTCGGGCTGCTGTTCATGTCGTTCAACCACAGCCTGCTCGACCAGTTCGAGTTCACCCAGGACAAGTGGGCGAACGAGCCGGAGTTCCCGGCCCCGGGCACCGGCCATGATCCGGTGATCGGTCAGGGGGAGCGGGACATCAAGGTGACGTTCCCCAAGGTCTGGGGGCAGCCGGAGTTGTCGCCCTCGATCCCGCAGGTGGCGCAGACGATCACCATGAAGGGCGGCGAGTACTTCTTCATGCCGTCCCTCGCCTATCTGCGCAGCCTGTGAGCGGGCGCGTCACATAAGCCGCATCACATAAGGCGCATCACATGGGGACCTCGTCGAGGGTCCGTCGCAGGCGGCGCAGCGCGGGGCCGAGTTCGTCGCGCGGCGGTGTGCCAAGGGCCAGCCGTAGCGCGTGCGGCCGGTACGCGCCGGTGGCGAAGGCGTCGGCGGTCGAGACGAGGATGCCCGCCCCGGCCAGCGCGTCCGCGACGTGGTCGGGGCGCTGGTGCGGCTGGAGTTCCAGCCACACCAGGTAAGAGGCGGGGTGCGCGGTGACGCGCACCCCGGCCAGTACGTCCCGGGCGATCTCCTGGCGGGCGGCGGCGTCCTCGCGGCGGGCGCGTTCCAGGCGCTCGACCGTGCCGTCCGCCAGCCACCCGGTGACCAACGCGGTGATCAGCCCCGGCGCACCCCACGCCGCCGCGCGCAGCGCCCTGGTGACCGCCCCGGCGTACCGGGGCGGCACCACGGCGAAGCCGAACCGCAGCCCGGTCGCCACGTTCTTCGACAGCCCGGCCACGTAGCAGGTGCGCTCGGGGGCGAGGGCCTGTACCGGCGGCGGCGGGGCCGCCTCCAGGAACGCGTAGGTGCCGTCCTCGACGATCACGCAGTCGTGCGCGCGGGCCGTGCCGGCCAGGCGGGCGCGCTGCTCGTGATCGAGCACCCAGCCGAGCGGGTTGTGCACGGTCGGAATGGTGTAGATCAGGCGTATCCGCCGGGTACGGCAGAGCCGGTCGAGCGCGTCGAGGTCGGGGCCGGACGCGGTCACCGGTACCGGCGCGAGGTCCAGGCCGTGCGCGGCGGCCAGCAGTTTGATGCCGGGATAGCTGAGCGCGTCCACGGCCACGACGTCGCCCGGGCGGGTCAGCCCGCGCAGCACCGTGTCCAAGGCCTGCTGGGTGCCGCTGGTCAGCAGCACGGTGTCCGGTACGGTGTCGATCCCGCGGCCGAGCAGGTAGGTGGCCACGATCGCCCGGTCGGGGCCGCGCCCGCCCGGCGGGTGCTGGAGCAGCAGCGCCTCGGTGTCGCCCGAGGCGGCCAGCGCGCGCAGCGACCGCCGCAACAGGTCGCCCTGGCCGGGCGCGAGCGGCTGGTTGAACGACAGGTCGGCCACGCGCGGCACCGGCAGCGCGCGGGAGGGGTCCAGGCCGTCGTAGCCGGACAGCACCCGCACGAACGTGCCCCGCCCCGGCTCCCCCACGACCAGCCCGAGCGCGGCCAGCTCGGCGTACACCCGGGTGGCGGTGGCGAGCGCGATCCGCCGGCTGCGCGCCAGGGCGCGGTGCGGCGGCAACCGGGTGCCGCCGGGCAGCGCGCCGGACCTGATGGCCGCGGCGAACTCCTCGACGATGGCCTTGTACGACGGCGGGCGCATGCCCCCGACCCTACGTGTATCTAGGACGATGATTGGATCGTCCTGGATCGGTGCTCCTAGCCTGGACGCGTTCATGTCCCCGGCGAAACGGAGCACCCGGCATGAGCGTCCGGCGCGACCACCAAGGCGACCTGCTCACCCTCACCCTCGACCGGGCGGCCAAGCTCAACGCCCTGGACTACCCGATGATCGACGCGCTGCTCGCCGAACTCGACCGCGCCGAGGCCGACGACTCCGTGCGGGCGGTCATCCTGACCGGCGCGGGCGGCAGGGCGTTCAGCGCGGGGGCCGACATCCCGTCACTGGCCGCCAGCATCGCGGGCGGCCCGGAACGGGCGCTGCGTGAGATCGTCCGGCGCGGCCACGGGCTGACCCGGCGCGTCGAGGAGTTCCCCAAGCCGGTGATCGTCGCGGTCAACGGTTTGGCCTACGGCGGCGGCTGCGAGATCGTGGAGGCCGCCCCGCTGGCCGTCGCCGCCGAGCACGCGCGGTTCGCCAAGCCGGAGATCACACTCGGCTTCCCGCCGCCGTTCGGCGGGTCGCAGCGGCTGCCCCGGCACGTCGGGCGCAAGCGCGCGCTGGAGATGATCCTCACCGGCGACCCGATCCCGGCGGCGAGGGCGGCCGAGATCGGCCTGGTCAACGCCGTCGTACCGGCCGCCGACCTGCTCGGCGCGGCCCGCGCCCTGGCCGCCCGCGTGGTACGGCACGCGCCCACGGCGGTGACGGCCTGCCTGCGCGCGGTCACCCGCGGCCTCAACCTCCCCATCGACGAGGCCCTGGCGGTGGAGGCGGCCTCCTTCGCGGCCACCGTCCCCACCGAGGGGGTCCGGACCGGCCTGGACCGCTTCCTGCACCGGAACGGCTAACGGCCGGATGTGGTGTACCGGATGACGTGCCGGAGTCGCGTCGCGCCCTGAAGAATGGATCGGCTGTTCAGCCGGGCCGATGGTCACTCTTGGCCACCGAGATCGCCGGCGACTCGTGGACGGAGGAACGCCGGCCGCTCCCGGACCGGCCCGATGTTCCCCCGGATGTGTGGATCTCCTTCACCACCGCCTGACCGGTATCCAGCAGGAGCGTGCCACTGTCGCGGCGAATCCGGGATTTACCGCGACACGGCCTCCGGTTGTGGTTCGGCGGCCGCGGTGAGCCGACTCGCCAGGTCCTTGAGGGCCTGGCGCAGTTCATCGGGGCTGTGGATGGTGAAGGGCCATTCCAGGGAGGCGAGGAGGTGGGCCATGCCGTCCAGGCGTTCCGCCCGGGCGCGCATCAGGACACCGTTGGGCTGGGCGGTGAGGGTGGCGATGCTGTTCGGTAGCCGTCGCGCGATCTCACCGAGTGGGCCGTCGATGAGGATCTCCACCTGCCAGCGGTAGGGGGCCTGCGCCAGGGCGGCGGTGAGGTGGGTGACCGGGTCGAAGCCGGCCGGGGCGGTGAAGGTGGCGTCGCGGGGGGTGATGGAGGCGATCCGGTCGATGCGGAACGTGCGCACGCCGTCGCGCAGGTGGTCGTGGCCGATGACGTACCAGCGCCCGCCATGGAAGACGATGCCGTACGGGTCGAGGTCGCGTTCGCTGTGTTCCTGACGCCAGGACCGGTAGCGCAGGGCGACGCTTCGCTGGGACCGTGAGGCCTGGGCCAGGGCCAGCAGGACGCCGGTTTCCGGAGTCTGAGCGTTCACCGTGTTGGCGGTGAACGACAGGGTGTCGCGCATGGCGGCGAGCGGTTCCCGCAGGGCCTGCGGCAGTACTCGCTCGATCTTGGCCAGGGCGCCGGCGCCGGCCGGTGCGGTGCTGCTCATGCCCAGCCGTTCTCCGGCGAGCAGCCCCAGGACGACCGCGAGGGCCTCGTCATTCGTGAGCACCAGGGGCGGCATCCGGTAGCCGCGGGCCAGCCGGTAGCCGCCGTAGCGGCCGCGGTCGGACTCCACTGGAATGCCGAGTTCCCGCAGGTGTGCCATGTATCGGCGCACGGTGCGGACGTCGGTGCCCAGGCGGTCGGCGAGCTGGGTGCCGGTGACTTCCGCGTGCGTCTGGAGGAGTTCGAGCAGGGCGAGCACGCGCGTCAGGGGATGAGACATGGATCACTCGCAATAACAGGGCGGAAACTGTCCTGTATTAACTCTACGCTCGCGTTACCACCTCGAAGGGGAGAATCACGTGGCTACTTTCGTACTCGTTCCCGGTGCCTGGCTGGGTGCCTGGGCCTGGGAGGGCACCACCCGTGCGCTGCGGGAGCGCGGCCACACCGTGCTGCCGGTGACGCTGACGGGCCTCGGCGAACGCGCCGGCCAGGCGACCGCGGAAACGAACCTGGACACCCACATCGACGACATCGTCTCGGCCGTCGACCAGCACGGCCTGCACGATGTCACCCTGGTGGCGCACAGCTACGCAGCCGCTCCCGCCACCGGGGCCGCCGGGCGCCTGGGATCGCGGCTGGAGCGTCTGGTCTACCTGGACAGCGCCCCGTTCGCCGAGGGCATGGGCATGCTGGACCTCATGCCGCCGGAGGCGGCGGAGCAGTTGAGCGAGCAGGTCGCCGACCAGGGGGAGGGGTGGCGGCTGCCGGTGCCGTCCTTCGAGGTTCTCGGCTCGCTCGGCAGCCTGGAGGGGCTCGGCGAGGAGCAGCGCGACCTCATGCGCGCGAAGGCCGTGCCCCAGCCGTTCGGCACCTACGAGCAGCGGCTCACCGGCCTGACCGAGCCGGGGTCCGGAGTGGACCGCGTGCTGATCGCCTGCAACGACTTCCGGGCGCTGCTGGATGCCGGGGTGCCGATGCCGGCGTTCCTGAACCAGCCGCCGTGGCGGCGATTCGACCTGCCCACCGGGCATTGGCCGATGCTGTCCACGCCCGGCGAGCTCGCCGACGTCCTTCACGCGACCGTCTCCTGACGCTGCCGGGGGGGCGGCACATCCGATGCTGACGCAGGAACTCATCCGCAGAATGCGGGCCCACGCGCAAGCCCTGGCCAACGGGGTCCGGGAGACCTCCGCCGAGGCCGTCGTGCGGCGGGTCTTCGCCATCCAGGCGCAGGACGCCACGGCGGCTGACCTGGGCATCCGAGTACGGGGGCGGGACATCAGCGCGGAGGACGTCCGGGCGGCCTACGAGGATGAGCGGAGCATCGTCCGCGGCTGGTTCATGCGCGGAACCCTGCACACCGTCCCCAGCGCGGACGCTCGCCGGCTGCTGCGGCTGCTCGCTCCCCGCATCCTCGCCGCGACCGGCAGCCGCTATCACCGGCTCGGCCTGGACGGCGGAACGCGTGAGCGCGCCGACCGGCTTCTCCGACGTGTTCTTGCCACGCACGGACCGCTCACCCGGGCCGAACTGACGGAGCACCTGGCCGCCGTCGGCGTCCGGCCGGAGGGGCAGGCGCCGTTCCATCTGATTCGCCACGCGACACTCACCGGAGTTCTCTGTCACGGCCCTCGACGCGGTGATGAGGCGACGTATGTCCTGCTCGATGACTGGCTGCCGGCCGTCGCGGGGGACCCGGCGTGGGGCTCGGCTGGGGGCTCGGCGTGGGAGGAGGACACCGCCGCCGCCGAACTCGCCCGCCACTACCTTCGCGCCCACGCGCCCGCCGGGGTGAACGACTTCGCCGCCTGGTCGGGCCTGCCGATCACCCTGGCCCGCAGAGCCTGGAAGACGGTGGCGCGGACCGGCTCGATCACCGAGTACGGCACGCTGAGCGTACCGGCCGGACGGAAAGCGGAACCTCCGGGCATTCCGGCCACCCCGGATGTGCGGCTGCTGCCTGCCTACGACAACTACCTCGTCGGCTACCGCACCAGTGAGTCGTCCATTCCCGCCGCTCACCTCGGCCGGAGCCGGCCGGGTGGCGGCGTCATCCGCCCCACGGTCCTCGCGGACGGCCTGGCCATCGCCACGTGGACCCGCCGCGACGCCGGACGCCGTGTTGAGGTGGACGCGTTCGAGCCCCTGTCGTCGCAGGTTCAGGCCCTGATCGATACGGAAGCCTCGGCTGTCACCCGCTTCCTACAGTCCACCACCTGACCGCCCCGATTCGATCAGGCGCCCTCCAGGCGGGCGGAGTCGTCGTCGTAGTGGTCGGTGAGGCGGGCGGTGAGGGTGTCCACCCAGTGGCCGGGCAGGTGGTCGCGGGCGGTGAGCAGGCGGCGGACCCCGTCGAGGTCGCGCCGGTCGACGTTCATCACCCGGTTCACTTCGGCGGTGGTCAGACCGTGGGCGGGGGCGTCCAGCAGGTGGAAGGACTGCCCGGCGGCCACCTGTCCCGGGCTGAGCACGCGCAGGTAGAAGCCGGTACGGGACATCGCTTGCAGGGTGGTGGGCAGTCGTTCGGCGTTCGGCATCTCGGGGTGGCGGGCGGCGAGTTTGTAGCACGGCCGCCGGGGCTGGCTGACCTGGACGATCGCGGTGCCGACGCGGTACGTCGCGCCGATGATCACCTCGGAGTCGACCATCCCCTCCGTGGTGAAGTTCTCCCCGAAGCCCGCCGGGCCGAACCGCCCGCCGAAGGCCGCCTCCACATGCGGGTAGTGCTCGCTGGGGTAGACGCACACGGCCTTGTTCGGCCCGCCGTGGTGGCGCAGGTCGCCCTGTTCGTCGCCGTCGAGCCCGTCCACGCTGAGCTTCACCGGCCCCCGTACGGGGGATTTGACGAAGCCCGACGGCACGGGCCGGCCCTTCCACTGGAGGGAGCCGACCCGGCCGACGTAAATCGCGAGCACCTTCATCACACGAACACCTTCATCACACGCGCACTTTCCTGAGCGCCTTCACGACAGCAGCCGGTCCAGCAGCCGGCCGAGGAGCGCGCGCCCGGTCGACTCGACGACATCGGCCTCCGTGGGGTCGAGCTTCACGCCCTCCGGCAGGTGCGGCGTGACGGCGTCGCGCAGGCCGCCGTCGAGTTCCACGTGGAACTGCAGGCCGTACGCCCGCTCCCCGGCCCGGAACGCCTGGTTGGCGTAGTCCGCGGACTGGGCCAGCCGTACCGTGCCGGGCGGCGCGGTGAACGTGTCGCCGTGCCAGTGGAACACCGGCAGCAGCCGTCCCGCCGGGCCGAACACCGGGTCGCGAAACCCGTCCTCGGTCAGCGAGACCGTGCCGAGGCCGATCTCCGGGGCCGGTCCCCGGAAGATCTCCGCGCCCAGCGCGGCGGCCATGAGCTGCGCGCCCAGGCAGACGCCGAGCACCGGCATCCCGCGCTTGACCGCCTCGGCGAGCAGCGCCCGCTCGGTCGCGAGATGCGGGTGTTCGGCGTCGTCGAGCGCGCCCATCGGGCCGCCCATCACCACGAGGCCGTCGATCTCGTCCACAGAGGGAAGCGCGTCGCCGAGGTACGGCTTGCGCGTTTCGAGTAAGACGCCGCGTTCCGCCGCGACGGTCGCGATGCTTCCCGGCCCCTCGAAGTCGATGTGCTGCACCACTAGCCAGTTCGTCATGCGTGCCCTCCTTGACCCTGCCGTGCCGTGTGGTCCATGATGCCAACTATAAACATAGGAGTCCTAACTACATGAGGAGGATCGGTGACGGTCATCGAGGGGTACACCTATGGCAGCGCCGCGAGTTCCCCGGTCACGCTTGACGACCTGAAGGACCTGCGGGCGAGCGTGCTGTTCGGCCCGGAGGACGAAGCGGCGCTGCGCCTGGCGGGCGATGTGCTGGAGAGCCAGGTCGAAGACGTCCTGGACGTCTGGTACGGCTTCGTCGGCGCCAACCCGCACCTGCTGGCCTCCTTCTCCACCCCGGAGGGGCAGCCGGTGGACCAGTACCTCGCCCGCGTACGGGCCCGCTTCGGCCAGTGGATTCTGGACACCTGCCGCCGGCCGTACGACCAGAGCTGGCTCGACTACCAGCACGAGATCGGCCTGCGCCACACGACCGCGAAGAAGAACCACACCGACTCGGCCAACGCCCCGTCCTACGTGGCGCTGCGCCACGTCATCGGGCTGATCTACCCGATCACGGCCACCATCCGGCCTTTCCTGGAGCGCAAGGGGCACTCCGCCGAGCAGGTGGAGGCGATGTTCCAGGCGTGGTTCAAGTCCGTGGTGCTCCAGGTCGCGCTGTGGGCCCGCGCCTACGGCGACGGCAAGGAGTGGTGACGGCGGTCCATCCGGCCGCCTGACCACTGCCGATTTCGCGGTATACGGCCATGTGCCGATGCCGGCGATCATCGGTAGACGACAGACGGCCGCGCTCCGGGTGGAAGCCGAGGGCCGGAGCGCGGTCATCCGTCTGACCGCCGACAATGAGGCATCGATCTTTTTATGCCCCGAAGGCGGACATGTCAGAGCAACACCCGCTACTTCGTTACCTCCTGAATGCCGCCGACGGCCGTTTCCCCGCAGCGGACGGCCGGGCCACCGTGCTTCCGGCGTTACCAGGTGGGCTGGAGTGTTCGGTGGCTTTCACCGGGCACGCCGTGATCGCCACCGCGCTGCCGTACCGGGACATCGAGCCCCAGCGGCCCGACGGATACGGTGCCTGCCTGGCTCCCGGTTTCCTGCGTCGTCTGGCCGGGCCGGGGGGCTGGGTCGGCGTCATCGACGTCACGCTCGTCGCCCGTGGCACGGGCGGAGTTCCGCGCCTGCCCGAGCGCACCGACGCCGACCGGCATCCACGCGTACGGTTCGCCCGCGAGACCCGCGGGGCCGTACGCGTCCACGGCGACGACCGCGGCCTGGTCACCCTCGCCCACGGCCTGGCCGGCCGCCTCGAACTCGGCATCGAGGCCGCCCACCCCGGCCGGGGCACCGGCGCCGCCCTCCTGCGCGACGCGCTCACCCTCATACCGGCGGGCCACCCGATCTTCGCCGCCGTCGCCCCCGGCAACGCCCGCTCCCTGCGCACCTTCCTGGCCACCGGCTTCACCCCGATCGGCAGCGAGGTCCTGCTC
>NZ_POUA01000580.1 GCF_003236385.1 Spongiactinospora gelatinilytica
ATGGGCGTGTCGTGGGTGGGGCGGGAGGTCGTCGTTCCGGCTTGGCGATATCGGGTAGGGAGGTCCGGCCGGAACCGGCTTCGGCAGCAGGATGACCACCCCGGAAGGAGATAGGGCAAATGGGCGACGCACTCCTGGCCATCGGCACCCGTAAGGGCTGTTCCTCGCCCGTTCTCGTGACGGCGGGGCGTTCGAGGTCGATCCGGTCCGGTTTTCCACGATCGGCGTGCATGCCGTCGCGGTGGACACCCGTGGGCGGCCGGTGCCCCGGCTGCTCGCCGCGATCGAGTACGGGCACTTCGGCCCGTCCGTGATGTGGTCCGACGACCTGGGCGAGAGCTGGCAGGAGGCCGACCGTCCGCCGGTCGCCTTTCCCGAGGGCGGCGGCGGCCTGTGCCTGCACACGGTGCTGCCGCATCCGGCCGATCCCGGCTCGATCGCCGTGGCGGTGTCGGCGGCCGGTTTCTACCGCAGTACCGACGGCGGGGCCCGCTGGGAGGCGGCCAACCGGGGCATCCGCGTGGCGTTCCGGCCGAGGGCGACCAATATCCGGAGTTCGGGCAGTGCGTGCACAAGGTGACGGCGCACCCCGGGCGGCCCGACCGGCTGTTCCTGCAGCACCATTTCGGCGTCTACCGCAGTGACGACTTCGGCGCGAACTGGACCGCCATCGGCGGCGGCCTCACCTCCGACTTCGGTTTCCCCATCGTGGTGCATCCCGACCGGCCCGACACGGTGTACGTGGTGCCGCTGGAATCGGACATGGACCGGGTCCCGGTGGGCCACCGCTATCAGGTCTACCGCTCCGACGACGCCGGGGAGTCCTGGAACGCGTTCGGTGAGGGGCTGCCGCCCGGGCCGGTGCACGCCTCGGTGCTACGCGACGCCATGTGCGCCTCCCCGGCCGGGATCTTCTTCGGCACCCGCGACGGCGAGGTGTACGGCTCCCGCGACGACGGCGAGACCTGGACGGTGATCGCCCGCCACCTGCCCGACGTGCTCACCGTGCGCGCGGCCGTGTTGTGACGCGGCATGCCCCAGGCCCTCGCCGGCCGGTAGGCGTCAGGGGGCGACGCGGCCGTTGGCGACGAAGGCGGCGTGGGTGAGCGGCATCAGCTCCGCCCAGATCGCCTCCATCTTCTCGGCCACCATCTCGATCTCCCGCTGCGGGAACGACGGCACGGTGGCCGCCTCGCTCTTGGTGCGCAGCGACAGGAAGTGCATCAGCGCCCTGGCGTTGCAGGTGGCGTACATCGTGGAGAACAGGCCGACCGGCAGCACCGACCTGGCCACCTCCCTGGCGATGCCGGCCTCCAGCATCTCCTGGTAGGCGGCGTAGGACCGGCGGTAGGACGCCTCCATCACCTCGGTGACCAGCTTGTGCTGGGCGTCGGTGCCGTCGAGGAAGACGTAGCGCCCCGGCTTGCCCTCCTGCACCAGCTTGCGCGACCGGCCCGGTACGTAGAACACCGGCCGCAACTCGCGATATCGGCCGCTCTCCTCGTTGTAGGACCACACCCGGTGCCGGTGGAACTCGCGGAACACG
The DNA here is from genome assembly GCF_003236385.1 of Spongiactinospora gelatinilytica. Taxonomy (GTDB): domain Bacteria; phylum Actinomycetota; class Actinomycetes; order Streptosporangiales; family Streptosporangiaceae; genus Spongiactinospora; species Spongiactinospora gelatinilytica. The sequence goes on from NZ_POUA01000580.1 coordinate 1,547, forward strand.
AAGATCGGCGCGCTGATGAAAAAGGTCATCGAGTTGTGCTCGAACGGGCTCCCGTGCCGGTCGCGCATCAGGTAGTTGAGCAGCCCCTTGGACCGCTCGGGGTCCTTGCGCACCTCGTCGAGGGACTGCTCGCCGAGGGTGGACACCCTGGCGGCGAACAGCACGTCGGTGTCGGCGGCGCTGTGTTTGACCAGCTCGACCGTCACATCGTCGCGGAAGCTCGGCGCGCTTTCCTCGGGCACGTGGAGACCTTTCCTCACCGGTCATGGGCCTCGTCCAGCCTATCCACCGCCTCCCCGCGATTCCCGCTGAACCCACGGCTCACAGCCGGTAGACCCGCCGTGCGTTGCCCGCGCCGATCATGTGCGCGACCCGGGCCGCGTCCGTCGCGCTCCACTCCCCCTCCCCGATCCGTACGGCCAGTGCCCGCGCCAGCCCCCGCCGGTAGTACAGCGCCCCCAGGTGACACGTCTCGGCCACCCCGTAACAGTCACTGCTGAACATCTGCTTGTGGAAGGGGACCAGCTCCAGCAGTTCGTCCACGATCGCCGCCGACCCGGCCGCCGTGTGCGTCAGCGCCAGCCCGAGGTCCACGTAGACGTGCGGATACACGCTGGCCAGGTAGGCCGCCTGCCGGTGGAAGGGGTAGCAGTGCAGCAGGATCAGCGGCACCCCGCCGGGTTGCAGGGCCCTGATGAACCCGGTCAGCAGCGCCGGGTCGGCCCGGTGCAGGTCGATGTCGGGGTCGCCGTAGCCGCAGTGGAACTGCACCGGCAGCGACCGCTGCCTGGCCACGTCCACGCCGCTCCACAGCAGGTGGCGCAGCAGTATCGGGTCGCTCAGCCGCGCCTTCGGGTCGGCCAGCCGCCGCCCGGCCGCCGCGACCACCGCGCCCCTGCCCGGACGTTCGATGTCGAAGTCCAGGCCGTACCGGTAGGCGATGACGGTCTTCAGGCCGACGGCCCGCGCCGCGGCGGCGGAAAGGGCCTCGGCGAGGGCGTCGGGGTACTCGGCCGCACCGGCGACCGACCGGGCGATGGTCTCCTCCACCCGCTCCAGCCGTACGATCTCGTCGGCGGCGGCGCCGCCCAGCCTGCCCATCTCGGCGGCCGACAGCAGCCCGGCGCCGTTCAGCCCGGTGTCGACCAGGAAGGCGACGATCCCGGCCTGGCGCAGCAGCCGCCGGTTGACCTCGGCGGCGCCCAGTTCGGCACGACGCGCCAGGTACACCGCGGGCGGCGTATGCGGCGGCAGGTCCAGCACGGGCGCGCACCAGCGGCGGATGGCCGCGCCGATCGGCGTGTCGAAGTGCGTCGTGCCGGGTGGCGCGGGCGTGGCGGCCTCGGTGATCAGCAGCTCGAACGCGGCCCTGCCCAGGTCGTCGCGGCGTACGCCGTGGCAGTGGTGATCGACCAGCGGGGCGAGCAGCGCCTCACGCACCGCGTCGGGCAGCGGCGGGCCGGGGGGCAGGTCGTCGGCGGGAGGCATGCGGCAACTCCAGGGG
>NZ_POUA01000581.1 GCF_003236385.1 Spongiactinospora gelatinilytica
GCCCACGACTCCCCCGGCCCCTCCCCCAGCGGCACTCCGCCGAATCCGGACAGGACGGTGGAGACCCGCTCGCGTAGCGTCCGCACGTCCTCGGCCGTGCCCTCGTAGCCCGCGATGGCGAGGCAGCCGCCCTCGGCCTCCGGGCCCCCGGTCACCTCCGACGCGGCCTGGCCCGCCATCGTCTCGGTCTCGTCGGAAAGCCGCAGCACCGTGGGCAGCGGCCCGCGCTGGGCCAGGTTGCGCAGCGCCGCCGCGCCCTCGGCGAAGGAGGCGAACCGCCAGCCCTCGTAGATCTTCTCGGCGGGAGCCCGCCGCACCCGCAGGCGCAGGGAGGTGATGACGCCGAACGCGCCCTCCGAGCCGAGCACGAGCTGGCGCAGGTCCGGCCCGGCGGCGGAGCGCGGGGCGCGGCCCAGGCTGAGCGTCCCGCCGGGGGTCGCGACGGTCATGCCCATGACCATGTCGTCGAAGCGGCCGCGGGGCTGCGGCCCTTGCTGACGGGGGACGGGCGCACGGTACCTCTCACGGCGGCACGCGGTGCTCACCTCGCCCGACGGGATCGTCACGGTGATCGGCGGCAAGCTCACGACGTATCGCCGGATGGCGGAGGACGCCGTGGACCGCGCGGTGGCCCTGAGATCGCTACAGGCGGGCCCGAGCCCCACCGCGCGCCTCTCACTCGTGGGCGCGGCTTCGGGGGCCGTGCGGGGGCCCTGGCGACTCGTGGAGCGGTACGGGGCGGAGGCGCAGGCCGTGCAGGCGCTGGCGGAGGCCGATCCGGCGCTGGCCGAGCCGGTCGGGCCGGGGGTCATCGCGGCCGAGTTCGCCTGGGGCGCCCGGCACGAGGGCGCGCTCGACGCGGCGAACCTGCTCGACCGCAGGACTCGCGTGGGCCTCGTCCCGTCCGACCGGGAGGCCGCCCTTCCGGCCGCCTTGGCCGCCATGTCCTGACAAGGGTTCTTTAGGCAATCCCGACATGCGTCTGGAGTGTCACCCCGGGTACGCGATGACCCCTTGGTTAGGTTAGGGTTACCTAAGCAAATCTGAGAAGGGGGTCTCGTGCCGGTCAGTCCGGAGCCCGAAGCCGCACCGAAAGGCTGCTCGCATCCACGCGGGTGCCACACCGGCGACGTGCCCACGCTCGCGAGCGCCACGGTGGGCGCGCGAAGCTGGCTCCTGATAGAGCACGACGGACCCTGGGCGGCACGGCTGCCCGAGTGCCGGGTCCCCGACGAGGTCGCCGCTCTCATCGCGCGGGCCTCGGCGGCAGGCGTACGCCCCCAGCTCATCCGCAGACCCGGAAAGCGGACCCGCTCGACACGCCAGGGCGTCCATGTGCTATTGGCGCACTCCACCGGGGACACCCCGTGGCTGGCCGAAGGCGTTTTCGCTGATCCAGACGATCTTGACCTGGACTCGCTGGTGCGCGGAGTGGTCCCCGAGTCCTGCATACTGGTGAGCGAGCCGGTATTTCTGGTCTGCACGCACGCCAAGCGCAATGCGTGTTGTGCCCGCATAGGTCTACCTCTCGCGCGATATCTCGGGGAAAACCTCCCGGGGAGAGTGTGGGAAACGTCACACGTTGGCGGCGATCGATACGCCGCCAACCTGGTGTGCTTGCCACACGGGCTTTACTACGGCAACATGTCTGAGGCTGCCGCGCTCGCGGCGGCAAACGCGTACCGGCACGGCGAGGTGGTTCTCGATCGTTTCCGGGGACGCGCGGGCATCCCTGAGCCACTGCAGGCCGCCGAGCACTTCGTGCGTGACCACACGGGCGAGCTCTCCGTCGGCGGAGTGGCCGTGGAATCCTCACGGTCGGACGGTGACGTCACCACGGCGGTAATGCGCCATGGCGACGCACGGTTCCGGGTTGTGGTCGAACCGATGGTGTTCCCAACACCGTGCGGTACGGCTTGCGCCGAGACGATCACGACCTACCGGCTGGTGTCGCTGGACAGGCTGACGCCTGTGCGCTATGCCATGCCTGCTCTGACTTGACCGTCGGGAACACCACGGGCACGCAACGCGTTGACTCAGAGACGCCATAAGCGTCCAATGCGGCAGAAACCCGAAATACCTCTCACTATAAGGTGGTTGTCTCATGTCTCAGGTACGTCGGCAGATCGCCCGCCCGCGACCAAGCTGGGGCTGGCAGGACGACGCCGCGTGCCGGGGTGAGGACCTCGTACTTTTCTTCGGCCCTGACGGCGAGCGTCAGCCCGAGCGTGACATTCGAGAGCGCAAGGCCAAGGCCATCTGCGCCCAGTGCCCCGTCCGCGTGGAGTGTCTCGACTACGCGCTGTCTCGCCCGGAAAAGTACGGCACCTGGGGCGGACTCAACGAGGACGAGCGCGCGTCCGAGCGTCGTCGTCGCATGCGCCGTGCCGCAAGCGCCGGCATCAGTGCCGCCTGATCCCCTCAAACCCGGCAGCAGCCGTTTCCCCCTGGCGCGTGATCATGCTCTGCATGATCACGCGTTCGGCCCGTAGCGGCGAAGTACGTCCAGCACATCGGCATCGGAGAGCTGCCCGAACCGTGCGTACCACTGGCCGACCGCCTGGAACTCCGGCGGCGCTGCGGGCACCACGACCTCATCGGCCTCCTCCCGCATCGACGCGACCGTCTCCGGCGCACCGACCGGTACGGCCAGCACCAGCCGCGCAGGGCCTTCCTTGCGTACCGCGCGAAGCCCGGCCCGCGCCGTGTTCCCCGTGGCCAGCCCGTCGTCCACGATGATGACATCGCGCCCGCCCAGCTCGGGCAGCGGCCGATCGCCCCGATAGGCGGCCACCCGCCGGCGCAGTTCGGCCCGCTCCTCCTCCACCACGGCGGCCAGCGCGTCCTGTGACAGGCCCAGCCGCCGCATCAACCCGGTGTCGAAGACCGGCTCACCGCCCTCGGCGATCGCCCCGACGCCCAGCTCGGGCTGCGGCGGATAACCGATCTTCCTGGTGACCAGCACGTCGAGCACCCCGCCGAGCCGTTCCGCCACCGGCGCCCCGACCGGCAACCCCCCACGCGGCA
>NZ_POUA01000582.1 GCF_003236385.1 Spongiactinospora gelatinilytica
ACCGAAGGGTATTAGCCGGTCGTGAACAGCCGCATCGCGGGATTCGACTTCCCCCACCACCTGGCCGTCGCCACCGACGCCTCCCACCAAGAAGGCGACCCGCCCGGCCTGGGGTGAGTGGCCAGCAACGGCCGATGGGGCATACAACGCCGCGGCGCCAGAAGCCGCCACCGCCTCAACCCCGCCCCCACAGCCACGGTCCTCGTCGCCGAGTTGTACGCGTCCACGAAGCGCTATGTGCCCTCGCCGACGACGCCCACGAGGCGACCCTCATCATGGACAGCACATCCGCAGCCGACTACCTCCGTACGTGGCAGCAGGGCGACACAACCCGGATGCCGGACGGCTACAGCCTCCACCCACGCACCACCGCCGCCCACCGACACTCTCGCCGGCCCGGTGTTCACGCCATGGCGGGCCTGGCCGACGACGCCCGACCAGGGAGCAGCGGCAGACCTGTATCGACGTGCTGCATGCTCGCCGGATCGTTCCTGCAATTGACACCCGTCTGATCCCCCGCGGGTGCCGGCCCCTCAGGCTGAGCCCGCCGCCGCAGGCTAGGCGGGCGGTAGGTGCCCCGGTGAGAGAGCAGCGGCGAGTTCCTGTACGCCTGGCACGCGCGCGTGCCGGGCGGCGAGTTCGTCGGCGATCCGGCGGATCGACGGACGGTCGGCGACCTCGGCGGGAGCCTGCCGGTGCGCGGACAGCAGCGCCTTGGCCGTCTCCTCGGGCTTCCCCCACTGCCACCACGCCCGCGCTAGATCGGTGTGGAACCGTGCTCGCCGCTCTGGCGTCGGGAACATCCCTTCCCGCAGGTGACCGGCGGCGTGCAGCGCGGTCCCGGCATCCCCAAGGGCGTAGTGGACATCGACCCGGTACAGCGCGACGAACGGCCCGGCTGCGCCGGGCCGGGCAGTCAGACGTTCAAGCCGCTGCGCGGCACGCTCGGCCTCCCCGATCCCATCCAGCGCGCCCGTGCGGTCACCGGCCCACGCCGCCGTGTACGCTTCCGCGCACAGCAGCCGCATCGCCACCGATGTTTGCGCGGGCGTTCGCAGTCCGGTGGCGTCGAGCCGGTCGATGGCCTGCCGAAATACCCGCAGCGCGATCGGGTGGCGGCCTTCGGTGCGCAGCATCATGCCCAGCGCCCGCGCGGACGCCCCCATCGCCACCGGGTCACCTGACCGCTCAGCGCACCCCACGGCGCGGTCGGCGGTGATCCGCGCCGCCTGCTTGCGGCCGATCTTGTTCAGGGTGTCGGTGGCAAGGTCGTAGCAGGCCGCGAGCGCCTGCAAGGCGGCCGGGGTGTTGGACCGTTCGGCGGTATCTCGCGCGGTGGCGACAAGACCGGGCAGGGCGGCCACCAGGGCGGTCAGCGCGCTGGCGTTGTACTGGCGGCGTGCTGCGGCGAGCAGTTCCTTGATCTGCCCAGGGCCGGCGGGCGGGCCGGGAGGGGGCGGCAGCGCGAGCATGTCATCGACCCGCTCCAAGAGCGGGACCGGGATGCTCAACCCGACGGCCAGCAGTGTGCGTCGCCGCATCGGATCAGCCTCTTCTCCGTCGTCGCGGTGTCCGCTCACTGTAACCACGGGCACCCGCTCAGCGGAGTATGCGCGCCTTACCGTTCCCGATCCGCCGCGCTGGAGTCCCAGCCGCCGCGGCGGCATCTGGTACAGCCGGGACAGCGCCGCGGCGTACTCCGCGCTGAGGGAGACGGTGCCGTGTTCCCATCGGCACAGCATCGCGGTGTTCACCGCAGGGGCGGGCAGCCCCTCGGCTTGGTACAGGGCGGCCAGCGCCTGCAAGGCGGCCGGGCGGGACCAGCCGTGGGCCAGCCGCCACGCCTCCAGCGGCAACAGTTCAGGAAGGTCGGCGAGGATGGCTCCCGCCGTGTGCTCCACGCCCAGCCCGCGCCGCTGGCACTCCAGGCGAATCATCCGGGCGCGGCGTTGCAGCTCGGCCCGTCGTGCTCGATCCATGGCCATGGCGACCTCCGGAGCGACCCACGTTGCATCGACGGTAACCCGACGACCGGCAACAGGGCATTGCCGTGGCGGCAATGTCCCGGACACCGCGGCATTGTCCCGTGGCCGTGCTGCGCCGTTTTCTGGATGACAGAAGCCGCCGGCCGCCGCTGGCGGGAACACTGATCGGAGGAACCCGTGACCACCACCGCGACCCCCGCAACACCGGCGAGCGCTCGGGCGTTCACCGTCGCCTTCCCCGAGGCGTTCACCCCCGCCTGGAGCCGCATCGACGGCATCACCATCGACGGCCCCAACCTCACCCTCGACCCGGCGGCGTACTTCTTCCGCTACGACGACCCCTCCTGGCTGGTGTGTGACTGGGAGCTGGTGCGCGCCGAACTCCTCGACGGCCGCCAGGCCGAGACCCCGCAGAGAGCGGCCGAGCAGCGCGCCCTGGAGTTCATCCACACCCACGGCCGCACCACCCGCGACCCGGCCGAGGTCTTGCGCATCGGCTACCAGGTCGCCAGCTTCATCTTCCGGGACGAGCTCCTGGAGGAGCCGGGCCTGGACGTCACTCCGCGCCAGCTCGTGGCGCTGCGGGAGGCTACGACGATCATGTCGCTCAACAAGGTCCAGCTCGACGGCACGATTTCCAACGTGGGGCCGTGCTGGTTCTTCCCCATCGCCACCTCGGTGGTGTTCGAGCTCCCCGAACAGGAGGCCCGCAGTTTGGACGAGCTCTACCACGGCATGTGGTTCAACGAGTACCGGCGGATCGAGTCCGTGCTGGCGCACGCGGCGCTCGGCGGCCGGCTGGTGCACGGCTGCCAGGCCGCGCCAGACATGAGGGGCGGCTGCGTCCTGTCCTACGGCACCGACCTGGCCGGGTTCCGCCGGGACCTGGAGACCTTCGACGCGCAGTGGAAGGCCCGCATCGAGGCGATGCGCGCCGCCTGACCGCGCCGCGGTGACCCTGCCTTGGGGAGGTCCCGGCGAGGGGGACCTCCCCACCCCCTCCCCCTTGTTTCGTGTTGCTGTGGAGG
>NZ_POUA01000583.1 GCF_003236385.1 Spongiactinospora gelatinilytica
GGTGGTTATGGCGGTGGGGAGACACCCGGTTACATTCCGAACCCGGAAGTTAAGCCTGCCTGCGCTGATGGTACTGCACTGGGGACGGTGTGGGAGAGTAGGTCGCTGCCGCACAATCATTGAATAAAGAGAAAAGGGTCCGACACATTTTCATGTGTCAGGGCCCTTTTTTCATGCCCTCGATCAGGACCCGCCCGTGGGTCAGCGGATTCACCACCGCGTCGGGTCAGTAGGGTTGGTCCTGTGGAGTATCGCGCGGTAGAACAGGCCATCATGGGGCGCGGCGTCGAGTGGCAGTTCGACCCGACGCTCGACCGGATCGTGGCGTTGATGGATCTCCTCGGTTCGCCACAGCGCTCCTACCCGGTCGTACACCTGGCCGGCACGAACGGCAAGACCAGTACCGCACGCCTGACGGAGAGCCTGCTGGCGCGGCGCAACCTGCGCGTGGGCAGGTTCACCAGTCCGCATCTGACCTCGGTGCGGGAGCGGATCTGTGTGGACGGCGTCCCGCTGTCGGAGGAGCGGTTCGTCGAGGTGTACCAGGACGTCCTGCCGTACATCGAGTTGATCGACAAGCAGGTCGGCAAGGTCTCTTTCTTCGAGACGCTGACCGTGATGGCGTTCGCGGCGTTCGCGGACGCGCCGGTCGACATCGCGGTGATCGAGACCGGGATGGGCGGCACCTGGGACGCGACGAACGTCGTCGACCCCGCGGTGGCCGTGATCACGCCGATCTCCCTGGACCACACCGAATACCTGGGCGACGATGTCGCGACCATCTCCGAAGAGAAGGCCGGGATCATCAAGCCGCACATCACGGCCGTGCTCGCGCAGCAGGACGTGACCGCCGCCGAGGTGCTGATGCGCAGGGCTGCGGAGGTGGAGGCCGTCGTCGCGCGTGAGGGGCTGGAGTTCGGGGTCCTGGGACACGAGGTGGCGCTCGGCGGCCAGTTGCTCCGGCTGCAGGGTCTCAAGGGGGTCTATGAGGAGGTCTTCCTCCCCCTGTACGGCGCCCACCAGGCGAGCAACGCCGCCTGCGCCCTGGCGGCCGTGGAGGTCCTGACCGCCGGCGACGATCCGTTGGACCAGGAACTCGTACGGCAGGCGTTCGCCACCGCCTCCTCGCCGGGCCGGCTGGAGGTCGCCCGGCGCGGCCCCACCGTCCTGGTGGACGCCGCGCACAACCCCGGGGGCATGCAGGCGACCATCGAGGCGGTCCACGAGTCCTTCGACTTCGCCCGCCTGATCGGCGTCGTCGCCGTGATGGCGGACAAGGACGTCAGGGGCCTGCTGGATCTGCTGGAGCCGGTCCTGTCGGAGATCGTGGTGACCCGCAACTCCTCTCCCCGGTCCATGGAGCCCGCCGAGCTGGCGGAGCTGGCGGAGGGACTGTTCGGCGCGGACCGTGTGCGGGTCGCGGACAGGCTCGACGATGCCATCGACACGGCGGTGGGGCTGGCCGATGAAGATGGCGAGTTCGGTGGCGCGGGGGTGCTGATCACCGGTTCGGTGGTGACGGCTGGAGACGCCAGGCACCTGCTGCACGTGGAAGGCGCGTGAGCGGGCCGGGCGGACGCGAGGCGGGGCAGTGGTCGGAAGTGATGACAGGAGGGATGCCGTGGCACGCAAGACGTTCCAGGTGACGCCGGGTATGCGGCGGTTGGGCTCCACCGTGCTCGGCATGGAGGCGATCGTGGTGGCCTTGACCGCGCCGGTGGCGATCAACCTGAACGGCACGCCCCCGGGCACCGCGCTGGCGGTCGGACTGGGCGTGGCCGTCGTGTGCGTGGTGGCCGCGGCGCTGCTGAAGCGGCCGTTCGGGTACATCCTCGGGAGCGTGCTCCAGGCGGTCGTGATCGCCACCGGTTTCCTGGTGTTCCCGATGTTCTTCCTCGGTGTGATCTTCGCCGCACTGTGGATAACGGCGATATTCGTCGCTCGCCGTGTCGAGGGCGTGACTTCACGCTAAAGTCGGCGGACATGGCCGACCCCCTCACTGAGCGGTCCCAGGCGGCGACCGGCGGACCTTCGACGACGAAGGCGACGAAGCCGATGCATACGACGAACGCGCGCGACACGCGAGTCTCCCGCCTCCATGACGTGGTGCTCGGGCTGCTAGTCATGGTCGCGCTCCCGCTGGCGATCGTCGCGGTGCCCAACACGATCTCGGTGGTGTCCGCGCTGCTGCCGCCCGGAGTGCCGACCGCCGACATGGTCCGCGCCCACGGGCTCGCGCTGCCCGCGATGATGCTGACCGTGCCGTTCGCCGCGCTGCTCGTGCGCCGCGTGCCCGCCGCGCCCGTCCTGGTCGGCGGGCTGACCGTGCTCGCGGTCGCCGACGTGGCGGGCGGGTTCGCCGGCACGCCCATGCTGGTCGGCGTACTGCGTGCCCTGCACGGCGTGGGGGCGGGCCTGCTGGTGCCCGCCACCCTGGTGGCGGTGCGGGAGCGCCCCGCCCCGCTGCGCGCGCTGTGGGCGGCGACGCTCGCGATGAGCATGCTCGGCGCGCAGGCTCTGGCGCTGTGGCCGCTCGACGACGTGGCGGCGTGGCAGGTGGCTTTGCAGCCCTACCCGCTGCTGACCGGCATCGCGCTGGCGCTCGCCGCCGTCTACATGATGCTCCGGACGTCGGCGCGTGGCGCTCGGTCGCCCGAGGTCGCCGCCGGGCCGGGCGCACCTGGCCGTACGCCGGCAGCGGCCCACGCCGAGCCGGGCCGGCGGCATGGGCGCACGACGACGGCGGCGCATGCCGATCCGACCCGGCACGGGCTCGCGCTCACCGTGGTGCCGGCCGCCGGGATCGCGGTGCTGGGGTTCGCGATCTCCAACGCCTGGCCCGTGCCGGTGGTGCTGCTCGCGTCCCTGCTGGCGCTGGTCGCGTTGCTCGCCGTGGCCTCGCTGGGCGGCGCGCGTCCCGCGGCCTACGTCATGGTGGCGGTGGGGGCCGTCGTGCTGCCCACCGGGGCGCAGGTCACCAACATGGAGCTGGGGGGCTTGGGC
>NZ_POUA01000584.1 GCF_003236385.1 Spongiactinospora gelatinilytica
ATGTTCGCGTACGTGGAGGGTGGGGGCGAGAGCGTGGCAAGTTGGGCGCTCGTGTCCGGCGGGCGCTCTTCCACGGCCAAGCCCGCGCCGGGTGGGTCAGTTGGGGATGGTGGTGGTGATGACGTCGAAGGGGGCCGCTGTTTTGATCAACCAGCTTCCGCAGGAGCAGTGCAGGTAGAAGATCACTCCCTCGGATGTGAGGTGGCTGGAGATCAGGCGCTGGGCTCCCGGATCGTGGACCCCTTCCCGGCAGGTTCGGTGGCTCATGTTGCCAGGATGATGTAATGGCCTTGTGCAATTCAACGCTTACGGAGGCCATGGAGCCGCGCTCGCCGCCGCACTCGTCAACTTCCGTGATCATCGGCTTGAGGCGTTGGAGGAGTTGCTGGCCGCGTACGAGATCATCCGGCCCAAGCTGGTGGCCGCGCACGTGGACGGGCTGTACGCCTGGGCCGAGCGGATTCGGCCGATCTTCGGCGAGCAGGACAGGGATCGCCAGATCGCGCTGATCAACGACCTGCTGGCGGCGGCCGCCTCGCGCCCCTACGTCAGCACCCACGACGGCCTGCCACCGCATCTGCACTACGTGTCCGACGACGCCGACCTCGGTTCCCGCGTCCGCGCGGTCACCGCCAGTGGCCTCGCCATGGCGGCCACCTTCTCCGACGGCTCCCGGCTCGGCCGCTGTGAGCGTCCCGGCTGTGCCGTCGTCTTCGTGGACACCTCGCGCAACGGCCGCCGCAGGTTCTGCTCCCCGCAGTGCGCCAACCGCTTCAACGTCGCCGCGCACCGCGCCCGCCACAACCACCGGTAGCCGTACGCAGATTCGCGTACGACGAGTGCCGCGCTCTGGCGGATGCCCCGGCGGCCCCCCGCTGGCGAGAATCGCCGCTGTGATTCCCGCAGCCCGTAACCATCCGCAGGCCCGGCGGCCGTCGTGCTGAGCGTGATCGCCCGCGCGTTCCGCACGCCCGAGCTGCGCGGCAAGCTCCTGTTCACGCTCGGCATGATCGTGCTGTTCCGGTTCGGCCAGATCCTGCCCGCCCCCGGAGTGCATGTCCAGAACGTCACCGCCTGTCTGACCCAGGCCCGGTCGGGCTCCTCGCGGACCGTGCTGGACATGATCCAGTTCTTCAGCGGCGGCGGAATGCTCCGGCTCTCGGTCTTCGCGCTCGGCATCGTGCCCTACATCACGGCCAGTATCCTCGTCCAGCTCCTGGCCGTGGTGATCCCCCGAATGGCGGCGCTGCGCAAGGAGGGGCAGGCGGGTACGGCCAAGGTCACGCAGTACACCCGCTACCTCACGATCGCGCTCGCCCTACTGAACGCCACCGCCATCGTCGCGATGGCGCGTTCCGGGCAGATCTTCGCCTCCTGCGACCGTCCGCTGCTGACCGGGTACGACCTGCTAACCGTCGGCACGCTGGTGGCCACGATCACGGCGGGCGCGGTACTGGTCATGTGGATGGGAGAGCTGGTCACCGCGCGCGGGGTCGGCAACGGCATGTCGATCCTGATCTTCACGCAGGTGGTCGCGGTCTTCCCCTCCTACCTGGCCACGATCATGCGGCAGAACCCGTTCGCCTTCGCGCTGATCATGGTGCTGGGCGTCTTCCTGGTCGCCGCCGTCGTGTTCGTGGAGCAGGGGCAGCGGCGCGTCCCCGTGCAGTACGCCAAGCGCATGGTGGGCCGCAGGGTGTACGGCGGGACGTCCACCTACATCCCGATCAAGGTGAACCAGGCCGGCATCGTGCCGGTGATCTTCACCTCGTCCCTGCTGATGCTTCCGCAGCTCGCGCCGTCCTTCCCGGCCGTGCAGTCCACTCCGGTCGCCGCCTGGCTCACCCGCTACCTCGTCTCCGGCGACCATCCGGTCTACGTCATCACCTACTTCGCGCTGATCGTGGGCTTCGCCTTCTTCTACGTGTCGATCACCTTCGATCCGGTGGAGATCGCCGGCAATCTGCGTACGTACGGGGGGTTCGTGCAGGGCATCCGCCCGGGGCGGCCGACCGCCGAGTACCTGAACTACGTGCTCAACCGGCTCACCGCGCCCGGAGCCGTCTATCTCGGCGTGCTGTCGTTGATCCCGATCGTGGCTTTCGTCCTGCTCCGCGATCCGGCCACCCAGCAGAACTTCCCGTTCGGCGGCGCGAGCATCCTGATCATGGTGGGCGTGGGGCTGGAGACCGTCAAACAGATCGAAAGCCAGCTCCAGCAGCGCAACTACGAGGGCTTTCTGCGCTGACCGGCGGGCGGCTTCAGGGCCGCTCGGTCAGCCGGGGATCGTCAGGCCCGCCCGCATCGCGAACACCACGAGCTGGGCGCGGTCGCGGGCGTGCAGTTTGACCATGGCCCGGCTCACGTGGGTGCGTACCGTGTCCGGGCTGAGCACCAGTTCCCTGGCGATCTCCTCGTTGGACCTGCCGGTCGCCACCCAGGCGACCATCTCGCGTTCGCGTGGGGTCAGTTCGTCCAGGCCGGCGACGGCGGGGCCGATCCCGTCGGCCAGGTGCCGGCCGAACATGCCGATCACCCGCCGGGTGACCGAGGGGGAGAGCAGCGCCTCGCCCGCCGCGACGACCCTGATCGCGTGCGCCAGTTCCTCTGGCGCACGCTCTTTCAGGATGAAACCGCCGGCGCCCGCTTGCAGCGACTCGAAGACGTAGCGGTCGATCTCGAAGGTGGTGACCACGATGACCCGTACGTCGCGCAGGCCGGGGTCGGCGGCGATGGCCTTCAGGGTGGCGACGCCGTCCATGCCGGGCATCCGGATGTCCAGCAGGAGGACGTCGGGCCGGGTACGGCGGAGCAGGTCGAGCGCGGCCGCGCCGTCCGCCGCCTCGCCGACCAGCTCCAGGTCGGCCTCGCGTTCGACGAGGACCCGCAGGCCCATCCGGACGACGGCCTCGTCATCGGCCAGCGCGACCCTGATCATGCGACCCGAGCCGCAAGTGGGGCGGGCGTGGCCATGTGAGCCGGGTGG
>NZ_POUA01000585.1 GCF_003236385.1 Spongiactinospora gelatinilytica
CGCGCGGAAGGGGCGGGGGAGGGCCAGGGCGTCCTCGTGGTAGGCGTCGATGATCGGCACGGCCTCGGCGGCGGGCAGGTGCTCGACGCCGAGCGGGCTGGACAGCGAGACCAGCGCCAGGTCGTTCGCGTCCTCCAGGGCGGCGCGGTGCGCGATGTCGTGGTGGCGTGGATCGACCTCGTAAGGGGCCTCGCCGGAAAGGTGCAGGGTCCAGCCGTCCAGGCGTGGCGGCGCGTGCTTACGGCGCAGCGCGTCGATGAAGCCCGGTGTCCACAGGTGCTGGTGCACGTCCATCTCTCAACCCCCAATTCCCTACTGACAATATAGGCAATGGTCTTCGTCGAGTTGAAGGAGGGGTGTGAATCGGTTCAGTGATGCGGTTCAGTGAACCGCTCTGGACCGCGGGGTGTCAACTCGCCCACCCGGCCGCCGCGTCGGGGCGTAAGCGCGCCCTCCGGCCGGGTTCGACATAAGCTTGCGAGGTGACGCAGCCGCGTAAGAGAGCCACCATCCGCGAGGTGGCCAAGGCCACCGGCCTCTCCCCGGCCGCGGTCTCCTACGCGCTGCGCGGCATGCAGGTCTCCGACGAGACGATCGTGCGCGTCCGCCGGGCCGCCGCCGAGCTGGGTTATGAGGCCGATCCCATCGCCCGCGCCCTGGCCAGCGGCCGGACCGGCATGATCGGCCTGCTCTGCGGCTCACTGGCCGACCTGTGGCAGCAGGCGCTGGCGGTCGGCATCGGCCGGGCGCTGAAGGACAACGACCGCTACGCGCTCATCCTGGACGCCTCCGGCGACCCGACCCGCGAGCGGACCCTCGCCCAGCAGCTTCGCGACCAGCGGGTGGACGGGCTCATCGTGCAGCCGGTCGATCCGGCCGCGGAGTTCTGGGCCGAGATGTGCGACACCGTTCCGGTGGTCGCGATCGGCGACGCCCTGGGCGAGGCCCGTACGGCGGGCGAGGTCGTCTTCGACAACCGCCGTGGCACCACGATGGCCCTGGAGCACCTGCGCGACAACGGCCACCGCCGGATCGCCGTGCTCACCCCGACCATGGCCAGCACCCCCGACCGGCCCGCCGACGTCCACGTCACGGCCGAGGCCGTCCGGCTCGGCCTGGACATCGAGCTGGTCACCGCCCCCCAGTCGCTGGCGGGAGCCACCGCGGCGGCGCACGGCGTGCTCGGCGGGGACGACCCGCCGGGGGCGGTGTTCTGCTTCGCCGACTCGATCGCGTACGGCGTCTACGCGGCGGCGGACGAACGCGGGCTGCGCATCCCGGGGGACCTGTCGGTGATGGGGTACGACGACCATCCCATGTCGAGCCTGCTCACACCGGGGCTCACCACCGTCAACTGGGACATCGACGGCATCGTCCGCGCCGCCGTACGCCTGATGATCGCCGCTGCCGACGGCGGCACCCGCCGCCGCCGTATCGTCCAGGCCCCGGAGCTTCGCGAACGCGGGTCGGTCGGCCATGCCGGCTGATCGGACGCCGCGCGCCGCGCTCGGCCCGGGTGTCGGCTGAGCCCTTTCCCGGGCCGGCGCTCGCGGTCAGTCGGGGATGATGAGGTCCAGAATCCAGCTCACGATGCCGACGATCAGCGCGCCGAGCAGGGCGCTGACGAAACCCTCGACATGGAAGGCCAGGCCGAGCTGCTGGGCGATCCAGCTCGTCAGCAGCATCAGGCCGGCGTTCACCACGAGGGCGAACAACCCCAGCGTGAGGATGTAGAACGCGCAGCCGAGGGTGTGGATGATCGGCTTGAGCACCGCGTTGACCAGGCCGAAGATCAACGCCACGCCCAGCAGGGTCAGCGCCGTCTTCGTGGTGGTCTCACCACCGACGCTGATGCCCGGCACGAGTTGGGTGGCCACCCATAGCGCGGCGGCCACCACGAGAATCTTGATGATTATTTTCACGCTGAGGCATCCTCCCAGGTCTGATCGGCGGACGGGTAGTGCCCGGGGCGGAAAACCCTGCCCAGATCGACTCTATGCGTCCACCTCGGGCCAGGAGGGGGTGTCGCGGGGGTTAGCCGCCGGACATCAGGGGTACGGCAGCGTGATCACGACCACGGCGGGGAAGAGCACCGAGAGGGGGTGGCGTTCGATGGGAGCGGACGGTCTGGAGTCGCTTTCCGCCAGGGAGCTGCACGATCGGGCGGTGCGCTACGCCGTGCGGCACGGCGACTTCGGCTTCCTGTGGGACCTGCTGAAGGCGATCCCGGCCGCCGAGGCGGCCACCGGGCACAGCGACGAGGCCGCGAACGACCTCAGCAAGATCTCGGCGTTGCTGAGCGACGCCATGGCCTCGGGTGAGGGCCGCCTGGGCGAGGCCCTGCGCCCGATCTACCTCGACTACCTGGGCAGACACCCCGACGCCTAGGCCCCCGCCGGCCGGTTCCGTACGCCGTTACCGCTCACGCCCGCCGCCGGTGTCACCCACCAGGGCAGGCGCACATTCCGGACCGCGCGGTCGCCTAGGCGCGGCCCTCGGTCGGCAGTGCGGGCGCGGTGATGTGCGGACCACGGCCGGTTCGATCGGCGAGGCGGGTGCATGTGGTTTGTCGTGGTGTGCGGGCCGGGGTGGTTCAGCCGGCGAGGCGGGTGCCGGCGGCGGCGCCGTATTCGGCCAGGCCGGGGGTGCCGGTCGTACGGCCGTCTCGTTCGACGAGCAGTACGTCGTACGGCCCGGCCATGCCCAGGCGGTCGGCGAACCGCCGCGCAGGGGCGGGCGGCATCGCGCGCAGGGCGGCCGCGTAACCGCAGGCCGCGCCCAGGTCCGGGCCCACCACCGTCACCGAGCGGCGGCCCGGGTCCTGCGCCGTCGCGACCGCCAGGTCATGCGCGAACAACGCCTTGCACACCTGCTCGTCACGCGGGTCCCGGATGCCGATCCGCCAGTGCGCCCCCGGTCGCGCCGACCCCCGCACCCGTACGGCGGTGCCCACGTTGACGCAGTGATCGAC
>NZ_POUA01000586.1 GCF_003236385.1 Spongiactinospora gelatinilytica
GGCCGAGAGCGGCACGCCCATCGCACCCCCCTGCCCACCGCGCAGCGGCGCTGACGGCCCCGAACTCTGGTCAGCGGCCTGGTATCACGCATTGTCATACTGTGGCCCGACCGTGACGTCCTGGATGGTCCCGGCGCTGACCTCGATCACCATGCATGCTGGCATCCGCGCCTTCGTTGACCTGGTGACAGTAGGTGTCCGCCGGCGCCTCTACCGTGGGCGCTTGAAGAACGTGCTGAGCAGGCGGGCGGTCAACCGGGCGACCCTCGCGCGGCAGTTGCTGCTGGACAGGGCCGAGATGCCGGTGATCGACGCCGTGGAGCACCTGGCCGGGTTGCAGGCGCAGACCCCCGATCCGTCACCGGGGAGTGACGGGGGCGCCCGATTCGGACGGAAGCCTCGTGGCGCGCGGCCGGGCGAACGCCTGACCGATCGCCTCCACCGCGCCGGCGGTGGCTGCGACCAGGCCGTATGCCACGAGACCCCCTCGGACCGAACTGACACTTGCCAGGATGACGCAAATGCAATGAAGTTGCAATAGTGGCCTCCTCTACCAGCCGCGAGCGATGTTTGAGACCATGGTCGGGCAGGGGACGCACCCCCGCCGGCTTGCTCTGACCGAAGATCTCGACAAAAAAGCGGCCCTGTCTCTACAGGTCGCATTACGCAAATCGGTAAGCTGCCACCCATGCGTGCGCCCTCGGGATACCTTCTTGCCGCGCGCTATCGGCTGAGCGAACCTGTCGGCCGCGGCGGCATGGGCACCGTTTGGCGAGCACGCGATGAGCTTCTGGACCGTCAAGTGGCTGTCAAAGAGGTCCGCCTGCCGCTCGTTCTCGACGAGGATCTGCGCTCCGAACTCTGCGCCAGGACCGAGCGGGAGGGGCGGGCCACGGCCATGGTCGCGCACCCCTCGGTGATCACCGTGTTCGACGTGGTGACCGAGGACGACCGGCCCTGGATCGTGATGGAGCTGTTGCAGGCCAGGTCGCTGGAGCAGTTCATCCGCGAGGAGGGGCCGCTCCCGCCGCGCAAGGTGGCCGAGATCGGCCGGCAGGTGCTGGGCGCGCTGCGCGCCGTACACGCCAAGGGCATCCTGCACCGCGACGTGAAGCCGAGCAACGTGCTGGTCACCCACGATCGGGCGGTGCTGACCGACTTCGGGCTGGCCGCCCTGGAGGGCGACGCGTCGATCACGCAGGCGGGCATCGTGCTCGGTTCGGCCGGTTACATCGCGCCCGAGCGGGTGCTCGGCGACAAGGCCAGCCCCGCGGCCGACCTGTGGTCGCTCGGCGCGACCCTCTACACCGCGGTCGAGGGCAAGGGCCTGCACGGACGGCGTACCGCGGCGGCCGCCCTGGCCGCGCTCACCAGCGGCGCACCGATCCCGATGGAAAGGGCCGGGCCGCTCGCCCCGGTGCTGCGCGGACTGCTCCGGATCGACCCCGACACCCGGCTCGACGCGGCCAGGGCGTCGCTGATGCTGGCCAGGGTCGCGGCGGGCGGAGCAGCCGAAGAGCCGCTGACCCAGGCCGCCCGCAGGCCGATACGCGCCGCGATCCCGGCCCCGCCGGCCCCGCGCAGGCCCGGCCACCGCGGCGTACACCGGGCCGAGTCGCGGCCCGCGCCGCCGCGCGACGCGCCGGCCGCGCCGCATCGTCCCAACGGCGCGACCGCCGCGCCGCCCCCGCCGCAACCACCGCGCGGCGGGCACCGCCGGGCCACGGAGGGAGTGCATCGCAAACCCGCCGAGCCACCGCCGCCCAGGCCGTTGGTCCTGCGTATGTCCACGATCATCAGAATGGTCCTGCCTCGCCGCTTCTGGCCGCGCGAACTTCGCAAGCGAGGCTAAAGCGGTTCGTAACCAGAAATGGCTATCGTCTACACATGCCGCCCCATCGTCAGAGCCGCCTGCTCGCCGATCGTTACGAGCTGATCTCGCCCATCGGCCGTGGCACCATGGGTACCGTTTGGCGAGCCCGCGACCACTCCCTCGGTCGCGACGTGGCGGTCAAGGAGATCCGCCAGGAGCCGGGGCTGAGCGACCCGCAGCAGGCCGAGCTGCGCGAACGCATGCTCCGCGAGGGCCGCTCAGCGGCGCGGATCAACCACCCGTCCGTCGCCGTCGTCTACGACGCCATCGAGGCGGAGGGACGGCCGTGGATCATCATGGAGCTGGTGGAGGCCCGTTCGCTGGAGCAGGTGATCGACGAGGAGGGGCCGCTGCCGCCGCGCCTCGTCGCCGAGATCGGCTCGGACCTGCTCGGCGCGCTGCGCGCCGCGCACGCCCAGGGCATCCTGCACCGCGACGTCAAACCGGGCAACGTACTGGTCACCGAGACCGGGCGGGTGGTGCTCACCGACTTCGGCATCGCCAAGGCGGCCGGCGACGCCAAGCTGACCAGGACCGGCATGGTGATCGGGTCGCCGGGGTACACGGCGCCGGAGCGGGCGCGCGGCGAGTACACGGGCCCGGAGTCGGACCTGTGGTCGCTGGGGGCGACACTGTACTTCGCGGTCGAGGGGCGGCCGGCGTACGAGCGTTCGTCGGTGGCGGCGACCCTGGCGGCGCTGATGACCGAGAGCGCCGACCCGCCGACCCAGGCGGGGCCGCTGCGCCCGGTGCTGGACGCGTTGCTGGAGAAGGACCACAAGGCACGGCTTACGGCCGGAAAGGCGGCGACGATGCTACGGGCGGTGGCGGACACCCCCTCGGACGAACCGGTTCCCGGGCCTGCGGGGGCCGATCCGGGCCCCTCACCCGCGCATCGTCCTCCTAGCGCTCCTGGCCACCGGCCCGCTCCCGAAGGCACTTCCAGGCCCGGGGCGCCGCGGCTGCCCGCGGCGCTTTCCGAGCCGTTCTCGGCTCCGGCCCCGCCGCCGGGGTACCCGGCCGCGCCGGGCGCCGCGCGGCCGGACCAGGGCGCGGGCGAACGACCGGCGGCCCGCCCCGCCGCCGCCCGGC
>NZ_POUA01000587.1 GCF_003236385.1 Spongiactinospora gelatinilytica
GGCCGTCGGTACCCCAAGCCCCGGGACCGGCCGAGCAGGTGCCACAACCGCAGCAGGCCGCGCCGCCCGCCCCCCTCCAGAACGCCACCCGCTACCTGTGCGCGGGGGCCTACCTGAACGGCCGGTTCCGTGATCGGGTGCTGCGCGAGCTGCTCGATGACCGGTACCGCGCGGTCGCGCCGTCCTTCGGCGGTGTCGATCTGGTCCCGGTGCTGGCCCACTGCCTGCGCGCCGAACGCCTCTCCGTGCTGCGCGACGCCTTCATCACGGTGCTGCTCATCGTGTCCCTGCTGGTCTGGCCCGCCGTGCTGTTCATCCTGCCCTGGGTGCCGCTCGTCCTGTTGTCTGCGCCCGCCGTACGCCGCGGCCCGGCCACGTCCAAAGCCACGCTTTTGCTGGCGACCGGGCTGTTGCTGCCCGTCTTCGGCTACCTGATCATCATGAGCGGCGTCGGTACGGGGTTCGACACGGCACCCGGTGAACTCCCCTCGCCCGGCGCTCTGCTCGGACCGCTCGTCATCGCCGCGCTGCCCTTCGCCCTCGCGATCGGTTACCGCGTGATGTGGTACCTGACCCTGTCCGAACGCCTCAAGCCCGGCTTCCACGACGGGCTCACCGACGACGGGATCGCCGCCCACCGCGACCGGCTGGAGTACATCGCGCGGGCCCAGTGGGGCAACATCACCCTCTACGGCGCGGAGAACCCGTTCGTCGGCGCCGGAGACGTCCACCGATCCTGGTCGATCGCCGTCGAACTGGACCGCCTGCGCCGCCCGCCCGGCCGTTCCCCGGGCTCTGCCGGTTACTCCGGCCGCGACGATCCGGTCAGAGACCGGCAGGTCGAGATCGACGTCGTCGATCTGCACGACTTCGTGCGCTCCCGGCTGCTCCAGATGCGCGACGCCGTACGCGACCCCGCGCAGGTCATCGCGGGCCTGCACATCACCGACCACCTCGCCGTGCGCGGCACGTTCACCCGCCGCGACTGGCCGGACGCCCGCGCCCGTACCTGGCACGGCCCCCACAACAGCCACCCGCTGATCGACCCCGGCTCCGGGATGCCGCACTACGCGGCCCGCAAGGACACCATCGACGCGGTGAGCCGGCATCCGCAGGGCGGCGTACGCCACTACCAGCGGGTCACCGTCAACGTGGACGGCCAGGACATCAGGAACGCGGACGGCTTCCTGCTCGCCCCGGCCGAAGATCGGGGGATCGTCGTCTCGGCGTTCATCCACCTCGCGGTGGAGGGCCGCATGCTCTACACCCAGCTCGTGGTGACGGTTCTGCCGCCGGTCGCGGCGCAGTTCCACGAGATCGACAAGCTGCCGGCCCTGCCCAAGCCGATCGTGGTCTGGCGGGCGGCGCTGTCCGGGCGTAACGATCTGGTGGCCGACGTGGTGTTCGCGCCGGGGCGGCTGATCCGCACGGCCGTCCAGAACATCCGTCGCGGCATTCGGCAGCGCAATCCCGCCCGCTACCTGGTCTATCCGTTCGGGGCGCGGGAGAGCGTGCGCGAGCTGGGCGCGGCGATCGACGTGGACCGGTTCACTCATGTGCTGGACGCCGACAAGTACACCAAGCTGATCGAGCAGCGGCTGACCGAGGCGGTGCTCGACTATCTGGAGGCCCGCGACATCGACACCACCGCCTATCGGCAGCAGGCGGCGACGGTGATCAACAACGGCGCGATCATCACCGGCGGCACGGTGACCGGCCCGGTCGCCGCGGGGGCGCACGCCCAGGCCAGGCAGCAGCAACATCAACATCAACAGCAACAGGGGCAGCCGCAGCCGGGGAGCGCGAATTGAGCGAGGTCAACAAGGGCATCCAGATCAGCGGCGGGAACGTCCAGGGGCCGATGGCGGTCGGTACGGGGGCGCGAGCCGTCCAGCACATCGGCGGCCCGGCCGCTCCGCCCGGCGAGGCGGAACGACTGCTGGCCGACATCCGTGAGCTGGTCGAACGGTACCGCGAGGAACTGGGCGACCAGGCCCGGCCGGTACTGCGCGAGGCCGACCGGATCGAAGACGAACTTGCCGAGGACGACCCCGACGCCGACGTACTGTCCGACACCCTGGAACGAATGGCCCGCCGCGTCACCGCCATCACCACCCTCAGCCAGGCCGTCGCCGCCCTCACCACCCTCCTCCTCGGCTGATCGGGCAGGCCCGCTGCCCGGTAGCCGCGAGTGAGTGAGACCTGTGGGCTGGCGGTGTTCATGCGGGGTGGTGCTGAGGGGGAGGGTGCTCCTGGTGGAGGTCGCGTTCTGGCTGTGAGCCCCCACGGGTGAGGGCACGGTCTGATCCCGAGACTCAAGATCGGTCCATCGGGAAGGGGCTCCGATCGGGAGCTGCGACTCGCCCAGCCCCCAAGTCCGAACGCACCATGCCCCCACACACACATCGCCCCCCGGTACCGACCCGCGCGGAGACCCGCAGACCCCAGAACATCAGCCACACAACCTCACAGTCACAGGCAGGCCGCCGCCCCAGCCGGCCACCTCTGACCACGCCCGCTTGCCGCGCGGGCCGAGGACCTGGGCACGCCGGAAAGGCAAAGGGATACCGCTGCCCCAGCTGGCAGGACGGCGCGGCAGCAGGCAGGAACCGCGCGACCCGGCAATCCCTTGAAGCGAAATCGGCCACCAGTCACATAACCGTCCAGCAGGCCACAGCCCTGGAGAGGTCCAGACAGCCAGGCCGCCGCCCTTGGAGCAGGTCGGCCACTGGGCGCACACCACATGGACAAGATCGCATGGTCAGTCCGCGAAAGAGACGCAGGCGAGCGGGCGGCCTCCTGGTCCCCGATGGGCCGGGCACCCCTCACCACCCCGGCCACTGGGAAAGGAGTGGGTGATCAGGCGGCCTCCTCTTGGACCCAGATGGGTCGCCAGTTGGGAATCTCGTGGAAGCGGCGCAGCTCGGCCATGCCGCTGAGGATGCCGGTCCAGGCCGGGTAGGG
>NZ_POUA01000588.1 GCF_003236385.1 Spongiactinospora gelatinilytica
TGGTGGGCCTTTCTGGGCGGGGGGCTGGGTGCCCGCCGCCGTACCTGGCTCATTCCCTCCTGCCGGGTGTTGCCACTCCTGCCGGGTCAGCCGCCCGGTTCGGGGTCTCGGGGGAGGCCGAGCATGCGTTCGGCGATGATGTTGAGCTGGACCTCGGTGGTGCCGCCGTAGATGGTCATGGCGCGGGTGGCGAGGATCGCGCGCGTCCAGTAGCCGGCGTCGCCGAGTTTGGTGTCGGCGGCGGTCACCGCGGCCGTGCCGAGCAGCGTGACCGCGCACTCGGCCACGCGCTGGGCGTGCGCGGTGGACAGCACCTTGCGTACCGACGCCTCCGCGCCCGGCTCGCCGCCCGCGAGTTGCCTCAGGGTCACCCGCAGCGCCAGCGCCTCGATGGCGTGCGCCTCGCAGACCACCGCGGCGATCTCGGCGCGCTCGGCGGGCGACGGTTCGCGGCCGAGCCGCCCGACCAGCCCGAGCAGGTCCGGTACGGCCGCGCCGGACCGCCCCGGCCCCGACGACAGCAGCACCCGCTCGTTGGACAGCGTGTTGCGGGCCACCCGCCACCCGTCGTCCACCGCGCCGACCACCTGGTCGTCGGGCACGAAGACGCCGTCCAGGTAGACCGCGTTGAACAGGGCCTCGCCGGTCATCTCGGTCAGCGGGCTGACCGTCACGCCGGGGGACTTCATGTCCACCAGGAAGTAGGTGATGCCCTCCCGCTTGGGCTTGTCCGGGCTGGTCCTGGCCAGGCAGATGGCCCACTCGGCGGTCTTGGCGAAGGACGTCCAGACCTTCTGCCCGGTGAGCCGCCAGCCGCCGGGCGCGCGCTCGGCCCGGGTGGCCAGCGACGCGAGGTCCGAGCCCGCGCCCGGCTCGCTGAACAACTGGCACCAGGCCAGCTCGCCGCTCAGCGTGCGCGGCAGGAAGCGCTCCTGCTGCTCGGGCGTGCCGTACATCGCGATGGAGGGCACCATCCACGCGCCGATGAGCATGTGCGGTGTGCGCACCTTGGCGGCCCGCAGTGCCTGGGCGATGAGCACCTGTTCCAGCGGGCCCGCCGCGCGGCCCCATGGGCGGGGCAGGTGCGGCATGACGAACCCGGCCGCCGCGACCGCCCGGCGCTGCGCCGCGCCGGACAGGCGGGCGACCTCGGCGACCTCCTCGCGCAGCCGGGCCCGTACCGGCTCCGCGCCGGACGGCAGGTCGATCCGCATGGAACGGCTCACGCCGCCCAGCGCATGCCCGGCCACCGCCGAGGCCCAGCCCGCCGAAGGGCCGAGCAGCGCGCGCAGCGTCAGCGCGCGGCGGTAGTACAGGTGCGCCTCGTGGTCGTAGGTGTAGCCGATGCCGCCGAAGGTCTGGATGGCGTCGGCCGCGCACCGGACCGCGGCGTCGGGGGCGGTGACCCCGGCCACCGCGGCGGCGAAGGCCGCCTCGTCGCCCTGCCCGGCGGACCTGGCCGCGTCCCAGACGGTGGCGCGGGCCTGTTCGAGCGCCACCAGCATCCGCGCGATCTTGTGCTTGACCGCCTGGAACTGCCCGATCGGGCGGCCGAACTGCTCGCGCGTCCTGGCGTGCCCGGCCGCCGCCGACACGCACCAGGCGGCGACCCCCGCCGCCTCCGCGCCGAGCAGGATCGCCGCGAGGTCGTCCATCCGGGCGCGGGTCAGCCCGTCGAGCACCCGCTCGGCCGGTACGACGAGCGCCGGCACCGCGACCATGGCCACGCCGCGGGTGAGGTCCAGGGCGGGCAGCGGCGTGACCGTCACGCTCTCTCGGGGCAGCGCCACCCACTCCTCGCCCTGCTCGGTGCGCACCGGCAGCACCAGCACGTCGGCCTGCGCGCCGCCCGCCACCGGCTCGGCCCTGCCGTCGATGGTGAGCGTGCCGTCGTCGTTCCTGGTGCCGGTGAGGCCGCCGCCGCTCAGCGCGACCGCGCCGGTCAGGCCGCCGCCGGCCAGGCCGGGCAGCAGCTCGGCGGGGGCCTTGCCGGTCGCGGCCGAGATCGCGGCGGAGGCCAGGACGGTGGGCAGGTAGGGGCCGGGGGTAAGGCGTTCGGCGAGGGCCTCGACGACGATGGCGGTCTCCAGCAGGCCGTAGCCGGAGCCGCCGTACTTCTCCGGCAGGTGCAGGCCGAGCAGGCCCTGACCGGCGAGGGCGTGCCAGAACGCGGGCCGCGTGGTCGCGTCCTCCGGCCCGGCCTCGGCGGAACCGGCGGCGACCGCCGCGCGGACGGCCTCGGCGGGGACGTGCCTCTCCAGCCAGCCGGACACCGAATCCCGTAGGGCCTGGTGTTCCTCGCTGAATCCGATCGCCATCGTCCACCTTCCCCGCGTGCTGCTCCGGCCGGGCATACCGGCGCTCGCAGAATCATATTCTGGTGCGGACGCCCCCGGGAGACGTCCGGAAATCCCGCTCAGCCCGGTCTGACGCCGTTGACCACCTTAGAGATGTCCGGCCACAGCGCCTTGCGGGTGTCCGGAACGCTCATCAGGACCATGCCGGGCCTGCGCTTGCCGGTGTCGGCCACGACGATCGCGGCGCGCGAGGTGTGCTTGGCGCCGCCCGCCCGGTAGGTCACCGTGTAGGTGAGCACCCACCCCTTGCCCGTGGTGAGCCGGCGCGAGCCGGTCCAGGCCAGCGTGGAGCCCGGCGGATGGTGGGCGCCCAGCGACCACCTGGCCCCGGCGGCGGCCGCCGCGCGCAGCGCGGCCTCCCCGGACGGCGACGCGTGCGCGGTACCGGGGAGCAGGCCGGACACCAGCATCGTGTAGGGCACGCGCCACTTGCCCGCCCGCTGTGCCCGGGAGAACGGCGAGGAGCCGGGGATGGTCCAGGGGGCGGCCAGCCGGGGATAGGCGAGCCCGGCCTTGGGGTCGTCCACCAGGCCGATCACCGTGCTGCCCGTTCCGGCGTGGGCCGGCAGGCCCTTGGACTTCGGAACCGGTGGCACGGGCGGCACGC
>NZ_POUA01000589.1 GCF_003236385.1 Spongiactinospora gelatinilytica
CCCGCATACACCGCCAAGGTCTCCAAGGTCACCCGCGCCGACGTCCCCCACTCCTGGCGCCCAGGCTGCCCGGTCCCGCTAGGCGACCTCCGCCTGGTGACCCTGACCCACTGGGGTTTCGACGACAAGGCGCACACCGGCGAACTCGTCGTCCACCGCACGGTCACCGACGACATCGAGACCGTCTTCGAGCAGTTGTACGAATGGCGCTTCCCCATCAAGCGAATGAAGCGCGTCGACGCCTACCGGGGCAGCGATTTCGACTCCATCGAGGCCGACAACACCTCCGCCTTCAACTGCCGCGCCGCCACCGGCTCGGGCAACTGGTCCAAACACGCCTACGGCCAGGCCATCGACATCAACCCCAGAGAAAACCCCTACGTCACCGCCGACGGCTCCGTCGCCCACACCAACGCCCGCCAATTCGCCACCCGCCCCCTCGACGAACCCGGCGTGATCAACCCCGGCGACCGCGTCGTCCGCGCCTTCCAACGCCTCGGCTGGGAATGGGGCGGCACCTGGTCCGGCACCAAGGACTACCAACACTTCAGCAAGGGCGGCGGCTGACACCTGGGTCGGTGCCGGCGCGCTATGGCGCTGACCTACGGTCCGCGGGTCAAGGAGTGCCGACAGCCGTCGTGCGTGTGCTCTATGAAGGAGATCTTGTATCTGATCCCCTCCACGCATTGGGGCCGATATGGACGGTGGCATCGTCGCGATTCTCACTGGGCTCGTCGGTGTGGCGGGCACACTCGGTGGCGCACTTGTCGGCAGGCAAGGAGCGGTCAGAGTGGCGTTGGTGGCGAGTGGCGCCAACCATGAATTGGCGCGCCAGGCCGCCCGCCGCCAGGCTTACGCCGCACTCGGCACAGCCGCGTTTCGGTTCGGACGCAAGGTCGCCGATATCCAGCAGATCATGGACAGGCGCTGGGCCGGGCCGCAGCCCACTCACATACCCGTGCCGAAGGAGGATTGCGCAGCTGCCGGTTTCGTTCGGCAAACGTGATTCCGACGGTCCCGGCCGGTAGAGCAGGGCTGCGGGCGGTTCGGAAGGCGCGGCGCGGCGGGGAGATCTTGTGAGAGCCGGGTCACCGGAACTTCGTCGTGGAATCGACCTTGGCCACCGCTCGGATCTCTTGTTCGGTCTTTCCGTGTATTCGGTGATCTCGCTTTCCCGGGTGGTATCGACGGTGCGGGCGGTGTACCACAGGCCAAGCGCGGTGAACACGGCGCCGCCGATCACGACGAGGCCGATGGCCGATTGGATGAGTGTGTGACGGGCGGCGTTGATGGTTTCGACCCGCTCGGTGGGCGTCATCCGTGCGCGTTCGGATTCTGTGAGCGGGCTCGTCTCTCCGGCCGGCCTCCGTGCCGCCGGGCCGATCAGGAAGGCGACGCCCAGGTAGGTGGCGAAGGTCACGGCGATGCCGATCAGGGCGCATTGTGCCCACTGGGGGCGGGCCAGGCGAGGGCCGACCATATGGAGGCCGCGATCACGACGAGGGCGAAGAGCGTAAAGGTCGATCGCTGCCATCTTCTCCAGCGGCTTCTGGGCATTTCCTGGGTCGCTTCGGTATCGCGCGCGTTTCGCCGGGCCTTGGCAGCCGCCGCAGAGGTGATCGCCGAGCGGGCGGATGGGCGGGGATGTTGACCGGTCATATCCCAATTCCACCCATTGGCTTTGGCGGCGATGCGCGATCAGCGTTCTTTGGTATAGGTGAGGGTGGTGTTCTCGGAGATGATGTGGCGCGGGTTGATGGACCTGAAGTGCCAGTCGGAGCCGCCTTCGGTGATGTAGGCGCGGGCGTACGATTTGGCCGGGGCGGTGACTTTGAAGAGGTAGCCGGAGGGTTTGCCGGCTCGCCAGGTGGCGGGGATGGGGATGGCGTGTTTTCTGCCCTGGGAGCTGACGGTGAGGGTGGCGCGGAAAGTGCAGGAACGGCCGGTGGCGGTGAAGTTGAGTACGAATTCGCGGGAGTCGCCCTGATCGAGGGCGACTTGGTGGGTGAAAGGGCCGGAGAGGGCTCCGGAGGGGGTGACGTTCTGGGCGACTGGGCGTGGGGCGTCGAGGTTGAAGCCGATGGTGACCGGTGGGGCGGTTTCGCCGCCGTCGCCGATGGCGGGGAGGCGGACGGCGGTGCCGCGGAAGGGGGGATCGCACTTCAGGTCGCTCAGCTCGGCTCCGTGGACGAGGGCCGTTGTGACGTGCTGAGCTGTGACGGCGATCGCGGTGCCGGTGACGCCCAGGTGAATGGTGTTCGCCTGGAGCCAGTGGATGATCTCGTAGCCGTTCATCGGAAACCGCATTCCGCCGACGGAATGGAGCTGGTCGCTGGCGTACCAGGCCGGGCCGAGCCAGGACGTCCCTTCGGAGACGAGGATCGGGTCTCCTGATTCGAGTTTTTCGTTTTTTGCTCGTCTTCCAGCGTTATATCGGTGGTGCGGTGGCTGTCGCAGTACGCCAGGCCGGCCAGTGTGGTGCCGACGACCGCCACCAGGGCGGTGGCGATGCCAGTGGCGTGGCCCAGCGATCTTTATCCGGCATGGCGCCCCTTCCCTTTTGAATGGGCCGCAGTATAGGGAAGGCGGCCGGTTGCCAGGCGGTGATAATTGAATGTGGGCCGACTTACCGCTTGGCGATGGTTGTCTAATAAGGCCGGGATTTTCCAGAGGCGGAAGGTAAAGCGATCCCCATGTGGTCGCCGTCATCCGCTGTGGGGGAACCGTGGCGAGCTGACGGCTGGGGCAAGATGGTGCCCATGGCGGCCAACGACGGCGACGGGTGGGCTCAGTGCGGGCGCGGGCATCGGCATTGGGGGGTCCACGGCGCGTCGGGGCTGCTGGCCGTTCATCATGACATGACCGGCACGCCTTACATCCTCATGCAGAAACGGTCATGGTGGAGCCATTACGGGGGCACCTGGGGGTTTCCGGGGGG
>NZ_POUA01000058.1 GCF_003236385.1 Spongiactinospora gelatinilytica
GTGGGCGGGGTGCTGGTGGCGGTCGTGGTGGCGGTCAACGTGCTGTCCGGCGGGATGCGGTCGATCACGTTCGTCCAGGCGTTCCAGTACTGGCTCAAGCTCACCGCGCTGGCCTTGCCCGTGATCTTCCTGGTGCTGGCCTGGCGCGGCGCCGGGGCCCCCGGCATCAGCGCGCACGACGCCACGAGCTGGGCGCTGCCGCTGGGCGGGGGGCGGGAGTATCCGCTGTACGCGACGTACTCGCTGATCCTGGCGACCTTCCTGGGCACGATGGGGCTGCCGCACGTGCTCGTGCGCTTCTACACCAACCCGGACGGGCGGGCCGCCCGCCGTACGACCCTGGTCGTGCTGTCCCTGCTCGGCGCGTTCTACCTGCTGCCCGCGATCTACGGCGCGCTCGGCCGGCTCTACGCCCCCGACCTGATCGCCAGCGGGCGCACCGACGAGGTGGTGCTCTCGCTGCCCGGCCGCATGATCGGCGGGACGCTGGGCGACCTGCTGGCCGCGCTGGTCACGGCGGGGGCGTTCGCGGCGTTCCTGTCCACCTCCTCGGGGCTGACCGTGTCGGTCGCCGGGGTGATCGCCCAGGACATCCTGCGCGGCGGTGTGCGGTCCTTCCAACTGGCCACGGTGGCGGCGGTGATCGTGCCGCTGGGGCTGGCCGCGGCGGCGCGCTCGCTGCCGGTGGCCGACGTGGTGGGCCTGGCGTTCGCGGTCGCGGCCTCGTCGTTCTGCCCGCTGCTGGTACTCGGCATCTGGTGGTGGCGGCTGACCTCGACCGGCGCGATGGCCGGGCTGCTGGCCGGCGGCGGACTGGCCAGCGCGGCGGTGGTGACCACGATCGTGATCGGCCCGCACTCGGGCTGGGCGGGCGCGCTGCTGGCCCAGCCCGCCGCCTGGACCGTGCCGATCGCCTTCGTGGTGATGATCGTGGTCTCGCTCGCCACCCCCGGCAAAGTGCCCGCCGACGTGACGCGCACCATGGTACGCCTGCACGCCCCGGAAGGGCTCAACGTCAACCGTGGCGACTGGCGTCCCAGGCGATCCTGACCAGCGCTTCCCCGGGTCGCTGAGAACGGCCGACCGCTCGTCGCGGATATCCGACCTTTCACCGCAATGGGCCGCCTGCTGAACGCCATGCCGTGACGACTCGGCGACCGGCCCGGCGCTGCCTCTTCTGAGGGGGCGGCTTCCCTTCTACGGTATGCGTGATCCACATCACAGCCTGGGAGGCTCGGTGACGACCAAAGAACATGATGCGTCCGTCTACGAACAGGTGCAGACGAGTCAGGACTTCCAGGAGCTGAAACGGCGCTTCCGAGCCTGGACGTTCCCGATGACCGCGGCCTTCCTGGTGTGGTACCTGCTCTACGTGCTGCTCTCCGGCTGGGCTCGTGACTTCATGGGGATCAAGCTCTTCGGCAACATCAACGTGGCCTTGGTGTTCGGAGTGCTCCAGTTCGTGTCCACGTTCTGGATCGCCTGGGCCTACTCCAGGCACGCGGCCAAGAAGCTGGACCCGCTGGCCGACAAGCTCCGTCACGAGGTCGAGGAGAAGCAGTAGTGAGTTCAGAGGCGCTTTCCACCACCCTCTTCTTGATATTCGTCGCGGCGACGCTCGGCATCACCTTCTGGGCCAGCCGTAACACCAAGACCGCCGCCGACTACTACGCCGGTGGCCGCTCGTTCAGCGCCGCGCAGAACGGCATGGCGATCGGCGGCGACTACATGTCCGCCGCCTCGTTCCTCGGCATCGCCGGGATCATCGCCCTGTCCGGCTACGACGGCTTCCTTTACTCCATCGGCTTCCTGGTCGCCTGGCTGGTGGCGCTGCTGCTGGTCGCCGAGCTGATGCGCAACTCCGGCAAGTTCACCATGGCCGACGTGCTGGCCTTCCGGATGAGCCCGCGCCCGGTGCGTACCGCGGCCGGCGTGTCCACGATCACGGTCAGCATCTTCTACCTGCTGGCCCAGATGGTCGGCGCGGGCGCGCTGGTCGGCCTGCTGCTCGGCATCGACTCGCCCGCCGGCAAGGCGCTGACCATCATCGGCGTCGGCATCCTGATGATCGTCTACGTGGTCTTCGGTGGTATGAAGGGCACCACCTGGGTGCAGATCGTCAAGGCCGTGCTGCTGATGACCGGCGCCGCGCTGATCACGCTGCTGGTCCTGATGCAGTTCGGCTTCAACCTCTCCGGGCTGCTCGGCGAGGCCGCCGCGGAGAGCGGCAAGGGCGCCGCGTTCCTGGAGCCCGGCCTGAAGTACGGCACCGAGGCGCAGGGCCTGGCCGGGAAGATCGACCTGGTCAGCCTGGGCATCGCGCTGGTGCTCGGCACCGCCGGTCTGCCGCACATTCTGATCCGCTTTTACACCGTTCCCACCGCGAAGGACGCCCGGAAGTCGGTCATCTGGGGCATCGGCATCATCGGCGTCTTCTACCTGCTCACGCTGGTGCTCGGCTTCGGGGCGGCGGCGCTGGTGGGCGGCAAGGCGATCACCGCGGCGGACAAGGCGGGCAACACCGCCGCGCCACAGCTCGCCAAGGCGATCGGTGACCTCATGTTCGGCACGGTCGGCGGCACGATCCTGCTGGCGATCATCGCGGCCGTCGCCTTCGCCACCATCCTGGCCGTGGTCGCGGGTCTCACCCTGGCCTCCTCCTCCAGTTTCGCCCACGACCTCTACGCGCACGTGATCAAGCGCGGCAAGGTCACCGAAAAGGAGGAGGTGCGGGTCGCCCGGATCTCCGCCTTCGTGATCGGCGCGGCCTCCATCGGCCTGGGCATCCTGGCCCAGGGCCAGAACGTCGCCTTCCTGGTGGCGCTGGCCTTCGCGGTGGCCGCCTCGGGCAACCTGCCGGCGATCCTGTTCAGCCTGTTCTGGAAGCGGTTCAACACCGCCGGCGCGGTCTCGGCAATCTACGGCGGCCTGCTGTCCGCGCTGATCCTGGTGATCTTCTCGCCGGTGGTGTCGGGCAGCAAGACGGCGCTGTTCCCAGGGGCCGACTTCTCCTGGTTCCCGCTGCAGAACCCGGGCATCATCTCCATCCCGCTGGGCTTCCTGTTCGGCTGGATCGGTACCCGGATGAGCAAGGAGTACAACGCCGCCAAGTACGCCGAGATCGAGGTCCGCTCGCTCACCGGCGTCGGCGCCGAGCAGGCCACACAGCACTGACGGCCGTCCCCTTCCAAGGGCCCCGGCGGGCGTCGCCCGCCGGGGCCCTTCCCGTTTCAGGCCGGAACGGTGACCTTGGCCGCTTCTTCGGCTCTTTCGGGGGCGGGACCGGCTAGGGCCGACAGCTCGTCCAGGGCCGCGCGTAGGTGGCCGAACAGCCGCCACACGTCGTCCACATGGCGCGGGCAGGCCAGCAGCCCGAAGTCGAGCGACCCGGCGTAGGAGAAGCAGGTGACGCTGAGCCCGCCGCTCAGGTCGGTGACCACCGACATCGGGTAGTACGCCACCACCTTGCCCCCGCACAGGTAGAGCGGGTGGCGCGGGCCCGGCACGTTGGAGACGATCAGGTTGACCGGCGGGCAGGCGAGCCCGGCGAGCCGGAAGACCGAGGCGGTGGCCAGCGCGGTCACCGGCGGCGGCAGCAGCGCGGAAAGGTCGCTCAGCCAGGTGGCTGGGGAGGAGGCGAAGCGGCGCTTGGCGGCGCGCATGGCATCCCTGGTGGCCAGCAGCCGCTCGCGCGGGTCGGCCAGGTGCGTGGCGATCGGGGCGGCCATCGCCGAGATCCGGTTGCCCACCGCGCCGGGGCCGCGTCCGGCCGGGCGGGCGCGGGCGGCCACCGGGACGGCGGCGATCAGCGGCAGGCCGGGCAGTACGTCCCGTTCGGCCAGCCAGGTCCGCAGCGCCGCCGCGCACATGGCCATGACCACGTCGTTGACGCTCATCCCGAAAACCCTGCCGACCCGCCTGATCTCGGCCAGCGGCAGCGAGCCGTACGCGAACCGCCGCTGCCCGCTCACCGGCCCGGTCAGCGGCGTGCGCGGCACCTCCAGCGACGGCAGGGCGGGCGCCTGCCCGGCCTCGCCGCCGAGCAGCCTGGCCATCCGTGCCACCCAGCGCGCCCCGGGCAGCGTGGCGGCGATCGGCACCGCGTCGAGGTCGGCCGCGGCACGGCGGAGCGAGCCGAGCGCGCGCAGCGGGTGCGTCATCGAGTTGACCGCCGCCCCGGCGAGCATGTCGAGCGTGCCCGGCGCGGTGACCGGCTCGGCGGGGGGCCGCGCGGCGGCCGGCTCGGCGCCGACCGGCGCGAGGTCCAGCAGCGCGGCGAGCGCCTCGGCCCCGGACACGCCGTCGATGGCGCAGTGGTGAACCTTGGTGTAGATCGCCACCCGGCCGTGCTCAAGGCCGTGGATCAGGTGCATCTCCCACAGCGGCCGGTGCCGCGACAGCCTGCGCTCGTGCAGCCTGGCGACCACGTCGGTGAGCAGTTCGGGGGCGGGCAGCGTGGTCTCGTAGACGTGGTCGGCGGGGTCGAAGTCCGGGTCCTCGGCCCAGTACGGCAGGTCCAGCCCGAACGGGACGCCGGCCAGCCGCAGCCGCAGCGCGGGGGCCAGGTGCGCCCGCCGGCGCAGCAGCGCGACCAGCGTGCCCTTGGTGATCCGGCCCGGGGCGTCGCCGGGATCGACGATCGCGACCCCGGCCACATGCGCGGTGGTCGTCGGCGACTCGGCATGGAGGAACAGCGCGTCCAGCGCGGTCAACTGACGCAACGATCTCTCCCTCCAGCCGGGACGTCCATGGGAACATCCTGAGGTCTTCGCGTTTCCGGAGGGTTTCACACCTGCTGTCCGATGATTCTGACAGGTTAAATTCCGGTCACTAGCCGTTAAGCGTGCTATTTGTAGGGATCTCTTTGCGTCTCGCCGTAAGCGGGGCCTTTCACGCCGCGATCACGCGCACCGGGTGCGCCACCACCGCCCCGAACAGATAGCCGTCGGCGTTGAAGGGGGCGCGGAGCGGCTGCGTGGTCCCCGTTTCGTCGGTCGCGCGGGCCAGCAGCGTGTAGCCGCCCGGGCCCGGCGGGCGCCAGGTGTACCGCCACCGCGCCCATCCGGCGGCCGGCCGCGGCCCGTGCAGTGTGGCACGTTCCCAGCTCGCGCCGCCGTCCACGCTGATCTCCACGCGTTCCACCCGGCCGTTGCCCGACCATGACCGCCCGCGCAGCTCCAGCTCCCGCCCGGCCGGCGGCGCGGCGTCCCAGGGCAGCTCGAAGGCGCTCTTGGGCACTTGCGTGGTGAGCGGCGGCCCCCACCGGGGCATCCGGTAGAACACCGTGTTCCACGGCGTCCGGATCGGCTCGTCGGACACCTCGATCTCGCCCAGCCACTTGATCGAGGCGACGCCGATCCAGGACGGCACGATGAGCCGGGCGGGGAACCCGTGGTCGGGCGGCAGCGGCTCGCCGTTCATGTCCAGGGCGAGCAGCACGTCGTCCATGGCCTTGGCGATCGGCAGCGGGCGGCGGACCCTGCCGTGGTTGACCCCGCCGCAGATGTAGTCGGCGTCCAGGCCGGTGCCCAGCACGTCCACCGCGCGGGAGGTGAGCCCGGCCGATCGCAGCACCTCCGCCAGCGGCACGCCGCCCCACCTGGCCACCCCGATGCCGCCCAGCCGCCACGGCGTGCCGGGTGTGGGGGTGCCCTGCTGGGAGGCGAAGAACGCGCGGCCGTTGCCCGCGCACTCCAGCGCCGCCTCGACCGTCACCTGCGGCATCGTCCGCAGCTCGGCGTAGTCGAAGGTCCGGGGCGCGCGAAGGCCGCGCCCGTGGACCCGCAGCCGCCAGCCCGCCACGTCGATGAGCGGCGTGGCGGTGTGGTTGCGCACGAAGAACCTGTCGTTGGGAACGTGGTAGCCCGTCCCTGCCAGCGCCTCCCAGCGGGTCTCGGCGTTGGTGCCGTGCGCGACGAACCACTCCGGCGGCAGCGGTTTGACTATGCCCCCGCTCACGGGAGGGCCGTCGCCCATGGGGTGCTCGTACGCCATCCGGTCGTCCCTTCGGTCAAACCATATATTCCCTACAGGGACAGTATGTAATCCTGGAGCGCGCCACGCCGTATCCCGGAGTGGTTTTCCTCACCTCTGCCCATCTCCATACCCGCCGCCCGGTTCGCCTTGCCCGCCCCCGGCGCAGGAATGCCCTATGAGGAGCGATCCGCCGGGGGAGCCCGGAGTGGAACTGGCCGACTCCGACGATCAGCGGGAGCTGGCCGCCCTGTTCCAGCGGGGCGAGAACCCGCACTTCTCCGGCATCAACACCTTCCTCAAGGCCCCTCACCTGCAAGAGCTGAGCCAGGTCGGCGAACACCAGGTCGCGGTGGTCGGGGTGCCGCTGGACGCCGGCGCGGCCCACCGCCCGGGGCCGCGGTTCGGGCCGCAGGGCATGCGGCGGATCTCCGCACTGCACGCCTCGCACTACTGCGAGCGCGGCGCCGACCTGCTGGACGGGCTGGACATCGTGGATCTGGGGGACATCTTCCTGGCCCCCGCCGACCTGGACGCGGCCTTCGACCGGATCACCAGGGGAGTGGCGTACATCGTCTCGCACGGGGTGTTCCCGGTGGTGCTCGGCGGCGACCACTCCGTCGGGTACCCGGCCGCGCGCGGCGTGATGGAGGCGTTCGGCGGCAAGATCGGCGTGATCCACTTCGACCGGCACCTGGAGGCCCGCGAGCCGGCCGGCGACCGCCGGGCCGCCCACGAGACGCACTTCGACCTGGGCAACCTCGTGCAGATCGGGGTGAGCGGGTGGCAGGCGGCACGCGCCCCCGCCCGGGACGGCTCGCTCGTGATCGCCGTGGAGGACGTGGAGGAACGCGGCCTGGACAGCGTGGCGGACCAGGCGCTGGAGGCGGCCTGGAGCGGCGGGGCGCGGGGGGTCTATCTGTCGTTCGACATCGACGCCGTCGATCCCGGGTTCGCGCCGGGGACGGGGTGGCCCGATCCCGGCGGGCTGTATCCGCGCGAGGCGCTGCGGCTGGTCCGGCGGTTCGCTGCGGAGGGACTGCTGGGCATGGAGGTGGTGGAGGTCGCCCCGCCGTACGACTCCTCGGACGTGACCTCGCTGCTCGGAGTGCGGCTGATCTGCGAGGTGCTGGCCGCGTCGGTCGCCTCAGGCCACCTCGGCTGACCGCTCCGCGCCCGCCTTCAGCCGTCGCCGCGGCCCAGGAAGGCCAGCAACCGCTCCAGCGGCCAGGTGTTGATCACGTCGTCGGTGGTGAGCCAGGCCCGCTGCGCGATGCCCACCCCGTAGCGCTGGTGGGCCAGGTGCGGGATGGCGTGCGAGTCGCTGTCGATGGAGAACTTCACGCCGTGGTGGCGGGCCAGCCGGACCAGCTCGGCCGGCAGGTCGGAGCGGTCGGGATAGGAGTCGATCTCCATGGCGGTGCCGGTGCGGGCCGCGCAGCGGAAGATCTCCTCCCAGTCGGCATCGACCGGCTCGCGCTTGCCGAGCTTGCGCGTGGTGGGGTGGCCGATGATGTGCACCTGCGGATTTTCGCAGGCGGCGATGAAGCGGGCGGTCATCTCCGCCCGCGACTGGTTGAAGTGGGAGTGGACGCTCGCCACCGTCACGTCGAACCCCTCAAGGACCTCCACCGGCCAGTCGACCGTGCCGTCGGGGCCGATGTTCAGCTCGGTGCCGTGCAGCAGCCGCATGCCCGGATAGGAGGTCTGCAACCGGGCCACCCGGTCTCGCTGGGCGAGCGCCTTGTCGAGGGTCATCCGCTGCATGACCAGGTCGGGCGCGTGGTCGGTGATCGCGTAGTAGGCGTAGCCCAGCCGCGCCGCCGCGGCCACCATGTCGGCGAGCGAGGCGATGCCGTCGGTCAGGTCGGTGTGGGTGTGCAGGTCGCCCTTCAGGTCATCGAGGGTGACCACCTCGGGCAGCCCGCCCTTGAGCGCCGCGGCGACCTCGCCGCCGTCTTCGCGCATGGAGGGCGGGATCCACGGCATGCCGAGCGCCGCGTAGATCTCCTCCTCGGTGCGGGAGGCGATCACCCGCTCGCCCTCGAACAGCCCGTACTCCGAGAGCTTCCAGCCCTTCTTGACGGCCATCTCCCGGATCCGGACGTTGTGCTCCTTGGACCCCGTGAAGTACTGCATGGCCGCGCCCCACGACTCGGCGGGCACCAGCCGCAGATCGACCTGCACGCCGCCGGTGGTGCGCACCGAGGTCTTCTTCTCCCCGGCGGCGATCACCTCCGCGACGTACGGCATCGCGCGGAACTCCTCCATCAGCGACGCCGGCGCAACGGCCAGGATGTCGATGTCGCCGATGGTGTCCTTCATCCGCCGCAGCGAGCCCGCGTAGGCGATCCGCCGCACGCCCTCGCCGGACAGCGAGGCGATGACCTGCTCGGCCAGCTCCATGGCGATGCCGATGTGCACCCGCCGCCCGGCCTGCTCCATCTGGTCGATGCCCTTGAGCAGGTTGGCCTCGGTGCGCGGGCCGAAGCCCTTGACCCCGGCGAGCCGCCCCGCCCCGATCGCCTCGCGCAGCGCGGCGGGGGAGTCGATGCCCAGCTCGGAGAACAGGAAGATGGCCTTCTTCGGGCCGAGCGAGGGAATGCGCGTCATCCGCCGCACGCCCTCGGGCACCCGGCCGCGCAGCTCGTCGAGCTGGCGGAAGCTGCCGCGGCTCAGGAACTCCTCGACCTTCTTGGCGATCGCCTCGCCCACCCCGGGCACCGAGCGCACGTCGCCGCCCGAGATGTCCTCGGGGTGGCCGGCGATGGCCTTGGCCGCCTTCTGGTAGCTGCGCACCCGGAAGGCGTCGCCCCCGGTCATCGCGAACAGGTCGGCGTATTCCTGCAGTGCTGCCGCGGCCTCATCGTTCACCCGAGCCATGCCCTCAAGCGTAGGGGGTGGGTACGACGTTTCCCGGCACCCGGGCCGTACGCGCCCGGGTGCCGGTCCGGCATCACTTCTCGATGATGAACTTGTGGTAGCGGCCCATCCAGTACGGCAGCAGGTAGGAGGTGCCGTCGTTGACGTGGGTGCCCGATCCGCCCTGCTCGAGCTTGTACGGGTCGTGGTTCCAGTGGCCGATCACCCGCTCGTCGATCGGCAGCACCAGCCCGTTGCGGCGCATGCCGAGCTTGGCGGGGTCGGCGTCGGGCCGGATGTGCCGGCCGAGGTTGACGATGTCCAGCCGGGCGGTGTTGGTCTGCTTCCAGTCGATCATGTTGAGCGGGAACCGCTTGAGGGTGTCCACCGACTGCTCGAGCCACGGTCCGGGCATGTCCAGCGGGAAGGGTCCGTAGGCGTCCAGCCAGGTCTGGTCGGCCAGGCCCGTCGCGGCGATGAAGTTGAAGAACGGGTTCAGCTCGTACTGCTCCAACTGCCAGTAGTCGTACAGCGACCGGGCCCAGGACCGCTTGAGCTCGGCGTCCTTCTCGTAGGCCAGCAGGTGGTAGTAGTTCATGAACGCCATCTCGTCGTCGGACTGGTTGCCGCCGCCGACGCCGGGAGTGACCTTGGGCGCGAGGGTGTTCATGTCGTAGCCGTGCTCGTCGATCAGCTTCTTCTTGGCCGCGGCGTACTTCGGGTCACCGGAGACCTGCTCGGCGATCGCCAGGAACGCCAGGATCGTCTGGCTGTTGAGCCCGCGCTCCTCGCGCCGCCACGGGTTGCCGTTGATCTCCTTGGGGTCGAAGAACCCCCAGCGGGTGGGCTTGCCGTCGTGATCGACGAAGAAGAAGTCGTTGTCGATCAGGTGGTCGGTGGTCCGGGTGATGACCGACGCCGCCTCGCGCTTCTCGGCGTCGTCCTTGGCGACGATGTCGTGGTAGAGGGCGTTGAAGAAGTAGTGCCCGACCAGTTCGTCGCTGCTGGTGTCGGTCTTCCAGTACCACTTGCCGTCCGCGCTCTTCGGCCAGCGCGGCACGAGGATCTTCCAGTACGCGTCGCCCTTCTGCTTGTCCCGGTCGCGCTGCTCGTTGTCGCGGATGTTGGGGTCGGTCGCGGTGGTCTCGATGATCGAGCGGGCGATGAACCCGGGCGGCGCGGGGTTGGTCCCGCCCTGGGTCACGTCGCCGAGAAACTTCAGCGCCTCGAAGACCTTGCGCGCGTTGTCCCTGGCGGCCGGGTCCTTGGCCGCGCCGTACCGGAACGCCTCGGCCGCGCCGTACATCGCGGTCCACAGGCCGTCGTTGTCGCTGGAGCCCTGCACCCATTTGCTCAGGTCGCCCGGGGTGTGCAGGTCCACGCCCTCGACGAACCCGTACGGCGTGCGCTTGTGCATCGCGGCGATCGCCCGCTCGTAGACGTCGGCCTTCTCACCGAGCGTGGTACGGCGGGCCTCGATCCTGCCGACGCCTCCGGAAGTGGCGAAGTAGGCGTTGGCCTGCGCGTCCACCGCGATGGCCGCGACCGCGTCGCCGGGCAGCCAGCGGCGGCCCTGGCGGTACTCCCAGTTCGTGCCGTCGAAGCGGATGGCGCCACTCGCGGTGCCCAGCCAGATGTCGCCGTTCGCGCCCGGCGTGAGCGCGGTGAAGCCGAGCATGGGCAGGCCGTCGGCCGGGCCGTACGCCTTCCACGCGCCGCCGTCCCTGACGCCGACGCCGGACGCGGCGGCGTACCAGAGCCGGTCCTTGCTGTCATAGGCGAGATGGCCGACCGCGGGGGTGGCGGACACCTGCTTCCAGCCTCGCCCCGCGCGTTCGTACACGCCGCTCGCGGTGGCGACGGCGATCGCGCCGGACTTCGCGGATCGGGCGATGGCCACCACGTCGCCGGGCAGCCGGTCGGGACGCCAGGCGTGGCCGCGGTCGTTGCGGTAGAGCCGGTCGCCCTGCGCGAGGACGAGGTCGGGGCCGCCGGCGAGCAGCGCCTTGGCCGGATCGACGCCGTGCGGCAGCCGCACGGACGTGGTGCGCCACCGGTCGCCGCTCGCGATCAGCAGGCCGCGCGCGGTCAGCGCGGCCAGGTCGCCGCCGCGCCAGGCCACCCGGTGCGCGGCTCCGGCGGCGACCTCCTTCCACGCCCCTGCGGCCCACACGGCCAGGCCCTTGTCATGAGCCGCGGCGACGACGCCGCCGGGGCCGGTGGCCAGGGAGACGGCCGTGCCGGGCAGCGCGGGGAGCGTGCCGCCGAC
This sequence comes from Spongiactinospora gelatinilytica, assembly GCF_003236385.1. GTDB lineage: Bacteria > Actinomycetota > Actinomycetes > Streptosporangiales > Streptosporangiaceae > Spongiactinospora > Spongiactinospora gelatinilytica. The sequence goes on from NZ_POUA01000058.1 coordinate 11,105, forward strand.
CTGGAGTACGAACGGTTCGACTAGGGCGGGGGCGGCGGCCGTCGTCGTCGCGGCGTGCACCCCGGCGGCGGGGATGATCGCGACCGCGAGGGCGGCGGCGAGCAGGAGGTTGTGCGTACGGGCCATGGAATTCCTCCGTGGAGCAAGTAGTGCAGAACCTAGTAAAGAGTCTTTATTGCATCTAGGCAAGAGTCTTTACTAGAATCCGGGCCATGGCCCAGCACGCGACCCTCGCGACCCTTCGTGAGATCAACGCATCGGTGGTCCTCACGGCGATCCGCGCCGACCCCCCGCTGTCGCGGGCCGAGGTCAGCCGTCGCACCGGGATGACCAAGCCGACCGTCGCCAACGCGCTCGACCTGCTGCTGGCCGCCGGTCTGGTACGACAGGCGGCCCCACCCGGCGAGACGCACTACGGCGCGGTCTACTTCGAGCCCGTGCACACGCTGGCCCACGTCCTGGCCCTGGACATCGGCACCCGCTTCGTCCGGGGCGCGATCTGCGACCTCGGCGGCGCCATGCTGGCCCGGCACGACCATCGCATAGCGGACTCCGCGCCGGAGACCGTGCTGGCGGCCGCCAAGGCCGTCCATGACCGCCTGCTGGAGGGCGGCGGCGATCGGCCCGGCCTGGAGGTCGCGGTGGCCGGCGTGCCCGGCGTGGTCGACCCCCGGGAGGGCGTGATCAGGGAGAGCAACCGGGCCGAGCTGGAGGGCGTGCCGATCAGGGCACGGCTCGCCGAGGCGCTCGGCGTCCCCGCCGAGGTGGAGAACGACGTCACCCTCGCCGCAGTCGGCGAGCACGCGTCCGGCGCCGGGCGGGGCGTGGACGACTTCGCGTTCCTGTCGATCGGCGCGGGCGTCGGCGCCGGGCTGGTGCTCAGCGGCCGCCCGCATCGCGGGCACCGGGGCGCCGCCGGTGAGGTGGACAACCCGCCGCCCGGACAGGAGTTCGCGCCCGACAGCCCGTCCGCCGACGCGCTGGTGAGCTGGTCGGCCGCCTCGCTCGGCGAGCGGCGCACCCCGGAGGAGCTGTTCGCGGCCGGGCGGGCCGGCGAGCCGAAGGCGGTGGAGATTCTCACCGAGCAGGCCAGGCGCACCGCGGTGCGGATCGCCGAGATCACCAAAGTGGCCGACGTCGAGCTGGTCGTGCTCGGCGGCGGCATCGGCCTGGCCAGCGCCGACATCCTCGGCCGGATCGAGGCCGCGCTCGCCGTCCTGGTCCGGCGTCCGCCCCGGCTCGCCGTGTCCGGTCTGGGCGACGCGCCGGTCCTGGTCGGCGCGATGGCCAGGGGCGCCCAGCTCGGCTGGGAGCGATTCACCACCCGCCGCATCAGCGAGGCGGCAGTCAGGAGCAACACATGAAGATCGCGGTCGTCGGGGGCGGCTCCACCTACACCCCCGAGCTGGTGGACGGGCTGGCCGCGCTGCCCGTCACCGAGCTGACGCTGACCGACCCGGCGGCCGACCGGCTCGCCGTGGTGGGCGCGCTGGCCGCGCGGATGTTCGCCAAGGCCGGCCATCCCGGGACCGTCCGCTGGACCACCGACCTGTCCGACGCCGTCGAGGGCGCGTCCGCCGTACTGCTCCAGTTGCGCGTGGGCGGCCAGCGGGCCCGGCTCGCCGACGAGACGTGGCCGCTGGAATGCGGGTGCGTGGGCCAGGAGACGACCGGCGCGGGCGGCCTGGCCAAGGCGCTGCGCACGGTCCCGCAGGTACTGCGGATCGCCGAGCGGGTCCGCGAACTCGCCCCCGGCGCGTGGATCGTCGACTTCACCAACCCCGTCGGCATCGTCACCCGCGCCCTGCTGGACGCCGGTCACCGGACGGTCGGGCTGTGCAACGTGGCGATCGGGTTTCAGCGGCTGTTCGCCCGCCTGCTCGGCGTCGCGCCCGCCGAACTGACCCTCGACCACGTCGGGCTCAACCACCTGACCTGGGAGCGGGCCGCCTGGGTGAACGGCGCCGACAGGCTCCCCGAGCTGCTGGGCGGCCACCCGGAGGAGATCACCGAAGAGACCGAACTTCCGGCGGACCTGGTCCGCGGCCTCGGCATGGTCCCCTCCTACTATCTGCGGTACTACTACACCCACGACGAAGTGGTCGCCGAGCAACGCAGCGGGCCCAAACGGGCCGAGCAGGTGCTCGACCTGGAACGGCGGTTGCTGGCGATGTACCCGGACCTTTCGGAAAAGCCGGCACTGCTCGAACAGCGCGGGGGCGCGCACTACTCCACCGCCGCCGTCGATCTGCTGACCTCACTGCTCGACGACCGCGGCGACACCCAGGTGGTCAACCTCCGCAACGGCGGGACGCTGCCCTTCCTGCCGGACTCCGCGGTCATCGAGGTCCCGGCCCGGATCACCGCCGCCGGTCCGGTACCGCTGCCGGTGCGCCCGGTCGAGCCATTGCTTTCCGGCCTGATCGCGCACGTCACCGGCTACGAGGAACTGGCCCTGTCCGCCGCCCTGCACGGCGGGCGGGCCCGGGTGGAGGCCGCGCTGCTCGCCCACCCCCTGGTCGGCCGGTACGACCTGGCCAGGCGCCTCACGGACCGGCTGCTTGCCGCCAACCGCGAGCACCTCCCGTGGGCCGCATGACCGGCCGGGCCGCGGTGCTCGCCATCGACGCGGGGAACAGCAAGACGGACGTGGCGCTGGTGTCGGCCCGCGGCGACCTGCTCGCCTGGGTGCGCGGCGGCGGCTTCAACCCGCACGAACGGCGGCTGCCCGAGGCCATCGCCATGATCGCCGCCCTGGTACGGCAGGCCGCGCCCGGCGGCGGCCCGGTCGCCGAGCACGTCGCCGCCTTCCTAGCGCACTGCGACCTGCCCGTCGAGCAGGAGGCGATGCGCGCCGAGATCGCCGCCCAGGGCTGGGCCCCGGACATCACCGTCGACAACGACACCTTCGCCATCCTGCGCGCCGGGTCCGGCCGCCCGTACGGCGTGGCCGTGGTCTGCGGCGGCGGCATGAACTGCGTGGCCCTCTCACCCGGCGGCGGCTCGGCCAGGTACCCCGCGCTCGGCAGGCGCTCCGGCGACTGGGGCGGCGGCGAGTTCCTGGCCGAGGAGGTCCTGTGGTGGGCGGTCCGCGACGAGGACGGCAGAGGCGCCCCGACGATGCTGCGCGAGGCCGTCCCCGCGCACTTCGGCCTGCCCGACGTCGTCTCCGTGTGCGTCGCCTTCCACCTGCACGACCTGCCCGAGGAGCGGCTGCACGAACTCGTGCCGCTGCTGTTCGAGGTCGCCGGCCGCGGCGACGCGGTGGCCGGCGCGCTGGTCGACCGGCTCGGCGACGAGACGGCCGTCATGGCCACGGCCGCGATGGACCGCCTGGACTGGGACGGCCGCACCATCCCCATCGTCCTCGGCGGCGGCGTGCTCACCGCCGCCAACCCGAGGCTGCTGGCCAGGATCGAGAAGGGGCTGCGCGGCACCGGGGCGGACGTGGACGTCCGCCTCCTCGCCGACCCGCCCGTCATCGGCTCGGCCCTGTACGGCCTCGACCGGCTGGGCGCCACCCGGCCGGACGTCGAACGACGCCTCACCGAGGCGATCACGACGAGCGTCCCTGTGACGCATGCACCAAGTAAGACCCCTTGAAGGGAGCCCCCACATGCCGCGGATACCGATCGGAACCTTCGCGCTCGTCCTGCTCTTCACGGCCGCCTGCGGAGGCGGCGCGAAGACCCCCTCCGACAACGTCCTGCGGATCGCGATGGTCTCCCCAGGCGAGGCGCAGATCCGGGTCTGGAAGGACATCGCCGGGCAGTACGAGAAGGCCCACCCCGGCTCGAAGGTCGAGCTGAACTTCCAGAAGGACACCCTCTACCAGGCGATCGGGCTGCCCAGCCTGCTCAACGGCCGCCAGGCGCCGGACATCTACTTCGAGTGGGCCGGCGACCGGCTGCGCACCCGCGTGAAGGAGGGCTTCGCCGCCGACCTCGGCACGCAGGTGACCGGAGGGCCGCTCAAGGGACTCATCGCCGACTCCGCCTACAACCGGGTGAAGATCGACGGCAAGATCGTGATGGTGCCGTTCGCGGCCGACGTCACGAACGTGCTCTGGTACAACCCCAAGCTCCTCACCGATGCGGGAGTGCAGCCGCCGAAGACCTTCGACGACCTGCTCGCCGCCTGCGACCGGCTCAACGCCAAGGGCATCACGCCCATCACGTCCGGCAACAAGGACCTGTGGCCCGCGGGCAACTGGCTGGCGCACCTGGTCTCGCGCGTGGTCGGCGAGCAGTCCTACCACGACACGCTATCCGGCAAGTCCGGCATGAACACGCCGGAGTGGGAGCGCGCCTTCGGCTACATCGCGCAGCTCAAGCAGCACAGATGCGTCAACGAGAGCGCGAACGCCGCCAACGACAACGAGGGCGCGCAGCTCTTCTTCAAGGGCAAGGCCGCCATGCACCCGATCGGCTCCTGGCTGGTGAGCTGGGCCATCGACGAGGCGCCCGGCCTCGCGTTCGACTACGTCAACCTGCCCGAGATGCCGGGCGGCATGGGCGACCAGTCCAGCGTGATCGGCGTGGTCACCGGCTACGTCGTCAACGCCAAGAGCGCCAAGGTCAAGGAGTCCGCGGAGTTCCTGGCCCTGGCCAACTCGCCCGCCAACGTGGCGGCGTTCGTCAAGTCGGGCACCGTCCCGCTGACCAAGGGCACGACGCCGGACAAGGAGGTCGACCAGCGGACCATCCGGCTCGACGGCCTGCTCGCCGACGCCAAGACCGTCGTCTCGCCCCCCGACACCGGCTACGACCTCAAGCGCGCCGACGCGCTCTACCGCGCGCTGGCCGCGGTGCTCGGCGGCGAGAAGTCGCCGAAGGACGCGCTGGCCGAAGCCGCCTCGAAGGCCGGCTGACCGTGCGCCCGCACAAACCCCTCACCCCCTACCTCTTCGCCGCGCCCGCCCTGCTGGTCTTCGCCTTCGCGGTGCTGGCGCCGGTGCTCGCCACCGGGGCGTTCAGCCTGACCGAGTGGTCCGGCTTCGGGCCGATGACCTTCACCGGGCTCGGCAACTACGTCAGGGCGCTGGGCGATGACGTGTTCGTCGGCTCGTTCCTGCACGTCACGCTCTACATCGTGGTGACGATCGTGCTGGAGGTCGCGTTCGGGCTGGTGCTGGCCGGGGTGCTCGCGGCCCGCCGGGGCGGCTCGCCCTGGTTCCGCGTCGCGCTGTTCACGCCGGTCATGCTGCCGATGGTCGTCGTCGCGGTGCTCTGGTCGTTCGTCTACAACGGTGACTTCGGCCTGGTCAACGCGTCGCTGTCGGCGATCGGCCTGGACGGGCTCACGCGCGTGTGGCTCGGCGACCCGGCCACGGCGCTGCTCGCGGTGTGCGTGGTGTCCGGGTGGGTGTACGCGGGGTTCTACATGGCGATCTTCTACGCGGCGCTGACCCAGATACCGCCGGAGGTGATCGAGGCGGCCCGGCTCGACGGCGCCGGCGAGGCCCGGATCTTCGCCAGGGTGAAGGTGCCGATGATCCGCAACGCGGTCGAGGTCTGCCTGCTGCTCTGCGTCACCGGCGGCTTCCAGACCTTCGACCTGTTCTACGTGCTCACCGGCGGCGGCCCCTACAACGCCACCGAGATCCCGACCACCTACCTCACCCGCGTCGTCTTCCGCGACGGCGAGGTCGGCTACGGCTCGGCGATGGCGGTCCTCATGACCGCGGTGGTGGTGCTCGTCGGCATCGTGTTCATGCGGCTGCGCCGGGGCAGGGGGGCCGAGGCGTGAGGCGGGTCCCGCGCGTACTGGTCACGGTGGCCTTCACCGCGCTGTCCGTGGCGTTCTTCGTGCCGATGATTTGGATGGTGCTGTCCAGCTTCAAGACCAACGCGGAGATCTTCGCCGGGCCCTTCTCGCTCCCGACCGGCCTGGAGTTCGGCCGGTGGGCCGAGGCGTGGCAGATGGGCGGGATCGGCGGGTACGCGCTGAACAGCCTGCTCGTCACCGCCTTGTCCGTGCTGTTGATCCTGGTGGTGGGCTCGGCGGCCGCGTTCGCGTTCAGCCGGTACGTCTTCCGGGGGCGCGGCGCGCTGATGGGACTGCTCGGCCTCGGACTGCTGCTGCCGATCCAGTCGTACTTCATCGCGCAGAGCAGGATGTTCACCGAACTCGGGCTCGGCGACACGCGCTGGGCGCTCATCGTGCCGTACACGGCCATGGGCCTGCCGCTCGCGGTCTACCTGCTCAAGGTCTACCTGGACGCGCTGCCCGCCGAGCTGTTCGAGGCGGCCAGGGTGGACGGCGCCGGCGATCTGCGGATCTACCTGCAGATCGCGGTGCCGCTGCTCAAGCCGGGCATCGCCACGGTGGCCGTCTTCTCGGCGCTGTCGTGCTGGAACGAGTTCCTGCTCGCGCTCCTCTACATCCAGGACGACGGCCTCAAGACCATCCCGGCCGGGCTGCTCGCCTTCTCAAGCAGGTACGTCACGGACTACGGGCTGCTGTTCTCGGCGCTGTCGATCATCACCCTGCCGATGATCGTGATCTACCTGGTCTTCAACCGGCAGGTGGTCGCGGGCATCACGGCGGGCAGCCTGAAGTGACTCATCGTTGGGCGGCCGCCACCAGGACGATGGAACGGACCTGGGCGATGATGTCCAGCCGGTTGCGGACGAAGTCCGGATCGGTGACCGTGCCCGTCTCCGGATCGGTGTTGCCCGCGCCGAACTCCAGGACGGGTGTGTGGACATGGCCGCCCGGGATCTTCCGGCCGAGCCGGTCGCGCAGCAGCGTGGCCCGGTAGGCGATCTCGTTGGAGGGGTAGTCGCCGCCGCTCCCGCTGCGCGCGGCCGAGCCCTCGGTGGGACCGTCCGGCCGTACTACGGGGGTGGTCTCGCCCGCGGGGATCTCGGTCACCTGGGTGTTGTCGTGCACCGGGAAGCGGCCGGTCGGGGTGGCCACGATGTCCTGGTAGGGGAGCGTGGTCACCGTCCACTGGGGCTGGGCGGCGGGGTCGGTCACCGGGATGAGGCCGGTCGAGGAGCGGTTCTCGTTGTCCGGGAACCCGCCTCGCCAGGCCGCGTTGTGGCGCTCGATGTCGAACTGGCCGGGGCGGCCCTGGTGTGGGTGCACCTGGTGCGCGGGGCCGCTGGAGATTCCGCTTCGGCAGGGCGCGCTAGTGTCCAGCCGGTCAGTCCGGGACCAGGCGGAAGGAGTTGAGCAGGCCGGTGAGGTCCAGGGTCCGTCGCACGGTGCCGGGTACGTTGGCCAGTTCCATGGTCAGGCCACGGTCGGCCAGGCGCTGCTGGCCGGCCAGCAGGCCGCGCGCGCCGGCGACGTCGCAGAAGACGAGCCCGCCGGTCTCCACGGTGAGATGTCTCCGACCACCGGTGGCCACCTTGGACATGGCCGACACCAGCAGCGGAGCGGTCGCGACATCGAGTTCGCCGTCCACGGCCAGGACGCTGCGGATGGTGTCGCGATGGTCGAGGCGGACCGTCAGGAAAGGCCCACCGTACATCCGGCGGGGCGCGTGATCGGATGGGTGTTCGGTCATGGGGGACTCCGATCCATGGCGGGCGACAAGCCTCCATGGGCATGCGGGCCCATGCCAGGCGGGGTGACGATCTGCCCGTACCCGCGGCGCGCCTGCCGGAACCTCGAACCCCGCGCGTGCCGGGCCTGCGACTCGGGCTTCCGTCAGACGGTGTGCCAGGGGCCGAAGGCGCTGCCGGGCCCGTTGACGTTGCCGGTCGCCCAGAAGTCTCCGTCCCGGCCTCGGACGTAGACACCGAGGGTGCCGTCACAGAACTGGAGGACGGAAGGTCTTCCGGTGAACATGCCACCGTCGCTCAGCCGTCTCCACGCCTGCTCGAACAGCCCTCCGGGCTTCTTCTGCCCCTGAGCGTTCAGGCTCCCATCGGCGAGCAGGACGTAGGTGTGAATGCCGTGCCTCGGCGGGGTCGCCGGCGCGTTTGGCCGCCAGGGAGGCGAGCCAGTGCGCACGCATCTGGTACGCGTAGGCGAGCCCGGCCGAGGGCCTGCCATCGGCAAGGCGGATGGCCCTGTCGGACATCTGGACGACGACTTCGGCGGGCTGCCCCTGCCAGTAGCTGTGCATCGCCTCCCGGGCGCGGATGTAGACCGCGAGGTCACGATCGCCGGAGGCGTCGGCGGCGCGGCGGGCCGCGCGGAGCGCGTCGCGGGCCACACGGGCTTCTTCCACCACGGCACCGGCGAACATCATGGAAAGCTGCGCGCTGATCCGGAGATGGGCACTACGCGATGGGCCGGGCGGGGTGCGGTCGAGGATGCGCCCGACCTCGGTGATGTCGGCGATGAAATTGCCGAGGTTGGTCCTGGGAGCACCGACGATGTTGTGAATCTCGTGGTCGCAGACGACCTGCTCGATCTCATGGACTGGGAACATTGGGTCGCAGCTCCTTCTGCGATCAAGGCCCCGCTCGGGCGTTGCGCCGCCCGGGCGGGGCCGTCTTTTGGCGCAGGGCCATTTCAATGCACGGTCATCGTCGCCCGCTCGCCGTCGTGCGTCCGGCTCGCGGTCGTCGATGAGGGGACCGAGGGCGAAGGGGGACCGCGTGTCCGGGAACCGGCCGAGGACGCCGAGTCCGGGCGCGGCCTGACGCTGGTCGCCGCGCTGGCGGACACCTGGGGGCATCGCCGGATGAGCCGTTGCCGGACGGTGTGGGTGACGTCACCTTCCCGGGCTGGTGGATCGAGGTTCGCGACGGCGTCTGGTGGGCGGCCAAACGTACCTCGCCCGCATGGGCGCGGCCTGAAAGCACCTGCCCTGAAACCACCCGCCCTGAAAGCACCCGGCCGCTGGAGAGCGGAACCTGGTTCGGCGCGGCCGGGGTGGCCGACAGGGAGACGGGCCGCCGCCGCGAGCCGGTGGACCGCTTCATGATCGGCAGTGGTGGCAAGGCGTTCACCTCCGCCACCGTGCTGCAACTGGCCGCCGAGGGCAGGCTGAGCCTGGACGACACGGTGGAGAAGTGGCTGCCCGGCGTGGCCCGCGCGAACGGCAACGACGGCGGCAGGATCACCGTCAGGCATCTGATCACCCACACCAGCGGCCTGTGGGTGACCGGCTTCGACGCGGACATGGTGCGCGCGTACCACACCCGCGAGGGATTCGCCGAGCACCGCCATGACGTCTGGACCGTTGCGAAACTGTTCGAACTCCAGATGTCCAAGCCGCCCATCTTCGCGCCGGGCGAGAGCTTCGCCTACACCAACGGCGGATACCACCTCGCCGGGGCGATCATCGAGAAGGCGTCCGGAAACGCGTACGAGGACGAGGTCGAGCGAACGGTGATCAAGCCGCTCGGCCTCACCGGCACCTACGCGCGCCCCCTGGCCGAAGCGGGCATCCGGGGCCCGCACGCCAGGGCCTATTCCAGGATGTTCATCAGGGACGGCGTGGACCCGGCGATCCTGAACACCGCCAACTACGAGTCCCACCTCCAGGGCCCCGAAACCGACCCCGTCGATGTCACCGATTCGACCTCTTTCGCCTGGGCCGCCGGCTCCGTCGCCTCGACCACCGGCGACATGCTCCGGTTCACCAACGCGATGATCAAGGGCACGCTGCTGCCGCCCGCCCAGCACCGCGAGATGTGGACCACGGTCCCCACCAGGGACTGGATTCCCAACACCCGCTACGGCACCGGCGTTTCGGAGTGGACCCTGCCGATGGCGGCACGCTGCACGCCGTGGTCGGGATGAGCAACGGCTCGGCCAGTTTCACCCTGGGCACCCCTGGTGCCAAGCGTCTGGTCTCGGTGAACCTCAACTGCGACTGGAACTGGGCTCCGGCCCTCGATCTCGTCATCGAGGCGGCGTTCGGCTCGCCCTTCTTCGCGCAGGGGTAGCCGTCAGGCGTGCCTGCCGTCACAGCGACCGCAGTTTGACGTCATAATGACGTCATGCGAGTGGCACTGCTTGGGCCGGTACGGGCGTACGCCGACGACGGGGTCCCGATCGACATCGGCGGCCCCATGCAGCGGGCCCTCCTCGCCCGGCTGGCGTTGTCCGCCGGGCAGGTGGTGCCGGTCGGTTCGCTGGTCGACGCCCTGTGGGGCGAGCGCCCGCCCGCCGACGCGGGCAAGGCCATGCACGCGCTGGTCTACCGGCTGCGCAAGGCCCTCGGCGAGCCCGGACTCGTGGGAATCGGCGGCGACCGGCTACCGGCTGAAGATCGACCGGGCGGACGTGGACGGCGACCGGTTCGAGGAGCTGGCCGCCCGGGGCCGCCGGGAGCTGGCGGCCGGGTCCGCGCGTTTCTGCCCGAAGACGACATCCCCTACGTGCTCGACTCCTTGGTCGGCAAGTCGATCGTGGAGCGCACGGCCGATTCCTACCGGATGCTGGAGACCATCCGCGCCTACGCGGCCGAACGACTCGATCTGGCGGGCGAGCCGGAACGCACCCGGGACCGGTTCACCCGTCACTTCGCCGCGCTGGCCGAGGAACTGGAGCCGCTGGTGCGCTCCGGCAGGCAGGCCGAGATGCTGGGTCTGTTCGCCTCGGAGTACGACAACCTCATCTGGGCCCTGCGCATCGCCATCGACGTTCGCGACGCGACCACGGCGGCGCGGATGCTCGGCTCGCTGTTCTGGTACTGGGACACGCTGCGGTACGACGGGCGGGCCAAGGCGTACGTGAGCAGGGTGCTGGAGTTCGGTGACGCGCTGCCCGCCGACGCGCGGGCCGCCTGCACCGCGATCCACCTGATGGCGGGCGAGGGCGGGCCCGTCACCGACCCCGAGCGGGTCCGCGCGCTGATCGACGAGTGCCGGCGCACCGGCGCGCTGGAACGGTACCCGATGCTGCCGATGCTGACGCTGATGACCGCCCACCTCCTCGGCATGGACGACCTCGTCGATCAGGAGATGGCCCGTATCAGGGCCGGCGCGGATCGGTGGGCCATCGCGGGCACCCTGGTCGTCCAGGCCGTACGGCACCGCGAACGCGGCGACTGGCACGGCGCCGCCGCCCTGCTCGAAGAGGCCCTGCGCATTCACGAGGAGACCGGCGACCAGTGGTGGACCGCCACCCTGCTGGCCGGTACGGCCCGCCTGCACAGCGTCGCGGGCGACACGGACCGGGCGCTCGCCGCGTACCGGCGCAGCATCGCCCTGGTCTCCGCGCTCAGCCCGCACGAGACGATCGCCCACCGGCTCGGCCTGGCCACCGAACGCATGCGCGCCGGGGACGCCGGGAACATGGCCGCGGCCCTGCGCGACATCGAGACCGCGGAACGGGCGGCCTGGGAGTCCGGCCGGCCCGAGCTGGAGGTGGAGGTGTCGTTCGCGTTCGCCGACCTGCATCACCGCCAGGGCGACATCGAGCGGTCCGACCGGATATTCGACCGGGTGGAACGGTCGGCCCGCGAGATCCCGCTCCCGGAACAGGGGATCGACGCCCGGCTCGTGCTGGCCAGGATGGCCAACCTGGTGGCCCGCGGCGACGCCCTGCGCGCCCGCGAACTGCGCCTCCGGTCGGTGCGGGCGGCGTCCGCCCATCTGGACCCGGCGCTGGCCGCCGAGCTCCAGGCCGGGCTGGCGCGGCTGGAGGGCGACCCGCGGCGGGCCGCCGTCATGCTGGGCATGAGCCAGGCCGTCCGGGGCGCCTTCGACCACGGCGACGCCCTGCTGCGCTCCCTCGTCACCCGGCTCACGAAGGAACTGGGCCAGGCCGGCTACGAGCAGGCGTACCGGGCGGGCGCCGAGACGCCCCGCGACGAGGCCGTCAGGCGGCTGAGCCCGCGCTGAGCCCCGCGTGGTGTACGCAAAATGCCCGGTAATTGCCGCACCACGGATCGTGACCTACGCTCGCGCCATGGGCATACCCATCGAACCTATCGGCAGCATCCCCCGACCCCCCGCCCTCCTGGCCGCCATGGCCGATCACGCCGCCGGGCGCGTCGGCGACGACGAGCTCGCCGCCCGGCAGGCGGAGGCGGTGGCCGACACGATCTCCCGGCTGGAAGGGCTCGGCAGCCCGGTCGTCGTCGATGGCGAGCAGGCCAAGCCGAGCTTCGCCACCTACCCGCTCAGCGGGCTCGCGGACCTGGCCCCGGACGGCGTGGTCATCCCGTTCGCGGACGGGCACACCCGGCGATTACCGCGGCTGACCACCGGTCCGTTCCGCTACGCCGTACACGCCGAGACCTATTTGAACGAGGCCAGGCGGCACACCCGGCTGCCGGTCAAGCAGGCGGTCATCGCCCCCTCGGCGTTGAGCCTGCTGTATCCGGCCGAGCCGCTGGACGGATACCCGCGCAAGGCGTTCCTGGACGACCTGACCGCGGAGGCCGAGGCCGACATCCGCGGCTGCCTCGCGGCAGGCGCACACGCGGTGCAGGTCGACTTCACCGAAGGACGGCTGGCGCTCAAGCTCGACCCGGGCGGCGGGCTGCTGGACGACTTCCTCGCGCTCAACGCCCAGGTGCTCGCGCGGTTCGACGCCGCCGAGCGGGCCAGGATCGGCGTGCACACCTGCCCGGGCGGCGACCACGACTCCACCCACAGCGCCGACGTCGACTACGCCGGGCTGCTGCCCAAGCTGCTGGCGCTGCCGGTCGGCAACTTCTACGTCCAGCTGGCGAGCGAGCCCGACCCGGGACGGGTGCTGGGCATCATCGCCGGGCACCTGCGGCCCGGCGTGCGGGTCTTCGTCGGGGTGATCGACCCGATCGACCCGAGGGTGGAGACCGAGGAGGAGGTGCGCGACCGCGTGCTGGAGGCGGCCCGGCACATCCCCGTCGATCAGCTCGGCACCTGCGACGACTGCGGGTTCTCACCGTTCGCCGACGACGTCTCCACCTCCCGTGAGACGGCGTTCGCCAAGATTGGGGCCCGGGTCCGGGGCACCGCCCTGACCGCGCGGGCCCTCGGTGTCTGACGGCACCCGCATCCCGGATGTCGTCGATCGGGGCGCGGGCGGGGCCGTCAGACGCGGAAGGGGCGCGGGCGGTAGGGCTCGGCGAGGTAGGCGATCTCGTCGGCGGTGAGGGCGAGGCCGGCGGCGGCCACGGCGTCGTCCACGTGCTGGATCTTGGTGGCGCCGATGACCGGGGCGGTCACGCCCGGCTGGGCGAGCAGCCAGGCCAGCGCGACCTGGGCGGGCGGCACCTCGCGCCGGCGGGCGACCTCGGCCACGCGGTCCAGGATCGGGCGGTCGCCCTCCGGGTCGTAGAGGGCGTCGATCCGGGCGTCGCTGCCGGCGCGCGCGGTGGCCGCCTCGGGCTTGCCGGCGCGGGCCAGCAGGCCCCTGGCCAGCGGGCTCCAGGGCAGCAGGCCGACGCCCTGGTCCAGGCACAGCGGGTTCATCTCCCGCTCTTCTTCTCTGTAGAGGAGGTTGTAGTGGCCCTGCATGGTGACGAACCTGGTCCAGCCGTTGCGCTCGGCGGTGTGCTGGGCCTTGGCGAACTGCCAGGCGTACATCGAGGAGGCCCCGATGTGGCGGGCCTTGCCCGCCTTGACCACGTCGTGCAGCGCCTCCATGGTCTCCTCGATGGGCGTGTGACGGTCCCACCGGTGGATCTGGTACAGGTCGACGTGGTCGGTGCCCAGGCGGGTCAGGGAGGCGTCGATCGAGGCGAGGATGTGCTTGCGGGACAGGCCGCGGTCGTTGCGGCCCTCGCCCATGGGGTAGTAGACCTTGGTCGCGAGCACGTAGTCGTCCCGGGACGGGAAGATCTTGCTCAGCAGCCTGCCGGTGACCTGCTCGCTGGCCCCGTGGCCGTAGCTGTCGGCGGTGTCGAAGAAGATGATCCCGGCCTCGGCCGCGTGGCGCACGATGGGCTCGCTGCGCTCCTCGTCGAGCACCCAGTCACGGCTCGCCCCGCCGTAGCTCATCATGCCCAGGCAGAGGCGGGAGACTCGGGTGCCGGTGCTGCCAAGCCGAGGGTGTTCCATGCTCCCCGATCCTATCGGGGCCCCTCGGCGATGATCTACGTCAGGTCGGCGGCGCGGTATACGACATAGCAAGACTTAAGGTAAGTTTCCCAATTTCGGTCTCTTTTGAGTGCGATGTCACCGCTCCCACCTGCGGGCATCTCGTTCCGGTCCGTACGGCGGGGCCGCGCGCCGGATTGGCTTTACAGAATCTGTTAGATCCGCAGGATTGGAGGAAGGATGTCCCCGTTCGCGCAGCCCGCCGACTCCCTTGACCCCCGGCGGCGGGTCGCGCAGCGGTGATCTTGCCAGAATGTGCGTCCGGCGGATACGGCTGCACGAGCCTTGTTGGGATGCGATGGAACGAATGCGTGGGAGTCGCGCGCCGCGCCCGGCGCCGCTTCGCCGGCTGGGGACCTTCCTCCGGCGCCGGCTGCCGGTCCTGCCGCGCTTACCCGAGCCGTCCCCCGCCCGGCTGAGCGGATTGGCGCTCGCAGCCGGGATATCGGGCCTGGTCGGACGGGTCCTGGCGGGTGTGGCGACGGCGGCGGGACGGGGTGATCCGATGGTGTGGCCGGTGGTCGCGATGGCACTGCCGCCCTTTCTGTTGCTGCACGCGGGAGCGCTCCACAGAGCGTTCTGCGGGCGTGGCGTGCAATGGTGGGTGACCGGCGGGCAGGTGGCGCTCACCTATCTGCCGATGCCCGTCGTCGGCCCGGCCTGGGCCCCGATGTGCGGACTGCTGGCCGGGGCGGTGTTCATGTCGGCGGACCGGCGGCGCTCACCACTGATACTGGTGGCGGCATGCGCCTGCGGGCC
>NZ_POUA01000590.1 GCF_003236385.1 Spongiactinospora gelatinilytica
AAGCGGGGCTTAGGGGGGCGGGCAAAAGGTCACGGGCCTGTCGTTTCCGCGAGCTTATGGTCCATACCGGTCCACTGTTAAGCGCGAATTACGGATGGGATTATTCGGAAGACGGATCAGCGGGCATCCGGTTCACGGCAAGATCTTGTCGCGCTGCGAACGGCGGGGTAAAGCGGATCCATGTTGCGACCGGATGTCCGTCTGGAGTGGTTCGTTTCGTTTCTCGGGGTCGTTGACACGGGGAGTTTCAGTGCGGCGGCCGAAGCCGTGCATCGCTCACAACCCCGGGTGAGCATGCACGTCGCCGCGCTGGAGCGGGAGGCCGGCCTCCCGCTGTTCGATCGGAGCAAGCGGCCGGTCGAGCTGACCGAGGCGGGGGTGGTGCTCGCCGACCACGCCCGTTCCATCCTGCGCGAGCTGGCCTTCGCCGAGGCGGCGATGGCCGACCGGCGCGGGGCCGCCAGGGGCGTGGTCACCCTGGGCAGCTATCCGAGCGCGGGGGCGGCGTTCGTCCCGGCCGTACTGGACCGGCTGGCCAGGCACAGCCCCGCCATCAAGGTGGTGCTCGTCGAGCGGGCCACGCTGGAACTGGACAGCGCGCTGACCTCAGGGGAGATCGACGTCTACCTACGGCCGATGACCCCGCCGCCGGCGCCCCCGGTGCGCAGCCGCCCGCTGTGGCGCGAACAGCTGGTGGTCGTCCACCCGCCCGGCCACCCGCTGGCCCGCCTGCCCGACCCGCTGCCCGTGGCCGCGGTGGCCGCCTACCCGCTGATCACCATCGGCCGGCTCGGATCGCCGACCGCCATGGGCTTTGAGACCTACAAGGTCTTCCGCAGGCACGGCTTCGAGGTCGAGGCGGTGCAGGCCACCAACCAGCCCCAGACCCTCGTCTCGCTGGTACGGCACGGCCTCGGCGTCGGCGTGACCAACCAGCTCGCCGTCTCCACCGCCGACACCGGCGGCGTCATGGTCCGCCGCCTGGCCGACACCTGTGGACGCCGCGTCGCCGTCCACTGGGACTCCACCCGGCCGCTCACCCCCGCCGCGCGGACCCTGCTGGAGGAGATCCTGGCCGCCCCGCCGCCGCTCGGCACCGAACCGCTGTCCGACCTCGCGGAGGTCCCGCATCCCGGCGAAGTGGTGCCGCTCCGGGCTCCGCATTCGCTGACCGGCGCGTGATACGCCTACCCGAATAGTGGTATTCGGGCACTTAAATACTGATATGACACATCGAAAGGTCGCCGCGTTTCGTCTCCCTCTTCCACCTGCCGGACCTACCGGTTCAGCCCGCCATCGGTAACTGTGGGAGAGGGAGGCGGTGAGCACTGATGATCACTGTGATCGGCAGCGACGGCTCGGAGCTGTCACCGGGGGCACGGGCCAAGGTGGACCAGGCGGCGCTGGTCACCGGCCCGGAACGGGTCATCAGGCGGGTGCGGCCCGATCCCGGTGTGCCCAGGGTCGTCGCCGGCGACGTGCTCCGCGCGCTGGACGAGCACCTGGAGGGCACGGCGGGCGGGTCCGCCGTCGTACTCGCCGACGGCGACCCCGGCTTCTTCGGCCCGGTGCGCGAACTGCGCGCGCACGGCCTCGCCCCCGAGGTGCTGCCCGCCGCCTCGCTCGTCTCCCGCGCCTTCGCCCACGCCGGCCTGGCCTGGGAGGACGCCCTGGTGGTCGGCACCCCCGAACTGCGCAGGGCGGCAAACGTGTGCCGCGCCCACCACAAGGTCGCCGTGCTGGCCGCGCCCGGCGTCGGCCCCGCCGAACTGGCCAGGGAACTGGCCCCCACCACCCCGCGGGCGCTCATCGTCTTCGAAGACCTGGGCGGCCCCGACGAGCGGATCATCCACAGCCGCATGGGCGAGGCCACCACCCGTCCGTGGAAGAACCCCGGCATCGTCCTGGTCGTCGATCCGCGCCACCGCCGCCCCGGCGACGTGTGGCTCGCCGGGGCCAGGCCGGGGCCGGGGGAGTGGGCCGCCGAGTCGCACGGGTCGCCGGGCATCGGCGCCGAGGCCCGCGCCTTCGTGCTCGCCAGGCTCGGCCCGCGGCTCGGCGACCTGGTGTGGGACATCGGCGCGGGCCACGGCGAGGTGTCCGTGGACTGCGCCGGGTTCGGGGCGGCGGTGTTCGCCGTGGAACGGGACGCCGGCCGCTGCGAGGTCATCAAGCGCCGGGTGCTCGCGCACGGCGTCAAGGTCGCCCTCACCCGCGGGCAGGCCCCCGTCGCCCTGGAGCCGCTGCCCGACCCCGACGGCGTGTACGTCGCGGGGGGCGGGCCCGAGGTGGTGGCCGCGTGCGCGGAACGCGGTCCGGCCGCTCTCGTATGCGCGCTGCGGGAGGCGGAGCGGGCGCCGGCCGTACTGGCGGTCCTGCGGGAGTACGGCTACCGCGCCGAGGGCGTGCGGATCCACGCCGAACGGCTCGCCGAACGCCCTGACGGGACCCTCGCGGCGGCCCCCGCCGACCCCGTGCTGATCCTCCACGGGACCCGCCGCTGAGGCTCACAAGGCTCTAATGATCTCCGTCGTCCCACCAGCACCGCCGGTTCCGACATGGCCTGTCAGAACCGTGTCTTTTCGGATATCCTCGCGTGACTTGTCCGAGCATTCGCAGGTCACGCCTGTAAAGAACGATGGAGATTCGTGGATGAAGCCGCCACTGCTGCTCATCGGTCATGGCACGGGCGATGACAGCGGGGCAGCCGAATTCGGCAGATTCGTACACCGGCTGCGATGCCGGCTCGACCGCAGTACCGACGTCGCCGCGGGCTATCTGGAGCGGGCCCGGCCCCGGCTCGGCGACACCGTCGCGTCACTGGTGGGCAGGGGCCACCACCGGATGATCGCGCTCCCGCTCACCCTGAACGGCGAGCGCCGCGCCGGGCTGGACATCCCCGCCCACATGGCGGCGGAACAGCAACGCCACCCCAC
>NZ_POUA01000591.1 GCF_003236385.1 Spongiactinospora gelatinilytica
GGGGCGCGCGAGGGCAGGCGGGGCAGGGCATTCGGGCGCGCCGCCCTGTCGGCAGGGGCCGATAGGCTTTGAATCGTGGCGAGAACCGCGAGCAGCCCCTTGAGCTTCCGCCCGGCGACCGGGTCGATACCGGAGTCGCCGGGTGTCTACCGCTTCACCGACCCCGGCGGCCGGGTCATCTATGTGGGCAAGGCCAAGAGCCTGCGCCAGCGGCTCAACTCCTACTTCGCCGACTTCGCCGGCCTGCACCCTCGCACGCAGACCATGCTCACCACCGCCGCGGCCGTCGACTGGACGGTCGTCAACACCGAGGTCGAGGCGCTCCAGCTCGAATACTCCTGGATCAAGGAGTTCGACCCCCGGTTCAACGTCAAGTACCGCGACGACAAGTCCTACCCCTACCTCGCCGTCACCATGGACGAGACCTTCCCCCGGGTCCAGGTGATGCGCGGCGCCAAGCGCAAGGGCACCCGCTACTTCGGCCCCTACTCGCACGCGTGGGCGATCCGCGAGACCGTCGACCTGCTGCTGCGGGTGTTCCCCGTGCGCACCTGCTCGGCGGGCGTCTTCAAACGGGCGGGCCAGATCGGCCGTCCCTGCCTGCTGGGATACATCGACAAGTGCTCCGCGCCCTGCGTGGCCCGGGTGACCGAGCAGGAGCACCGGGCGCTCGCCGATGACTTCTGCGACTTCATGGCGGGCAACACCGGCCGCTTCATCAAGCGCCTGGAGCGCGAGATGCGCGAGGCCGCGGCGGCGGAGGAGTTCGAGCGCGCGGCCCGGCTGCGCGACGACGTGCAGGCCCTGCAACGGGCGCTGGAAAAGCAGTCGGTGGTCCTCGGCGAGGGCACCGACGCCGACGTCATCGCGCTGGCCGACGACCAGCTCGAAGCCGCCGTCCAGGTCTTCTACGTGCGCGGCGGGCGCATCCGCGGGCAGCGCGGCTGGGTCGTCGACAAGGTCGAGGAGACCTCCGCGGGCGAGCTGGTCGAGCACTTCCTGCTGCAGATGTACGGCGACGCCGCGCCGGAGGCGCTGCCCCGCGAGGTGCTGGTGCCCGCGCTGCCGCCCGACGCCGACGCGGTGGCCGAGCTGCTCGGCGAGCAGCGCAAGGCCAGGGTCGAGGTCAGGGTGCCGCAGCGCGGCGACAAGAAGACCCTGATGGAGACGGTCGAGCGCAACGCCAAGGAGGCGCTGGCCCAGCACAAGCTGCGCCGGGCCAGCGATCTGACCACCCGCAGCAAGGCGCTCCAGGAGATCGCCGACGGGCTCGGCCTGGACCAGGCGCCGCTGCGCATCGAGTGCTATGACGTGTCGCACACCATGGGCGACGACGTGGTGGCCTCGATGGTCGTCTTCGAAGACGGCCTGGCCCGCAAGAGCGAATACCGCCGCTTCGCGATCCGCGGCATGTCCGGGCAGGGTGACGTCCCCTCGATCCACGAGGTGATCTCGCGGCGCTTCAAGCGCTACCTGGAGGAGCGCAGCGCCACGGGCGAACTGGGACCCGAGCTCGGCGGCGAGCCGATCGATCCCGAGACCGGCCGCCCGCGCAAGTTCGCCTACCCGCCCAACCTCGTGGTCGTGGACGGCGGCCCGGCCCAGGCCGCCGCCGCCCAGCGCGCGCTCGACGAGCTGGGCGTCGATGACGTGGCGGTGTGCGGCCTGGCCAAGCGGCTGGAGGAGGTCTGGCCGGCGGGCGATGACCAGCCGGTGATCCTGCCCAGGACGAGCGAGGGCCTTTACCTGCTCCAGCGGGTCCGTGACGAGGCGCACCGCTTCGCCATCACCTACCATCGGTCCAAGCGCGCCAAGGGCGTCAAGGAGAGCGAGCTGGACGGTGTGCCGGGGCTGGGCCCCGCCCGCAGGCAGGCGCTGCTGCGGCACTTCGGTTCGGTCAAACGGCTGCGTGACGCCACGGTGGAGGATATCCGCGAGGTGCCCGGCATCGGGCCCGCGCTGGCCGAGGTGATCATGTCCTCACTGAGGTCCTCATGAGGGGGGAAGAGCCATGAACGCCACTGCCAAAGGGGGCGAACCGGCGTTCGTCATCGTCACCGGCATGTCCGGCGCGGGGCGAAGCACCGCCGCCAAGGCCCTGGAAGACCTTGGCTGGTTCGTCATCGACAACCTACCGCCCGGGATGCTGTTCTCCCTGGCGGAGGAGGTCGGCCGGGCCAAGCTGGCGGCCGACAAGGTCGCCGCCGTGGTCGACGTGCGCAGCCTCGCCTTCACCAGCGACCTCAACGTGGCCATCGAGGAGCTGGAGGGGCGCGGCGTGGGCGTGCGCGTCGTCTTCCTGGAGGCGGGTGACGAGGAGCTGGTCCGGCGGTTCGAGAACGTCCGCAGGCCGCACCCGCTACAGGGGGAGGGGCGGCTGGTCGACGGCATCGCCCGCGAGCGCGGCATCCTGCGCGACGTCCGGGCCAACGCCGACCTGGTGATCGACACCTCGTCGCTCAACGTGCACGAGCTGCGCCACAAGATCGTGGCGTTCTTCGGCGGGGAGGACCGGCCGGGGCTGCGGATCAACGTGGTCTCCTTCGGCTACAAGTACGGCATGCCGGTCGACGCCGACCTGGTGATCGACTGCCGGTTCCTGCCCAATCCGCACTGGGTTCCCGAGCTTCGGCCGATGAACGGGCTGGACGCCCCGGTGCGCGACTACGTCCTCAACCAGCCGGGCGCCAAGCAGTTCCTGGACGCGTACGAGGAGGTCCTCGGCATCGTCGCGGCGGGCTATTCGCGCGAGGGCAAGGGCTATGCCACGCTTGCGGTGGGATGTACCGGTGGAAAGCACCGGAGTGTCGCCATGGCGGAGCAACTCGCCGGGCGGTTGCGTGACCGGCAGATGGAGGTCCAGGTGAGTCACCGGGATGTGGGCCGGGAGTGAGCCGGCCGAACGACGATCCCCCCACGCCCGCGCGCCCGGGC
>NZ_POUA01000592.1 GCF_003236385.1 Spongiactinospora gelatinilytica
GGCGAGCAGGCGGCTGGCCATGAAGCGGGCCGTACGCACGGGCGTCCCGGTACGCGTGACCTCGGCCACCTCCACGACGCCCCGCCCGATGGTCACCTCGACCCGCCGCCCGGCCCGCGTCGCCACGATCTCGTAGGCCCGCGACCCGTCGTGGGTGTCCACGACGATCTCGACCCGATCACCCTTCATATCTGTTCTGTACCCCGCTGGGGCCATCGCGAAGAATCACAACACCGCACCCGACCCGCTCCGCCCCGGCGGAGCCTTGCGCCGGGCGGGCGCGACCGGCGGCCGCCGGTCGAACCGGGCCAGCGCCACCGCCGCCGGCCCCGCCACGAGCGCCGACGACAGCGTGCCCGTCACGATTCCGGCCACCAGCGCGATGGCGAAGTCGCGCAGCGAGTCGCCGCCGAACGCCATCAACGCCACCAGGATGAACAACGCGCCCAGCCCGGTGTTCACGGTACGCGGCAACGTCTGCACGATCGCCCCGTCCACCGCCGCCGCGAACGGTTCCTTGGGCTTGGCCGTCCAAAGCTCCCGTACCCGGTCGAACACCACCACCTTGTCGTTGACCGAGTAGCCGATGATCGTCAGCATCGCCGCCACGAACACCCCGTCGATCGGCTTGCCCAGCCAGGCGAACAGGCCCACCACGATCGCCACGTCCACCAGCAGCGCCAGCACCGCCGCCGCCCCGAACGTCCAGCGGAACCGGAACGCCAGGTAGGCCAGCTGCATGGCCACCGCCACGCCGAGCGCGATGAGGGCGTTGCGGCGCAGTTCCTCGCCCAGGCTCGGGCCGATGAACTCCTCGCGCCGCTTGGTCACCTCGCCGCCGTGCGGCTCAAGCGCCTGCTCGATCCTGGCCGTCTCGGCGAGGCCGAGTTCGGCGGCCCGCACGGTGACGCCGTCGCCGCTCGCCTGCACCACCGCCGTCGGGAACCCCGCCTGCGCGACCACCCGCCCCGCCACGTCGGCCGGGACCGGCCTGCTGGTCGCGAACTCCACGAGCCGCCCGCCGGTGAACTCGACCCCGACGTTCAGCCCGCGCACCACCAGCCCGGCCAGGGCGACCACGGCCAGCCCGCCCGCGACCGTCAAGAACACCTTGCCGGCACGCATGAGCCGCGGCTTGCGGTGCGCGAGCCAGTTCCGTACGGCCCCCTGGGAGGCGAGCCCGGACACCCGCGGCGAGATCCGGCCGACCGCGGCCTGCACCAGCACCCGGGTGATCAGCATGGCGGACACCAGCGACGCCAGCACGCCGACGCCCAGCGTCACACCGAAGCCCTTGACCGGGCCGGATGCCAGCCAGAACAGCAGCCCGGCGGCGATCAGAGTGGTCACGTTGGAGTCGGCGATGGCGCTCCAGGCGTTCTTGAACCCCCGGTCCAGCGCGCGGCGCAACCCGCGCCCGCCGTCCCCGGCCGCGCCGTACTCCTCCCTGGCCCGCTCGAACACCAGCACGTTCGCGTCGATGGCCATGCCGATGGCCAGCACGAACCCGGCCAGTCCGGGCAGGGTGAACGTCGCGCCCATCGCGACCAGCGCCCCGTAGGAGATCAGGCCGTAGCAGGCCAGCGCGATCGTGGCGAGCAGCCCGGACAGCCGGTAGACGAGGATGATGAAACCGGCGGTGAGCACCAGCCCGGCGATCGCGGCCTTGGCGCTGGCCTCGATCGCCGCCGCGCCGAGCGTCGGGCCGACCGTGCGCTGCTCGACGAGGTCGAGCGGCACCGGCAGCGCGCCGCCCTTGATCAGCACGGCCAGCTCGCGGGCCTCCTCGTAGGTGAACGACCCGGTGATGTCGGCGCTCCCGCCGGGCATCCCGGCGCGGCACGGCACCGACGGGTCCACCTGCGGGGAGGAGATGACCTCCCGGTCCAGCACGATGGCGATCCGGCGCTTGGGGTCGCCCTCCGGCTCGCAGGCGGCGGCCCCGGTCAGCCGCTGCCAGGCGTCGGCGTCACGGAAGTCGACGGTCACCCACCAGCCAGGGCCGCGCTGCGGGTCGCTTCGTTCGGTGGCGCCGGTGACGCCGTCGCCGGTGATGGCCGCGGGCCCGATCTTGAGCCGCGTGCCGCCCTCGTCCTTTACGGCCTCCTTGTCATTGGCCTCGGCGACGCCGAGCACCGGGTGGAAGGCGAGTTGCGCGGTACGGCCGATGACCTCGGCCGCCTGCCGCGGGTCGAGGACGCCGGGCAGTTCGACGATGATCCGCTTCTCGCCGGAGCGGACCAGGGTGGGATCGACCACGCCGAGCGCGTCGGCGCGGCGGCGGAGCACGTCAAGGGCGCGGTCGGTGGCGGCGGCGTCGGCCTTGACGGTCGCGGAGTCCTTGGACTCGAACACGAGCTGGGTTCCGCCGCGCAGGTCCAGGCCGAGGCGCGGGGTCATGGTCAACGCCAGAACTGCTGAGATCGCGATGACGGCGAACGCCGCCACCGCACGCCATAGCGGCGCACGGTTCATTGAACCCTCCACAGGTTCGGAAGTGCGGGAAAGGGATCTTCAGCACCTTGCGGAGGGAGGTCCGCGGGCCGGGGCGGCCGCGACCTGGAGTCCGTCCGGCGTGCGGGCGGTGGCGCGCACCGCGACGACGGCCCAGGCCGGTCGCGGGGCCGCCAGGCCGGCGGGCAGTACGGCGGGGCCGGTGACACCGGCGGGGCCGAGCAGCAGGTGCCGCGCCTGCGTCACGCCGTGATGGTACGGCTCGCGCCCGAGCCCCGGTTGTTCGCGCGCCTGCTGCGCCGCCACGCGTTCGGCGACGGCGGGCCACCCGGGCGGCGCGGCCGAGGCCGTCGCGCTCGTGGGCACCGCCCAGGGCACCAGGACGAGCCACGACAGCAGGAGCAGGCGAACGGCGGGCAGCCTGCTGCGCACGTCGCCTCCTCCTCGCCGGACCGGACCCGTTGGCCGCCAACGTACCC
>NZ_POUA01000593.1 GCF_003236385.1 Spongiactinospora gelatinilytica
ACCCCGGCCTCCCGCCCCCGCCGCTCCAGCATCTGCTGGAGCGGCGGGGGCGGGAGGCCGGGGTACGCGGGCGGCTGCACCCGCACCGGTTCAGGGAGACGATGGCCGACGACTACCTGCGGGCCGGGGGCGATCCGCTCAACCTGATGCGCATCGTCGGCTGGAAATCGGCGGAGATGGCCAGGCAGCGGGCCCGTACGGCGGAGCGGTCCGCCGGAGAACGGGCCCGTGCCGAGCATGCCCGCCTGTCCCCCGGCGACCGTCGCGGCTGAATCCGCCGCCGCCATGTCCCTCGGGGATAGATAGGGCAATCGCCCCTTGACGGCAGCTTACGGCGGCCCTCACGCTCGGTAGTGAGACGATGACCCCCGATCGGAGGCGAGGGCATGATTCCTGGCTGCGGAAGCTGCAACTGCCATGACGAGACGCTGTCGGCGTTGTCGAGCGCGTCGGGGCCGCTGGCCCATGTCGGTGACGACTGACGACGGACGTGATGCCGCCCCGGACTCCATCCGGGAAAGGAAGGAGACGGGGCGGCGCGACAGGCGAAGTTCAGCCGTTCAACGGTTCAGCCGTTCGACCGTTCAGCCGTTCGACCGTGCAGTCGTTCAGTCGTTCAGCCGGAGGGGCAGGCCCGCCAGCCGCCAGGAGCCGGGGAGGTAGTGCCGCTGTAGTTCGCCCGGATCGCAGGCCAGCGCGAGGCGGGGGAAGCGGCGCAGCAGCCCCGCGAACGCCACCTCGCCCTCCTGCCTGGCCAGGGCCGCGCCCAGGCAGTAGTGCAGGCCGGAGCCGAAACCGACGTGGGTCTCCCGGCGGCCCTCGGACTCCCGGGTGATGTCGAGCCGGTCGGGGTCGGCGAACCTGCGCGGGTCGTAGTTGGCCCCGACCAGGATGGCCATCACCGGCTGCCCCTGGGCGATCTTCACTCCGCCCAGTTCGACGTCCTCGGCGGCGTAGCGGATACGGGTGCCGTGCACCGGACCGCACCAGCGCATCAGCTCGTGTACGGCGACCGGCATCAGCTCCGGCTCGGCCCGGAGCCTTTCGAGCTGGTCCGGGTGGGTCAGCAGCGCCGCGGTGCCGTTGCCGATCAGGTGAGCGGTGGTCTCGTGCCCGGCCAGGACCAGCGTGAGCACCATGGTGACCATCTCCTGGTCGCTGAGCCGGTCGCCGTCCTCGTCGTGCACCCGGATCAGGCTGCTCAACAGGTCGCCGGTGGGCTCGGCGCGCCGCCGCAGGATCAGGTTCTCGATGGAGTGGACCATGCCGATCAGCGGCTCGTTCATCGCGTTCGGCTGCAGGGAGACCAGTGACCGGCCCCAGTCCCGCCAGGCCGGGCGGTCCTCCTCGGGGATGCCCACCAGCTCGCAGATCACCGCGATCGGCAGCGGGTAGGCGAAGCCCTCGATGAGGTCCACGGTGCCGTCGGGGCCGGCCTTGCCGGGCAGCTCGTCGAGCAGCGCGCCGGCGATCTCCTCGACCCGGGGCCGCAGTTCGAGGACGCGGCGCGCGGTGAAGGCGCGCGAGACCAGGCGGCGCAGCCGGATGTGGTCGGCGCCGTCCACGTCGAGGATGCTCTCCAGTACGTACTTCGCGTACTCCGGCGGAATGCCGCGCATCTTGATGAGCTGCTCGCGGACGTTGCCGACGTCCCCGCCGGGGACGTTCGCCGGGTTGTTGACGAACCGCTGGTCGCTCAGCACCGTCTTGACGTCGTCGTACCGGGTCACCAGCAAGATCGGGTCGACCTTGCCGGGGAAGACGGCGCGGGCGACCGGCGCCTCCTCGCGGATGCGGGCGAAGCCGTGGAAGGGGTCGTGGAGCAGATCGGGATCCATCAGGTCGATGGGTTCCGTGATACCGGAAGTGCTCATGTCTGCCCTCCGCTGGGTCAGATGGACTGCCGCCTGCGAATCTCCTGGTTGAGCCGGTCGAGCAGGCGGTCGAACAGTTCGGCGGCCAGGTCGGCCGCGGCCCGCATCGCCTCGGGGGAGCGGGCGGTCTCGATCGAGGAACGGATGGCGTCGGCGAGCGCGCCGGCGCAGGCGGCGGGGTCGGGCCTGGCCTCGGCGGGCATCATCGGCTCCATGGTGAGGAAGCCGACGAAGATCGAGACCATGGTGTACCGCACCAGCTCCGGAGGCTGGTCCGTGCGCACGAGGCCGTGCTCGCGCAGCAGCACGAGGTAGGACTCCATGACGCGCAGCCGCTCGGCGAGCAGGTCACCGACCAGCTCGGCGCTGCTGCGCACCAGCACGCCCAGGGTCTCCGGGTCGCCGATCAGCGCGGCGCGCACCACCGGCTCCTCGTGGGCCCATCGGTAGATGTGCGCGATCAGCTCGCTGGGCATGACGGTGACCGGCTCCCGGCGCAGCAGGTCCACCAGATTGGCCATCAGCCGGCTCTGCGCGCGCATCAGCACCGAGAGGAACAGCCCTTCCTTGGTGGAGAAGTGCAGGTAGATGGTGCCTTTACCGACTCCCGCCCGGCGGGCGACATCGTCCACCGTGACGCGCCCGTAGCCCCAGGCCACCAGTAGCTCGCCGGCGGCGTCGAGGATGCGCTCGGCTCGCCGTTCCCGCTCTGACGTCGGACGCTCCGATACCGAACGCTCCGACGGCTCAGGTGCCACGATCGAGATCCTATCCGACTGCATGACCAGATGAGACCTTCTGGTCATAGGGTCACACCGTCATGCTAACCCTCCGGCGCGCCGCCGCGAGGGCTCCGCACGAAAAAGTGCCCGGCCCTTTTGAAAGGGCCGGGCACTTGGTGAATATCGGTCAGGTCACCGCACGGCGCGCAGCGCGTCCGCGATGCCCGCGCCGTAGAAGCCGTTGCGGCCCTTGCCGCCCTCGCACACGTGCGTGTCGATCTCCGTGCTGCCGTCCGGCAGGTGCCGGGTGTAGGTG
>NZ_POUA01000594.1 GCF_003236385.1 Spongiactinospora gelatinilytica
ATCTCTACCTGCCCCCCGCCACCCAGCCCGTCCGGGGCGTCGTGTGGGCGATCCACATGGTGATCCCCATGCTCGGCCTGTGGCTGCTGCTCGCCCAGGACGACATCAACATCATCTGGCAGCACGAGACCAGCCACTTCTGGCTGATCATCCTGGTCGCGGGCATCAACCTGGCGCTGGGCCTGCTGATGACCCGCGCCCTGATCCGCCGTCCCGACGCCCGCATCCTCCTGGTCTCCCTGGTCTTCCTGACCAATGCCGGTTTCTTCTTCCTGCACGGCCTGAGCACCCCCAAGATCATCCTTCCCACCGGCAGCATGGGCTTCGACCTGGACCAGCCGGTCGGCCTGACCGTGGCCTCGGTCTTCGCCTTCATGTCCGCGCTCCCCCTGGACGGCCGCGCCGCCCAGGCCGTGCTCGCCGCCGCCCGCCCGCTCCGCGCCGGTCTCGCCGTACTGCTCCTCGCCTGGACCGCCGCCTCCCTGCTCCCCGGCCTGACCCCGCTCAGCGCCCCGCCGCCGCCCGGTGGGGCGACGCTCGGCGCGTTCTCGCTGGTCGCCGTGGCCCTGTACGGGGCGGCGGCGGTGATGATGTTCCGGCTGCACCGCCGCCGCCCGGCCGCCATGCTGGTCAGCCTGATCACCGCGTACACGCTGCTCGCCGAGGCGATGATCGCCGGGATGAGCCGCAACAACTGGCACCTTTCCTGGTGGGAGTGGCACATACTGCTCACCTTCGCGTTCGTGTTCGTCGCCTACAGCGGCTACCTCCAGTTCCGGCACGAGGGTTCCAGCGCGGGACTGTTCGACTCGATCGCGCTGGCCGCCACCGTGCGGCGGCTCCAGGCCCAGTACGCCCAGGCCCTGGAGGAGCTGGTCGATCACCTGCGGCAGGGTTCGGTGTCCAGGGTGCCGGAGGCGACCCGGCTGGCCGGGAAGTTCGGGTTGACCGAGGCGCAGGCGGCGGTACTCGACCGCGCGGGCACGGCCCTGGCCAACGAGCGCGAGATCTCCGACCGGCTGGCCGCACTGGTGGACGTCGGGCGCGGCGCGCGGGTGGGCCGCGCCGAGCGCGAGTTGCTCACCGCCTCCCTGGACCGGGTGCGGCAGGCGTACGGCGACGTCCGCATCAGCCTGGTCGCCGACGGCACGGTCTCGATGGGCGCGGCCGACTACCGCGAGGCCGACTTCGCCCGCGCCACCCCGCTCAGGGACGGCCACGACCGGCTCATCTACCCGCTCACCGTCAAGGGGAGGCTGGCAGGCGTGATCAGGGTGCCGGTCGGGGTCACCCCGCAGGACGAACCGCTGGCCGCGCTGCTCGCCAACCAGTTGTCGATCGCGCTGGAGAACGACCGGCTTTACGCTGAGTTGTCCACGCTCTTCCGGCAGTACATGTCGCCGGACGTGGCCTCCGCGCTGCTCGCCGATCCGGCGCAGGCCGCACTCGGCGGGTCGCTGGTGGAGCTGACCTCGCTGTTCGCGGACCTGAAGGGGTTCACCACCTTCTCCGAGAAGGTCTCCCCCGGCGAGATCGTGGAAATGCTCAACCGGTACCACACCGCCGCCGTCCCCTGCATTCTGGACAACGGCGGCACCATCGTGCAGTTCGTCGGCGATGCCCTGCTGGCGCTGTTCAACGCGCCGGCCCGGCAGGCGGACCACGCCCGCGCGGCGGCCCTCGCGGGGCTCGCCATGCAGGAGGCGGCGGAGCGGGTGGCCGCCGAGGTGCTCGGCGAACAGGCGGCGGGGCGCCGCAGCACGATCGAATGGCCGAAATTCCGCGTGGGGATAAACACCGGAATGGCGCTCGTCGGGAACATCGGCAGCCCGGAATTGCGTGGCTTCAACGCGATGGGCGACTGCGTGAACGTGGCGGCCCGGCTCCAGTCACTGGCCGAGCCGGGTACGGTCGTGATCGGTTCCACCACCCACGACCTGCTCGGCGAAACCGCCGTGGCGAGCCCGCTCGGCCCGCTGCGGCTGAAAGGCAAGGACCAGCCGGTGGAGGCATTTGTGCTCCGATCCATCGCCGGGCACCGGATTCCGGGAAATAATCGGGGGTGATTCCCCCCGCGTCCCTGGAGGCAGCCCGATGAGCGTCAAGCCGACCACGGAGCCCGGCGAGTTCATGGATCTGCTGACCGAAGACGAGATCGCGGCGCTTCGGGCGAGCGCCCGGACCCGCCGCTGGGAGCGCGGCGCGGCCGTGATGAGCGAGGGTGACACCGCCGACTGGGTGGCCGTGCTCACTTCCGGGCGGGTCAAGGTCTCCTCGCACACCGAGGGCGGCACCGAGGTGGTGCTCGCCGTCCGGGGGCCGGGGGCGCTGCTCGGCGACATGTCGGCGATCGACGGCGGGCCACGCTCGGGCACGGTGACCGCGCTGGAGCCGGTCGAGGCCCTGGTGATCGGTGACTTCCCGGGGTTCCTGCGGGAGAACGGCCAGGTCGCGGTGCTGCTGATGAAGCTGATCATCGGCAGGTTGCGCGACTCCGACCGCAAGCGGATCGAGTACGGCGCCTTCGACACCACGGGCCGGGTCGCGACGCGCCTGGTCGAGCTGGCCGAACGGTACGGCGAGCAGTCCGCCGGCGGGGTCCGGGTGGCGCTGCCGCTCTCCCAGGACGAGCTCGCCGGCTGGACCGGCGCCTCCCGCGAGGCGGTCAGCAAGGCCCTCCGCTCCCTCCGCGACCGCGGCCTCATCGAGACCGGCCGCCGTCGCGTCACCATCCACGACCTGGAAGCCCTCCGCAAACGCGCCCGCTGACGCCCTTCCCCCGCTATCCGCGCCAACGCCATGGCCCGGCGTCCGGCCCGCGCCGCCGGAACGATGCAACCGCTGCCGGGGTCTCGCACGAAGTCACAGGTGACAGGTGCGTGGACGCATGCTGAGGGGG
>NZ_POUA01000595.1 GCF_003236385.1 Spongiactinospora gelatinilytica
CCCCCGCCCTACGCATTTCCCCGGATACGGCTTTGCCCGTCCCGGGCCACGCCCCCGGAACGGGCAAAGCTTTCTCACCTGCTCCGGCCGTGCCCCAGATCACGGAGCGGAGCGACCGGCGCCTTCTCCTCGTCACCGCCGACTACCCTGCCGTTCGACACGGCACGTGGGCAGACCGCGCACCGCCGTCCAGGCGACCGACAACCACGGTCGACGCCCGGACGACGGCGATCACGATCTACGGCCTCCGACCGAAGCGGAGGCGGCGGATACCGGCGAGCAACGTCGCCGACACGGCGAACATCGCGCCGAGCATCAGCGCTGCGAGGGCACCGGAGTTCATCCCGATCACGCCGAGCGGCTGCTCGGCGCTCATCAGACCATTGGCCCGCAGGCCCTTGACCGGCAGCCCTTCGGCGGTGTCGCGCACCGCACCGCCGGCCGGGGTGGAGCCCACCAGGTCGGTCACCGGCTCGGCCACCGACAGCGCGCCGCCCTTCGGACGGCGCTTGTCATCGCCCCGCCCCCCGGGAACCGGCCTGGAGGACATCTTCTTGGTGGCCTTGCCCGCCTTACCGCTCCTAGAGGACTTACCGGCCTTACCGCCCTTGCCGGCGGGCGCCGGCTCGGCCGTACCCCGGCCCGCCGGCGGCTTGCTGATCGGGGTCTCCGCCAGCACCGGCAGACCCGGCAACTGCGGCAGCGTGGACAGCGCCGAACCCGCGTCCGGCACCCCTAGCGTGCGCGTGGCCTGGCCCGTCAGGTCGCCCGGTTCGGGCGCGCCCAGCGCCTTGGTGGCGTCGCCAGCCGCCGGAGGCAGCCCAAGGCCCTCCGTCTTGGTCATGTCACCGACCGCCGGAGGCAGGCCAAGGCCCTCCGTCTGGCCGGTCAGCGAGGTGACGTCCCGGACACCGGGCAGCGCGGTCCCGCCCGTCACGTCCGACACGACGGGCGTCTTGGTCAGCGCGGGGGCGGCCGGGAGCGTGGACAGCAGGTCGCCGCCCGCCGTACCGCCGCCGCCGACGCCCTCCGCGTCGACCGGCGCGAGCCCCCGGACGTGCTGACGCCCGTAGTGGTCACCGGGGTGACCCGGACCGCCGACCTTGGAGCCGCCCAGGCAGCCCGCGGCGGCGTCGCCCAGCACGGCGACCGCGTTGCCGCAGATGTTGGCGGGCGCGGTGATCGGGGCCACGACCTGGTTGCCGCCCAGCACGCTGCCATCGCCCGAGGTGCTGTTGCCGCCCCCGCCGACGCCGCCCCGACCCGGCCAGACGTGCGCGCCGCCCTTGCACTGAGCGGCGGCCTTGCCGAGTACGGCGGCGGCGTTGCCGCACACGTTGATCGGCGCCGTGATCGGGGCCACGGCCTGGTTGCCCGCGAGCACCCCGCCCTGCCCCGACGTACGATTACCCCCCGCGCCACGCCCGCGCTTCACGACGGTCGCGCCACCCTTGCAGTTCGCCGACGCGTCGCCGCCGACCGCGTTGCCGCAGACCTCGACGGGCAGGTCGATCGGCGCGATGAGCTGGTTCCCGCTGCCGACGCCGAACCGGCCGTCGGTGTCGTTGCCTGCCGAGCCGTGCGGCCCGTTACGGTGGTGGTGGTGGTGGTTGCGGCCGTGCGAACCGCCGTTGATGACGGTCGCGCCGCCCTTGCAGCTACCGAAGGCGCCGCCGAGCACCGCCACGGCGTTGCCGCAGATGTCGGTCGGGGCGCTGATCGGCGCGACGACCTGGTTGCCGCCGAGCACACTGCCGCCGCCGGAGGTGCGGTTGCCACCGGCACCGCCGCCCGCGCCGGAGTTCTTCACCGTACTGCCGCCGGTGCAGCCCGCGGTGGCGTTGCCGAAGATCGCCAGCGCGTTGCCGCAGACGTTCAGCGGGGCGGTGACGGGCGCGACGACCTGGTTGCCGCCGAGCACGCTGCCGTCACCGGAGGTGTGATTCCCGCCGGCCCCGTGGCCGCGGTTCACCACGGTCGCGCCGCCCTTGCAGTTGGCGTCGGCTTCGCCCAGGACGGCGATGGCGTTGCCACAGGCGTTGATCGGCGCGTTGATCGGGGCGTCGATCTGGTTGCCGCCGAGCACGCTGCCGTCACCGGAGGTGCGGTTGCCGCCGGTACCGCTGCCGCCGTTCACCACGGTGGCCCCGCCCTGGGAGCCGGCCGAGGACTCGCCGAGCACGCCGACGGCGTTGCCGCTGATGTCGATCGGAAGGTTGACCGGGGCGTTGACCTGGTTGCCGCCACCGACGGAACCGTTTCCGCCGGTGTCGGCGGCAGCCGTACCGCTGCCGACGGTCATCACGGCCACTGCGAGTAGTGCAGCAGGGGCCGTGCCCTTGGCCCACGTACGCATAACCAATGCTCCTAGTGGTTCTAGGGGGATTACCTGACATCTCGCGACATGGCGATGAGGCCATGCGGGATCGCTTCGGTACCAGGCCCGCACACGCTCATCCCCGGCCGGCACGAACCGGCGAGGCAAAAAGCGGAACGGGCGGCGCTACAGCGCGGAGAGGCACCTATGGCACGGTGAGAAACCGTGGCGTACCCGCACAGCGGGGGCCTCAGCCGTCGCGAGGAGTGAAGAAGAGACGACGTGTCGCCCGGACGCGAAACGGCTCACCCGATGGCGGCGGGCCATCGTCGAACCGCGCGGAACGGGCGAGCTAGTCAGGAGAGAAGGAAGGCTCGTCCGCCGCTGTGCGGACGACCGGGGGAAGCACTCCCGCCATGGGAGCGCGCGACATCGCGAACTGCGGGTCGAAACCCGACCGCGCGAGGTCCCCCATGCCCGGCACGAACTGGCCGGACCCACCGCCGCTCTGTGGCACGAATCCGTCCGCGCCAGAGTTGTGGTCGGCGGTGATGGGTGTGGGGATGTCTCTTATAC
>NZ_POUA01000596.1 GCF_003236385.1 Spongiactinospora gelatinilytica
TGCTGGGGCTCCTCGGTGATGCGGCACGTCCCGGCGTCGCAGCCTCGCCGGCTGCCGTTAGGGAAACCCGAAAAGCAGATTACGACTTGGACGAGTGTGGCGCCGACGTCCTGACGCCCGTACATCGGTGCAGGAGCGTGCCAATGCAGCGAAAGGCACCATCTGCGCATTGGAGGACCTCGATGGGCAGATCACACGCACCCTCGATGCCACCGCCCGCCCCCCGCGCTCACTGTGAGCCCTGCCGGTGCCGCACCCGGCGGCTCGCCCCGCTCGCCCGGCTGTGCCGCGCCCAGCAGCACCGGCCCGTCCGATCCGG
Source organism: Spongiactinospora gelatinilytica (assembly GCF_003236385.1). Taxonomy (GTDB): domain Bacteria; phylum Actinomycetota; class Actinomycetes; order Streptosporangiales; family Streptosporangiaceae; genus Spongiactinospora; species Spongiactinospora gelatinilytica. The sequence goes on from NZ_POUA01000596.1 coordinate 320, forward strand.
CCCATCTCGATGAGTACCGGCGACCGGCTGGCCGCGGTCCGGGTCGGCCTTGACGAACACCGTGACCTGGCGGCTCGCCTCGCCGCCCCACACCGCGACGACGCCCCCGACGCGGCTGAGGATGAGTGGCACGTCCGGTATCTGCGCGGCTTGCGCGGCGCCATCGCCGCGGGCGAGGCTCACCTCGCCGCCTACCAACGGCTCGTCAGCGAAGGCGAGGACGCGGCCGCGGCGGCCGCGCTCAGCCTGTTGGAACTGGAACAGGCCGCGCTGAAGGAATGGCACACCATCGTGACCGGCCGTCCCGGATGGGTGGACGACCCCTCCCCGGGCCCGTAGGCCCAGGCCGGCGGTCTCACCGCAGGTACCCGTCAGATCGGCGCCCATGGGACCGGCGTGGATCTTGTGCAGCTCCGCGGCGGCTCTGGTCGCCTCTCCTTGCTGCTGAACCGCTCCGGGTAGTCGTTCGGAGCGGCGGGCGATGCGGAACGGGTCGTCGATCTCCCAGCAGCATCCACTGTCGCAGGCGCGGACCGCGAACGGATTGCCGTACGTGAAGTGCGGGCACGATCATGCAGTTCGCCGGCTTGCGCCAGCCCTTCCTACGCTCACGGCGGATGCGCTCAGGCATCGGAGTCCTTCCCGGACTGGGGGGCGGCGATCTGCCCGAGGCGGACGAGCAGCGCAACGCCCTCGGTAGTAACGACCAGCGGGCGGCCCTTCGAGCGGACGTGGTCCCCCAACGCGAGCCGGCCGTCCTGTCGGAGTCTGGCCAGGGTGGCCTCCCACGATGTTCCCGCCGACGCGCGCCAGGTCCCGGTACACGTACAGGGTGCCCTCGTGGGCGCGTTACAGGAAGGCGAGTTGCGCGGCAGAGACGGAGGCCACCGCTCAGCCCTCCTCGGGTTCGGCGACGACCAGACGGGATGAGGTCACCGCGCGTCTGTGGGTCACGGTCCAGCCGTCACCCTCCAAGGCGTCTATCAACCGTGCTGCGGCCGGCGATTCCCGGCGCGGGGTCGGTGAAGGTGTCGAGCAGGTGGACGAGTACCTGCTTGCGGCCGTCGTCGAGCGTTTCGGTGTCGCCGAGGCTGTGGACTTCGAGACGCGTCTGCGTCTCGCGGACGGCCTGCTCCACTCGGGTGCGGGACAGTCGCCGGCGTCCGTGGGCGGCGGCCCTACGAAACGGCATCGGGGTCACTCCTTGTCTGGTCGGCTGCTTGAGCTGTTGGGGCGTTGCGGCCCTCCCCGCATTCCGCGCGCTGTCTCGGCCGGACCGGGAAAGGGAGGACCGACGATCAGTCGTCGTTGACGCTCTCGGCAGGGGCAGGGTTGCTTCCCCTGCGGCGGTGCCACTCCGGGAACCACGGGCAGGCGCACACATCGTCATGGAGGCCCATCGCGAAGATCAGGCCGGTATCGTTCATCGTTGTGGGGTCGGGCGGAGAGTCGCTCATCGGTCAGTCTTCCTCGGGTAGGCCGAGCGCCAAACGCCACTATCATACTAATGGCCTATCCATATATCTTCGATAATGGCTCATGTGTTCCCAGCATCACCGTTCCGGGATTCGGCGCCATCGGCAAGCCGTCAAATGGGGAGGCGAGCTGGATGAGACAGATGGGCGGCCTTATCAGACGAGAATGGCCGCCGCAGTCCAGGACGCTCGGGCCGACGGCGTCTCGGGCATCCAGGCCGATCCTCGCCCGCAGTTCGCGGGGCACTCTTCCTGTGCCTCCGGCGCCGCGATCCATGGATTGGTCCTGGTGGCAACCGAATCCGACAACAGCGTCCCATCGGCCCGATCCTTCCATCGTAACCTCAGCGGGACCTTCCTCTCGTATGGGCTCGGGAGAGTGCTCTGGGTAGCCTCGATCCATGACAGTTCGCCGAGCGATCCAGGGGGCGGCCGGGATAGGTCTCCTCGCCGCCTCCCTCGCAGGCTGCGGAGCATCGCTGGATCCCAGGAATGATGCGCTCCAAGAAGCCATGGACAGTGTCAAACGCCAGGCCGCCGGCGCCAGAACGGCCGTCTCCAGCGCACTGAGGAACATGGGGAACACCGCGAAATCCCGCGATCATATCCTCGATGTCGTCGTGAACGCCGCATCCGGAGCCGGCGCCGCGCGTACATACGGCAGTCATGTCGGCCAGGATGGACTGATTAGTATTAACGCCGGGTTCACCGCTTCCGGCACAAAAGGCGGCGGCTTATGGCATTATCACATGACGGCCATCTTATGCGTCCAATACTCCAAACGGCCAGGCGCCCCCTATAGGGTGGCCATGAAGGATCATCCATGCCCGCCTCTAGACGGTGTTGATGATCCGCTTTATCCGAATGGCCGGCCGGACGTGGTCGCTCATGTTTAAGCACGCCGCCGAGCAGTACCGCTGTGATGACAATAATCCTCCAGCCACGGTCAGCCCGCAGCGCGCGCGGCGACGAAAGCTCGCACGCGGTCCCACAATCGTGAGCCTTCCCCTCAGGGCCAGGGGGAAAGGGGGCGGGCGGCCCGAGCCCCCGGCCCGGCCCGATCTCCCAGTCTCCCCTCTGCCGCCCCCAACCC
>NZ_POUA01000597.1 GCF_003236385.1 Spongiactinospora gelatinilytica
CCCCTACCTGGACACCCTCATGGGCATGGCCGCAGCCTTCGGCGCCGGAGCCGTCATCGCCGGGCACTCGACGTCGGGCACCACCTGCACCATCAACCCCGATCACACCGTCGCCGAAGCCGACGGCGACCTCGCCGAACAACTTCGTGACGCCACCGTGTTCCACCTGCGGCCCGACGCAGCGCAAACGGCCCTGCACACCCTGGCCACCGCCCACGGCCTGCCCCAGCAACCCCCGAGCAGTTCCTCTGAGCAACCTGCGGACATTCCGCCCCCGCCGCCCGCCGCAGGCAGCCCGCTGGTCCGCTTCGCCCTGGTCGGGCCACCCGTCATCGAGGTCAACGGCACCACGGTGGACCTGTCCGGCCGCGCCAAAGCCCTGGAACTGTTCACCCTGCTCGCCGTCCACCCCGCCGGCCTGACCCGCGAACAGATCTGCGACCACCTATGGCCGGAACTGGAGGAGACCCTCGCCGGCTACCGCTTCCACGCCGCCCTCAAAGACCTCCGCGCCGCCCTGCGCACCCCCGCCGGCCCGGACGGGAAGGCGGCCACGTTCATCGAACGCCACAGCACCACCTACCGCATCTCCGCCCGCCACATCGATGTGGACCTCTGGGCCCTGCACCGCGCCCTCACCGGCGCCCGCGCCGCCACCAGCGAAGAAGCAAGGACACAGGCGCTGGAGACGGTCGCCGGCCTGTGCCGCGGCCCCCTAGCACACGGCCTGCACTACGACTGGCTCGACCAAGGCCACCGCTGGCCCCTCACCATCGCCACCGTCAAAGCACTCCTGCAACTCGGCGCCCTGCACGAACACACCGGACGCAACGAATGCGCCCTGGAGGCATACGACCAGGCCTGCACCCTGGACCCCGACACCGAAACCGCCGCCCGATACGCCGTCCGCCTGTTGCACACCCTTGGGCGCACCGACGAAGCCCGCCTCCGCGCCCGCCACCTCAAAACCCGCCTTGACGCCCTTGGCCTGGAATGCTCACTGGAAACGCGAGAACTCCTCAGTCAACTCAATATGGCCGCAAGACCCCTCTAGATCGTTAGGTACCTCCTTCTCTCCAACAGCGGGTGTTGCGATGCTCAGCCGTCCCGGAGGGCGGCTGCCACGTGGGTCGAGGCGATCGACCGCCGTACAACCAAGGAGGTTGTGATGCTCAGCCTGTCCCGGAGGGCGGCTGCCACCTGCGCCGTGCGCCGCGACCGCTCCGCGCCCTTCTGGTTGCGATGCTGGAGTGCTCATGCGACACGCCAGGTGTTCCTAATGAGATATCGGCGTATTTGTTCCTTGATAAGTGGATTCGAACTGCCGCTGGATAGGTACTGTTCTGACGTTTCGCCTGTTCAGAGGCCGTGGCAGCCGCCCTCCGGGACGGCTGAGCATCGCAACCGCGGGCCGCTGATGGTGACCTGGCCGCGCCAGGTGGCAGCCGCCCTCCGGGACGGCTGAGCATCGCAACTCACTAAGCAGGTTATGAATACGGATTGTGTCGTTAGTGGGGCTACCGGCAGCCAGACGGCGGCCATCGGGGCTGAAGGCGAGTCTTCCCCAGCCTACGCGGCGACCAGCCAGCACGCGCTCTACGCGCTGCCCGGTAAGGTTCCATATCCGAATCCCGTCGTCGGCGGCGCTGGCCAGATGGCGGCCATCCGGGCTGAAGGCGATAGCGGTCACCGATCCTTGATGACCTTTCAGAATAACCGGTGCGGCAGTACCTGCCAGATCCCAGATCTGTACCGTGCCATCCAACCCGCCACTGGCCGCGAAGCGCCCGTCGGGGCTGGTCACAGGCCGCTGTAGCTTCGATGTGGCGCGGAGCATCGTCGGCCCATGCCACGACACGCCAGATCGACGCCATGCCCATACGATGCCGTCCAGTCCGCTGGAGATGAGTCCGCCACCGTCCGGACTGAAGGCCACGTCCAGGCCCGGCAATTGCCCGCTGAGCAACAATGTGGCCTCGGCACGGGAGTCCACCACGGCCTGGCGCAGCACACTCTCGGCCTCAGCGACCGGCCCCATCCGCACCGCCTTGACGGCCAGCAGCAACGCCAGTTCGGGATCGACCTGCAATCGGTCACGGGCTTTGGCCGCCAGCTGACGTGAGCGGACGAAGTCATGCTCCTGCACGGCTTGCCTACCTTGGACGATCGCCAGCGTGGCCAGTGTGGTCGTCACGACCAGGGCCGAGACTAACCCGGACAGAAGCAGCCGTCGCCGGCGACGGCGGGTCTTGCCTTCACGTTCGCGCCAGGCTCGACTCGCAGCGAGAAAGGCGGATTCCAGCTTGTTCAGTGCCGCTTGGTCGCGGTCGTTCCAGGCGGCCACGACCCGACCCCGATACAACAACGCCTCATCACGCCCGTGCGCGTCCCACTCAACGGCCGCCTCGGTGAGGCGCCGATGCGCACGCAGGTCCTCGCGATCATTGGCGAGCCAGTCCCGTAATCGGGGCCAGCCGGCGATCAGCGCCTCGTGCGCGATCTCGACCGTGTCCGCGGCACCGGCACCCAGGATGATCAGCCGGGCGGCGGCCAGCCGGTCCAGCACCCCGGCCGTGGCCGGATCATCCCCGAGCTCGGCACGCCCGATCTGGCGCCGGGTGTCCTCCGTCCCCTCCCCCAACGCGATCAGCCGCAACAGCACCGCGCGAGCGACCCGCCGCTGGGCGGCATCCAACTCCCCGTAGACCCGATCGGCCGTCCGGGTCAGCGCGCCGTCGATCCCGCCGGCCGCCCGATACCCTTCCAAGGTCAACTCCGCGCTGTTACGCCGCCGCCAGGTTTCCCACAACGCATGCGAAACGAACGGCAAAGCCCCCGGCCGCCCGTCCGCCTCGCCCAGCACCGCCTCCACCAGCC
>NZ_POUA01000598.1 GCF_003236385.1 Spongiactinospora gelatinilytica
GCCCCAGCCCGCCCCCCGAGAACTCGGCGATGATCTGGGCGGTCATCAGCAGCACGGCATCGGAGCTCACCGGCGACGTCGGGAACGCCACCGAACGCGGCACATAGAGCGGCGGCGCGTACAGCACGAACCCGGCCGGCGCCCCGTCCACATAGGCGATCTTGCCGCAGCTTCCCCACTCCAGCAGCGTCGCCGAGATCCAGGCTTCCTTCTCCAGCCCCGCGTCGCCGACCTCGTTCGCCCGCTCGCCACCGACCGGGTCGAGCTCCCAGAACACGCATCGACGGCACCGGCGTGGAAGATCGTCAAGGTTGTCCAACGTGACGTTGACGAGGCGACGCGACAACTGGTGGCCCCTATCCTGACGCGAGTCTTGGTGGAAAACCGCATCAATACGGCGTCCCCGACTGGCATCGTAGCTCAGTGGGGGTGGCATTACGTGGATCACCGATCCGAGGTCGGCGATACGGCTCCCCCCGATGGGCCGTCACAAAAGGTGACGTACTCTGGTTTTCTCCGGCACTTCGACCGAGGAGGTGGACCGTGACAGAGGATACGGATCACGGTCAGACCAGCGCGCCCCAAGGGTCGCGCATCGACGCCTACGTCGATCGGTACGCAGCACGAGCTACCGGGATGGTCGCCTCTGAGATCCGAGCTCTCTTCGCCGTCGCGTCGAGGCCCGAGGTGGTCTCGCTCGCCGGCGGCATGCCGTACGTCACGGCTCTTCCCCTCGACTTGATCGGCGAGCTGATCGCCGACCTCGTGGCCCGGCGCGGTTCGACCGCGCTACAGTACGGCTCAGGCCAGGGAGACCCGCACCTGCGCGAGCAGATGTGCGAGGTCATGCGGCTTGAGGGCATCGAGGCGGACCCGAGCGACGTAGTGGTCACCGTCGGTTCACAGCAAGCACTCGATCTGATCACCCGGATCTTCATCGACCCCGGCGACGTGGTGCTCGCCGAGGGCCCGTCCTACGTGGGCGCCCTCGGCACCTTCACCGCCTACCAGGCGGACGTCGTCCACGTCGCGATGGACGACGACGGCCTGAACCCGGCCGCGCTGGCCGAGACGATCGAGACGCTGACCCGCCAGGGACGGCGTATCAAGTTCCTCTACACGGTCCCGAACTTCCAGAACCCGGCCGGCGTCACCCTCAGCGTGGCGCGGCGGCGCGAAGTGCTCGACGTCTGCAACCGCGCGGGCGTGCTCGTGATCGAGGACAACCCGTACGGCCTGCTCGGCTTCGACGGCGACCCGCTGCGGGCGCTGCGCGCCGACGACGCGGACGGGGTGATCTATCTGGGGTCGTTCTCCAAGACCCTGGCACCGGGGTTCCGGGTGGGGTGGGCGCTCGCGCCGCACGCCGTGCGGGACAAGCTGGTGCTCGCGATGGAGTCCGCGGTGCTCTCGCACTCCTCGTTCGCGCAGCTCGCGGTCGGGCAGTATCTCGCCACCCAGCCGTGGCGCGAGCAGATCAAGTCCTTCCGCGAGCTGTATCGCGAACGCCGGGACACGATGCTGAGCGCGCTTGAGCAGCTCATGCCCGCCGGATGCTCCTGGACCCGCCCTGCCGGCGGGTTCTTCGTCTGGCTGACCCTGCCCGAAGGGCTCGACTCCAAGGCGATCCTGCCCCGCGCGGTCGCCGAGCGGGTCGCGTTCGTACCGGGCACCGGCTTCTACGCCGACGGACAGGGCGCCGGGCACATGCGGCTGTCCTACTGCTATCCGGAACCGGAACGCATCAGGGAGGGCGTCCGCCGCCTGGCCGGCGTGATCGAGCAGGAGACGCTCCTGCACGAGACCTTCGGCACCGGCACCACTCCCGGCCGTGCCGGGGTCCACACCCCGGGTCCCGACCTCGCCTGACCCATGATCCGTACGGCCGGCCACCCTGTGGCCGGCCGTACGGCGTTTCAGATACCCGGCCGATCGAGGGGGTCTTCTCGATATCCGCTCACAACCCGACCCACTTTGGCCTGACTTGACCCCAGACGCACCTCCCCCCTCCACCTGGCCGCAGGCGTTGGGCTAACCTGTCCTGCATCCGCTGGCAGGTTCGCGACGCCGGCGCGCGCATCACCTGCCCGTGCGGCACCGACCGTGCCGCGACGCTTTCTCCGGAGCCTCGGTTCGAGACTCCACGCTGGAGGGACCTATGAGCGATCTCGGCCACGTGCTGGTTCTCGCGGGCGGGCTGTCGTACGAGCGCGAGGTCTCCCTGAAGTCCGGACGCCGAGTCAGCGAGGTCCTGCGAGCCGGAGGCATCGACGTCGAGACCCGCGACACCGACGCCTCGCTCATCCCCTCCGTGCTCGCCGACCCGCCCGACGCCGCCTTCGTCACCCTGCACGGGGTTTCCGGCGAGGACGGCGCCATCCGATCGGTCCTGGAACTCCTCAACGTGCCGTACGTCGGCGCCGGCCCCGAAGCATGCCGCATCGCCTTCGACAAGCCCAGCGCGAAGGCGATCATCAAGGCGTCCGGCCTCAGCACCCCCGATTCGGTGACCCTCCCCAAGGAGACCTTTCACGACCTCGGCGCCACCGCCATGCTGGAGCGCATCATCGACCGCCTGGGCCTGCCGCTCTTCGTCAAGCCCGCCCGCGGCGGCTCCGCCCTCGGAGCCTCACTCGTCCGTACCGCCGAGGAGCTCCCCGCCGCGATGGTCGGCTGCTTCGCCTACGGCGACACCGCCCTGATCGAGCGCTACGTCTCCGGCGTGGAGATCGCCATCTCAGTCGTCGACCACGGCGACGGCCCCAAGGCACTCCCCCCAGTCGAGATCGTCCCGGACGCCGGCGTCTACGACTACGCCGCCCGCTACACGGCCGGCCACACCGAGTTCTTCGCCCCGGCCCGCCTCTCCCCC
>NZ_POUA01000599.1 GCF_003236385.1 Spongiactinospora gelatinilytica
GAACATGACGGGGGTCTGGGGGTCGAAGTTCTACCGGGTGGTGTTCTTCTTCCCTCAGGTCCTGGCCGTCGCCGTGGTCGGGGTGCTGTTCCAGGCGGTGTACCGCCCGGACGACAGCGGCGTGGTCAACGGGGTGCTGATCCGGCTCGGGATCGAGCCGGTCGGCTGGCTGACCGAACCGAGCATCGCCTTCTGGGCGATCATCGCGGTGATGGTGTGGCAGGCGGTCGGCTTCTACGTCGTCCTGTTCTCCGCCGGGATGGCGGCGATCCCCCGGGACGTCTTCGAGGCGGCGGCGCTGGACGGGGCCGGGCGGTTCCGGCTGTTCTTCAGCATCACGCTGCCGCTGCTGTGGGACACCCTCCAGGTCGGCTGGGTGTACCTGGGCATCGCGGCGTTCGACGGCTTCGCACTCGTCCAGGTCCTCTCGGTGGACCGCGGCGGCCCGGACAACTCCACGACCGTGCTGCCCCTGGAAATCTGGAAGACCGCGTTCAGCTACTCCGACTTCGGCTACGCCTCGGCCATGGGAGTGGCGCTGTTCTTCCTGACCATCACCTTCGCCGCGCTGACCCTTCGGGTGTCCAGGCGCGAGCGGATCGAGTTGTGAGAAGGGGCTCATGGCTACTCGCACGGCGGTCGAGAAGGTGGCGGCGGAACGGGTGACCCACAAGAGAGCGCGTCCCCGGCGCAACGAGCTGGGGGTGTTCGGGGGGCTCGCCCACCTCGCCCTGTTCGTGTGGGCGCTGCTGGTGATCGTCCCGCTGCTGTGGACGTTCCTGTCCTCCTTCAAGAACAACACCGAGCTGTTCGGCGACGCCTGGTCGCTGCCGGCCGAACTGCGCTGGGAGAACTGGGGTCGCGCCTGGGACCGCGCGCAGGTGGGGCGTTACCTGCTGAACAGCGTGCTCGTGGTGGCCTTCGGCACGATGGGCACCATGCTGCTCGGCTCGATGGCCGCCTATGTGCTCGCCCGGTACCGCTTCCCCGGGAACCGGGCGATCTACTACCTGTTCGTGTCCGGCATGGCCTTCCCGGTCTTCCTGGCGTTGGTGCCGCTGTTCTTCGTGGTGAAGCAGTTCGGGCTGCTGAACACCCACGCCGGGCTGGTCCTGGTCTACATCGCGTACTCGCTGCCGTTCACCGTGTTCTTCCTCACCGCCTTCTTCCGCACGCTGCCGACGTCGGTGGCCGAGGCGGCGATGATGGACGGCTGCTCGCACACGCGTACGTTCTTCCAGGTCATGCTGCCGATGGCGAAGCCGGGCATGATCAGTATCGGCATCTTCAACATCCTCGGGCAGTGGAACCAGTACCTGCTGCCGCTGGTGTTGCTGCCGGCGGATCGCGAGAAATGGGTCATCACCCAGGGCATCGCGGACATCTCGACGATCGCGGGGTACGAGTCCGACTGGCCGGGGCTGTTCGCCGCGCTCAGCATGGCGATCATTCCGGTGCTGCTGGTCTACATCATCTTCCAGCGGCAGATCCAGTCCGGCCTGACCGCCGGGGCGCTCAAATAGCCGCTCAGATTGCGGCGGCCCCGCACCCGAACGTCGACGGCCGCGCCCGGTCGTGATGTCCTGGAGGCATGCTGGCTGAATCCGAGATCGTCAAGAGGCTGGGCGTACTGCCCGCGTGGCGGCGCGAGGGCCGGGAGATCCGGCGCGAGGTGACCGCGCGCGACTTCCCCACGGCCATCCGGATCGTGGACGCGGTGGCCGTACGCGCTGAAGAACTCGACCACCACCCCGACATCGACATCCGGTGGCGGACGGTGACCTTCGCGCTGACCACGCACTCGGCGGGCGGGCTGACGGAGTCCGACTTCGGGCTGGCCGCCGACATCGACAGGATTGTGAAGAATATAGAAAGTCACGATTAGTGCTTGAATGATTACGCTTTAGAGTGGGCGGTGAACCTTGGTTCCATCCGTAAACAGGGGGAGATCCCGCGATGCGCCGCCCACTCGACCGCCGTCGTCATGTCCATATCCTCATGCTCGCCGTACTCGGCGCCGGATACGCCGCGACCGCGGCGTGCTCGGCCGGGCAGCAGGCTCCGCAGGCCCAGGGGCCCGCGGCCGCCCCCGCGTCGCCGACGCAGACGGGCTCGCCGTCGCCGGACGCCACCGGGGCGCAGTCCATCCGCCTGAAGGGCCAAGGCACCTTCGTGCCGTTCGCGGAGGGTGAGAACGCGGTGGTCTACGACGAGAAGCTGGTGCCGTCCGGCGCCAAGGGCGAGGTGACGGTCGCGTCCAAGGGGGAGGGCACGGTCTCGGAGCTGAGCGTGGACGGGCTGCTGCCCGACCGGCAGTACGGCGCGCACCTGCACGTCAACCCCTGCGGCGAGAACCCGGACGACTCCGGCCCGCACTTCCGGGGCCAGGAGGCCACCGGCACCCCGACATCGACCGCCGGACCCGAGGAAAGCCCGACCGGCAGCCCCGATGAGAGCCCGACCGGCAGCCCCACGAACGGCCCGCAGGGCTTCGCCGCGAGCCCCACCAGTGGCCCCACCAACGGCCCGACGGACAGCCCCACGGGCGCGCCCACCGACACCATGGCGCCCAGCCCCAACGGCACCGCCACCGCACAGAACCCGGCGAACCCGGTCAATGAGGTGTGGCTGGACCTCAAGACCAACAGTGAGGGCGACGCCGAGGCCAAGTCGAAGCAGCCCTGGACCCTCTCGGAGACGCGCCTGCCCGGCTCCCTGGTCATCCACGCCAAGCCCACCACCACCGAGGGCCCCCAGGCCGGCGAGGCCGGCGAACGCGTCGCCTGCCTCACCCTCACCCGCGCCCCGAACAACAACAACGACTGACGGGCGGGTCAGAGGGCGCGC
>NZ_POUA01000059.1 GCF_003236385.1 Spongiactinospora gelatinilytica
GTGGGGCGGGTGGAGGAGGTCATTCCGCCGCATGAGCTGGCCGAGCGGCTTGCCGCCGTGCAGCCCGAGTGGCCCGCCGCGTTCGGCGCGTTCCGTCCCCGGGCGCTCGACTGTGCCGCGCTCAAGTGCGTGGCGCTGACCTTCGACGACGGCCCCTACCGGTACACCGCCAGGCTGCTCGACGTACTGGCCGAGCACCAGGCCAAGGTCACCTTCTTCGTGGTCGGCCGGATGGTGGCCGCCGGCGGCGCGACCAAGTTGCGCCGGATGGTGGCCGAGGGCCATGAGGTGGGCAACCACACCTGGGACCACGCGATGCTCACCGACCTGCGCAGGCCCGGGATCGAGGCGGAGCTGCGCAGGACGCAGCAGATCGTGCGCAGCGCCACCGGCACCCGGATGCGGATCATGCGCCCGCCGTACGGCGCGACGAACCACCTGGTGGCGCGGGTGGCCCGGGGCCACGGCCTCGCGCAGATCCTGTGGGACGTCGACACGGTCGACTGGCGGGACCGCCGCCCCGGCCTGATCGCGCGGCGCGCCGTCGCCGCCCCGCCGGGGACGATCGTGCTGCTGCACGACATCCACCGCACCACGGTGGAGGCGGCCCCGCGCATCCTGACCGACCTCGCCCGGGCCGGCTACACCTTCGTCACCGTCTCCGAACTCCTCGGCGACAGACTGCCCGGCGCCGGTCGCCTCTACCCCGACCGCAGCGAACGCGAACTCAGGAACGCCGCCGACCGCTCGGCGACCGGCCGCTCATAGCGTCACCCGCCGCGCTTGGCGCGGGCGGCCATGCGCCCCCGGGTCGGCGCGTCGAGGATCACCTTGCGGATGCGCACGTTCTCCGGCGTGACCTCCACGCACTCGTCATCGCGGATGAACTCCAGCGCCTGCTCCAGCGTGAGCGCGCGGGGCGGGATCACCTTCTCGGTCTCCTCCGAGGTGGAGGCCCGCATGTTGGTGAGCTTCTTCTCCTTGGTGATGTTGACGTCCATGTCGTCGGCCCGGGAGTTCTCGCCGACGATCATGCCTTCGTAGACGTCGGTGCCGGGCCCGGTGAACAGCGAGCCCCGCTCCTGAAGGTTGAGCATCGCGAACGCCGTCACCGACCCCGCCCGGTCGGCCACCAGCGAGCCCGTGTTGCGGGTGCGCAGCTCGCCGAACCACGGCTCGTAGTCGTCGAAGACGTGGTGGACCAGGCCGGTGCCCCGGGTCTCGGTCAGGAACTCGGTACGAAAGCCGATCAGCCCCCGGGCGGGCACCAGGAACTCCATCCTGATCCACCCGGTGCCGTGGTTGGTCATCAGCTCCATGCGGCCCTTGCGGACCGCCAGCAACTGGGTGACCGCCCCGAGGTACTCCTCCGGGCAGTCGACCGTCAGGCGCTCGACCGGCTCGTGCACCTTGCCGTCGATGACCCGGGTGACCACCTGCGGCTTGCCCACCGTCAGCTCATAGCCCTCGCGGCGCATCTGCTCGACCAGGATGGCCAGCGCCAGCTCACCGCGCCCCTGGACCTCCCAGGTGTCGGGCCGCTCGGTGGGCAGCACCCGCAGCGAGACGTTGCCGACCAGCTCGCGGGCCAGCCGGTCCTTGACCATGCGGGCGGTGACCTTGGCCCCCTTGACCCGCCCGACCAGCGGCGAGGTGTTGGTGCCGATGGTCATCGAGATGGCCGGCTCATCGACCGTGATCAGCGGCAGCGGGCGCGCGTCGTCGGGGTCGGCCAGCGTCTCGCCGATCATGATGTCCGGGATGCCGGCGATGGCGATGATGTCGCCGGGGCCGGCCTCCTCGGCGGGCTTGCGCTCCAGCGCCTCGGTCATCAGCAGCTCGCTGATCTTGACCTTCTCCACCGAGCCGTCGGTCCGGCACCAGGCGACCTGCTGGCCCTTCTTGATCGTGCCGTGATGGACCCGGCACAGCGCGATCCGGCCCAGGTAGCTGGAGGCGTCGAGGTTGGTGACGTGGGCCTGGAGCGGGGCGGCGGGGTCGTAGACCGGTGCGGGGATGGTCTCCATGATCGTGGAGAACAGCGGCTCCAGGTCCGGTGAGTCGGGCATGCCGCCGTCGTTCGGGCGTACCATTCCGGCCCGCCCGGCCTTGGCCGAGGCGTAGACGATCGGGAAGTCGATCTGCTCCTCGGTCGCGTCGAGGTCGAGGAACAGCTCGTAGGTCTCGTCCACGACCTCGGCGATCCGGGCGTCGGGACGGTCGACCTTGTTGACGCACAAGATGACCGGCAGCTTGGCGGCCAGCGCCTTGCGCAGCACGAACCTGGTCTGCGGCAGCGGCCCCTCGGAGGCGTCGACCAGCAGGACCACGCCGTCGACCATGGAAAGGCCGCGCTCGACCTCGCCGCCGAAGTCGGCGTGGCCGGGTGTATCGATGATGTTGATGGTGACGTCACCGTGTCGTACCGCGGTGTTCTTGGCGAGAATGGTGATGCCCTTCTCGCGTTCGAGGTCGCCCGAGTCCATGACCCGGTCTTCGACGTCCTGGTTGGCCCGGAACGCTCCGGACTGCCAGAGCATGGCGTCCACCAGCGTGGTCTTGCCGTGGTCGACATGCGCGATGATCGCTATGTTCCGCAGGTCGTCGCGGCTCTGCATAGGCATGATGGAGTCTCGCTCTGTATCGGGAATCGGCCGCGGGACCCTTGCGGCAGCACTATTTTAGTTGATCCTGACGCCCCCTTCGGTGTGTCCTCCCACACCCGGGCGACCTGCGCCGACGCGGGCCTTCCTACACTCGACCCCATGCCGCTCGCCCCGCACTTCCGCGCGATGCTCCGCACCAAGGACGGCGTACGGATCGACGCCGCGCACACACCCCCCTACGATACCCCCCGGCCGGCGGCCGACCTGGGCGTCGTGCTGGCGCACGGCTTCACCGGCGGCTGGCGGAACGGCACCGCGCGGCGCATCGCGCACGTGTTCAGCGCCTTCGGCGGGGTGGTGTGCTTCGACTTCCGCGGGCACGGCAGGTCCGGCGGCAGCTCCACGGTGGGCGACCTGGAGGTGCTGGATCTCGACGCCGCCGTCCGCCACGCCAGGCGCATCGGCTATCGGCGGCTCGCCGTGGTCGGGTTCTCGATGGGCGCGGCGGTCGCCGTACGGCACGCGGGGCTGCACGGCGGCGTGGACGCGGTGGTCGCGGTGAGCGGCCCCGGGCGTTGGTACTACCGGGGCACCCGGCCGATGCGGCAGGTCCACTGGGTGATCGAGCGGCCGTTCGGCCGGTTCCTGGCCCGCGCCGCCAAGCGGACCAGGATCGCCCGCGGCCCGTGGGACCCGATCCCGCTGTCGCCGCACGAGGCCGCCCCGCTGATCAGCCCCACGCCGCTGCTCGTGGTACACGGCGACCGGGACGCCTTCTTCCCGATCGAGCACGCCCACCAGCTCTACGGGGCCGCCCGTGAGCCGAAGGAGCTGTGGATCGAACCCGGGTACGGCCACGCCGAGACCGCCGCCACCCCAGGGCTCATCCGGCGCATCGGCGGATGGATCCGGACGACTCTTACCGAGGCTTGAACAACCCGGACGGTTCACCCCACTTCCCTGCGGCAATCCTCACAGGGTTCACCGGGGGAGTGCCGATGCGAAGCATCTACGTTGCGGGGGTCGGCCCGAAGGCCGGGCGCGACCTCGTCGAGCTCGGGCTGATGGAACTGCTGTCGCACCGCGTGGAGCGGATCGCCGTGTGCCGGCCGATCGCCTGCGCGGGCGATGGCGACGATCATGGCGTGGAACTGCTCCGCAGCCGCTACCTGGTCGCCGGCTATGCCCGTGGGATGACGCGGGAGGAGGCCGCGGAGGTCCCGGAGGAGAAGCTGGTCGCCCGGCTCGCCGACGGCGTGCGGACGGCCGGTGAGGGCTGTGCCGCGATGCTGGTGCTGGGCTGCGGGGAGCGGGCCGTACCGGGCCGGCCGGACCTGGACGCCGAGCTGGCGGCCGAACTGGACGCGCCGGTGGTCGCGGTGGTGGCGGCGGGCGGCATGCGGGCCGAGAAGGTCGCCGCGGCGCTGCGGGCCGCGCACGCGTCCTTCGCCAGGCACGGCTGCCGGGTGCTCGCGATGATCGCCAACCGGGTCACCTACGCCGGGTCCATCCCGGCCGACCTGCCGGTGCCCTGGTACGTCATCCCGGAGCACCCGCGCCTGGCCGCCCCCACCGTACGGCAGGCCGCCGAGGCCACCCGCGCCACGCTGGTGCAGGGCAACGCCGAGGGCCTGCTGCGCGACGTGCTCGGGTACGTGTTCGGCGGCGCCAGCCTCCCGATCTTCCTTGACCACCTGCGCGAGGGCGCGCTGGTGATCTCGCCGGGCGACCGGGCGGACGTACTGCTCGGCGCGCTGGCCGCCGGGGCGGCCGGGACCGCGCGGCCCGCCGGGGTGGTCCTCACGCTCGGTGAGAAGCCGCCGCCCAACGTGCGCGGCCTGACCGCGCGGCTGGCGCCCGAGATCCCGGTGCTGTCCGCGCCCCCCGACAGCTTCACCGCCGCCGCGATGCTGTCCGGCCTGCGCGGCCGGATCACCCCGGACAACCCGCGCAAGGTCGAGACCGCGCTCGGGCACTTCACCGCGCACGTGGACACCTCGGCCCTCGCCGCCCGGATGGACCTCGTCCCCGACGGCGGGGTCACCCCGAGGATGTTCACCCACCGGCTGGTGGTGCGGGCCGCCGCCGTGCGCCGGCACATCGTGCTGCCCGAGGGCTGCGACGAGCGCGTCCTGGCCGCCGCCGACACGATCGTGCGGCGCGGCATCGCCGAGGTGACCCTGCTGGGCCAGAAGGACGACGTCCGGCGGCGGGCCCGGGTGCTCGGGCTGGACCTGCACGCCGTACGGGTCATCGACCCGGTCACCTCGCCGCTGCGGGAGACTTTCGCCGAGACGTACGGCATGCTGCGCGACCACAAGTCGGTGAGCCACCGCAGGGCCAGGGACGTGCTGACCGACCCCGTCTTCTTCGGCGCGATGATGACGCAGGCGGGCATGGTCCACGGCATGGTCACCGGCGCCACCCATCCCACCGCGGGCACGCTGACCGCCGCCTTCCAGATCATCAGGACCGCGCCGGGCACGCGCGCGGTCTCCGCGGTCTCCTTCGCCTGCCTGCCGCACCAGGTGCTCGTGTACGGCGACTGCGGGGTGCACGACGAGCCCGACGACGCCCGGCTGGCGGAGATCGCCATCGCCTCGGCGGTCACCGCGGAGCGCTTCGGCATCGAGGCGAGGGTCGCGATGCTGTCCTATTCGGCGGGGCCGTACGGGGCGGGCGCGGACGCCGACAAGGTCCGCAGGGCGACCGAGCTGGTCCAGACCCGCGCCCCCGGGCTGCCCGTGGAAGGTCCGATCCACTTCGACGCGGCGGTGGACGAGCGGGTCGCGGCCGTGAAGGCGCCGGGGTCGGCCGTGGCCGGGCGGGCCACCGTGCTGGTCTTCCCGGACCTGGACAGCGCGGAGAGCGCCTGTACGGCCGTACGGCGGTCGGCGGGGGGCCTGGTCATCGGCCCCATCCTGCAAGGACTGCGGCAGCCGGTGAACGACCTGCCGCGCAACGCCACCGTGGAGGAGATCATCGACACGGTGGCGATCACGGTGATCCAGGCTCAGGGCGGTATCCGTAGAAATACCGATCAATAACACCGAACCTTTTCGGCGTTATGGACGTCTACCTTCAGCGTACGGAACGACTCCTCCGGGCGAACCCCGAACGGTGACCGCGCCGCCTCAGCGGCCCGTCGGGGCGATCCTTGAGGGGCCGGGGGTCCGGGCCCAGCGTCGCGGGGGCGCGCTGGGCAGGGCTCGCCGGGGTGCCGTACGGCGGCGCGCGGATCTGTCACAGGTTCCGCGCGCCGCGTTCGTACCTCTCTGTCACTGATTCCGCACCGAATTTGCCTCTCCTCAATTCGGACAAACAGCGCTAAACTTCCCCAAACCTCTTCAAAGGGTGCGCTGGTTCCCCCGTTCTTGTGGCAGGCCCAATGATCACCTTCTATAGTTTCGGTGCGTCTGCGCGGAAGTCGTTCCGAGGGGAGGATGGCGTGAGATCAGGCCGCCGTCCCTTCGCATTCGCGACCGTCCTCACCGCCCTGATCCTCACCACCACCTTCTCTGGCGCGGGTGCCGCCGTCGCCCCCAAGCCGAAACCCCAGGCCGAGCTCAAGAAGCTCACCCAGCAGGCCGCTTCGCTGAACAAGCGGTACCGCGGCCAGATCCAGGACCTTGAAGAGATCCGGGTCCAGGCCAAGAAGGCCAACGACCGGGCGGGCGGCCTCAAACGCGAGCTGGCCGGGGCGGAGCGCGAGGTCACCGAGATCGCGCAGACCACCTACATGGGCGGCTCGCTGGACGCGGTCCAGCTCATCGGGGCCGGTGACGTCTCCTCGGTGCTCGGCCCCGCCGCCATGGTCTCCCACCTGTCCAGCGAGCGGGCGCGCAAGCTGGGGCGGGTCCAGGAGCTGATCGCCGACTCCAAAAAGGCCCGGCAGCAGGCCGACCAGAAGATCGACGACCTGAAGGAAGAGATCGAGCTGCTGAAGCGCAAACGCAGGTCGATCGAGCGGCTGCTGGCCAAATACGGTTTCCAGACCCCGTCGGGCGGCGACGGCCTCACCGCCCGCATGGTGTCGATCCGCAACGCCATTCTCGCCGAGTTCCCGATGCCCTACGGTTACGGCTGCCTGCGCCCCGGCGACCCCGGCGAACACGGCAGCGGCCGGGCCTGTGACTTCATGATGAGCCGGGGCACCATGCCGGGGCAGATCGACAGCGAACGCGGCGACGCCCTCGCCCAGTGGTGCATTAAGAACGGCCCGCGACTGGGCATCATGTACATCATCTGGAAGCAGCGCTACTACGATGTGCGCACGGGCGCCGGATGGCGTCCCATGTCGGATCGCGGCGGCATCACCGCCAATCACTGGGACCACGTGCACGTTTCGGTCTTCTAGTCACGTCGTGGCCCGCGGGCGCTCCTGGCTATTGTTGGTCACTTTCCGCCATGGATCTCGGCGCAACAGACATGATTGGTCCATGACAAACGTCTCCGGAGAAACATTGCGTCGCCGCCCGGCCCAACGGCGCAGTGTCGAACGCGTGGAACGAATGCTCGACGAATGCGCGCGCCTGCTCGACGAACACGGCTACGACGCGCTCACCACCAAGGAGGTCGCCCGGCGCGCGGGCGTGCCGATCGGCACTTTCTACCAGTTCTTTCCCGACAAACAAGGGCTGGTCAGAGCCCTTGCCCTGCGAAATCTAGAGGCCTTCCTCGAACGGATCGCCGCCGAACTCGCCACCGCCGACCTCTCTCACTGGACCGACGTGGCCGATCTGGCCATCGACGAATTCGTCGAGATGAAAAGGAGCACACCCGGCTTCTCCGTCGTCGACTTCGGCGAGGTGCTCACCGCCCCGGGCGGCCCGGTACTGCGCGGTACCGAGCGGATGCTCGACGCCGCGCTGGAGAACAACGCCGTGGTGGCCGACCGGCTGCGCGCCCTCACCATCGAACGGCTGGGCGCTCCGCCGGGACCGAACCTCGACCGCGCGTTACTGGTCGCCGTCGAGGCCGCGGACGTGGTGCTGAAACTCGCCTTCCGGGTCCGCCCCGGCGGAGACCCTGACCTGATCGCCGAGTGCAAGCACCTGGTCCGGTGCTACCTCTCCGGCCACCTGCCATGACGGCCCGTTCCTGAACGGTCCGCCGATCCGTGCCCTGACCTCGCCGTCGAGCCATAGCTCCGGCGCGCCAGGGAGACCCCCACGATCGGCGTCCCCGACATGTCAGCACCGCCCACGCGGGCCGCGCCGGAAGGCGGCCGCCTTCTCCTCCGGCGCGGGCCCACAGCCACGGATCCCGGCGACCGTCAGACCTCCTCGACGCTGCTCGGCTCCCGCCGGGACAGATCGATGCCCAGCTCCTCTGCCGCGCGGAAGACGTCTTCGTCGGTGTCGCGCAACTCGATGGACCCACCGTCGGCGGAGAGCACCTCCACGTTGAGGCACAGCGACTGCATTTCCTTGATCAGCACCTTGAAGGATTCCGGGATGCCCGGCTCGGGGATGTTCTCGCCCTTGACGATCGCCTCATAGACCTTCACCCGGCCGGCCACGTCGTCGGACTTGATGGTCAGCAGCTCCTGCAGCGCGTAGGCCGCGCCGTAGGCCTCCAGCGCCCACACCTCCATCTCGCCGAACCGCTGCCCGCCGAACTGCGCCTTACCGCCCAGCGGCTGCTGGGTGATCATCGAGTACGGGCCGGTGGAACGCGCGTGGATCTTGTCGTCCACCAGGTGCAGCAGCTTCAGGACGTAGATGTAACCGACCGAGATCGGCTGTGGGAACGGCTCGCCGGAACGCCCGTCGAACAGCCGCGCCTTACCGGTCCGCTCCACCATCCGGTCACCGTCGCGGTTGCGGGCGGTGCTGCCGAGCAGCCCGATGATCTCCTCTTCGCGGGCGCCGTCGAAGACCGGAGTGGCGACCTTGGTACGGGGCCCGACCTCGCCGAAGCCCTTGTCGCGCAGCCGCTCGGCCCACGCCTCCTCGACGCCGTTGAGGTCCCAGCCGCGGGCGGCGATCCACCCCAGGTGGGTCTCCAGCACCTGGCCGACGTTCATCCGGCCGGGCACGCCCAGCGGGTTGAGGATGATGTCCACCGGCGTGCCGTCCTCCAGGAACGGCATGTCCTCCACCGGCAGGATCTTGGAGATCACGCCCTTGTTGCCGTGCCGGCCGGCCAGCTTGTCACCATCGGTGATCTTACGCTTCTGCGCCACGTGTACCCGGACCAGCTCGTTGACCCCCGGATGCAGATCGTCGCCGTCCTCACGGGAGAACACCCGCACCCCGATCACCGTGCCGTGCTTGCCGTGCGGCACTTTCAGCGAGGTGTCGCGGACCTCCCGGGCCTTCTCCCCGAAGATCGCGCGCAGCAGCCGCTCCTCCGGGGTCAGCTCGGTCTCACCCTTCGGTGTCACCTTGCCGACCAGGATGTCGCCCGGCACGACCTCGGCGCCGATCCGGATGATCCCGCGCTCGTCC
>NZ_POUA01000005.1 GCF_003236385.1 Spongiactinospora gelatinilytica
GGGGCGGGCCGTGCCCGCGGGACATGGGCACACCCGCGGCGGGATGTACGGCATGGCGACGCTGGAGCAGATGAACCGGCTGCGCGCGGCCAGGGGGACCGCCTTCGACCGGCTCTTCCTGCGGCTGATGATCACCCATCACCAGGGCGCGCTGACCATGGCGCGCGCACAACTCGACGGCGGGACGAACCGGCGCATGCGCCTGATGACCCGCGATGTCATCTCCGGCCAGACCATCGAGATCAGCCGGATGCGCCGCCTGCTCGGCCCGGCGACGCCATGAGGATCAGGCGTTCGTCAGGAGCTCCACAACATGTTGCTCAGCTCCGCGTCGAGGTTCATGAAGTCGGTCTCACGGCCGGCGGGGACCAGCTCGTAGGTCCGGTGCAGGAACTCGGTCAGGGGTGCGAGCGGCACCTCGAAGAGCGCCTGACCAAAGGGGGAGGTCAGGCTGATGTGCAGGGTGCGCTCGCCGTCGGAGCGCGCGGGCCACACCTGGACGTCGCCGTCTCCGACGCGCCGCACGATGCCCACGGTCAGCAACTCGCGGGCGAAGATCCACTCGACCGGTTCGTCGTTCCCCACATGGAAGGCCATCCGGATCGCATACGGGTCTTCGGCCGTGTAGCTGAGTCCAGCGAGCAGGGGGACGGTGGTACGGTCGGGGACCACTAGCCGAAGGCCCAGCTCGGCGGAGACGGTGGTGCTGTTCATCGTCAGCCAAACCTTTACGTCGTCGGGTCCCCTCATCGGGGCTTTCACTGCTCTGACGGGCTTCGTCGTGAGCTATGACGCGGAACGAAGAAACCTGTTGAAAAGATTCCGCCTCCGGGCCCTTCTGTAACGCACATCACAGCCCGACATTTAGGTCCCTACCTGGTCAAACATCGCCAACAGGCCCATGTTTACGAGGGTTTTGCGTGTCGCTCCGGCCCTCAGGCCCCTCCCGCGGGACCTCTCTGACGAAAGCCCCCTGCTTCGTTCGTATCGTGTCACTGTAGGTCAGCACGATGCTATGCCAACCACCCCTCCCCACGCGCCCGATCCGCGACCTTCCCGGCAACCCGCCTCCACCCGATCACCGCGCCCCGGGCGGGAACGGCTTCGCGGCCACCCCGCAAGTGCGGTATGGTTTTCCCGTCGGCCCCGCGAGGGAGCCGCATCACCTGGGCGATTAGCTCAGCGGGAGAGCGCTTCGTTCACACCGAAGAGGTCACTGGTTCGATCCCAGTATCGCCCACCCAGGTCCGAGCCCCAGAGGAAGATCAAGCTCTGGGGTTTTCGGCTTTCCGGGGGCATGCCCGCGGGCGGAACCATGGGCATGGCCGTGCCGTTGGTCGGGTGATGATCCCCGACTTCGGAGTGAGGAGCGTGTCACCGAAGAGAGCACGATTAGTCCTCCTGGCCGTGAGCGCGTCACCGGGTTCCGGCCACCTGGGCGAAGGCGAGGAAAGGCTCGTTCGAGGAGCCGTCCGACTACTCCTATCGGGCTCCGGCCAAGGGCGGCGTGGGCTCGGACGTGATGATCGCGGACCTCGAGGAGCGGGTAGAGGTCTGCGTGTTCGAGCGGACGCGCGTCAGGGTGGCGGACGTCCGGTGCGACGACGAGGTGCGAGGCTACTCCTGGTACTACATCCGCATCGACGGATACGCCCCGGCGGTCGGGAAGAAGGCCGGGGACGGTTCGTTCCGCTCGCCGTACACCGAGGCCTATCGGGTGCGCAGGAAGGGCGGGGACGCCGCCAGGGCCGCGATCCATGACGACGACCTCGAAGAGGACGAGGACTTCGAGGACACCGAGCCCGATGTGGAGGATGAGAACACCTGTACCGAGACCATCGACGGTGTCCGCGCCAACACCGAGCACGGCACCTCGTGCAGTACCGTCCACCGGAACAAGCGCCGGCAGCGCCGCTGCACGTCGTTCTAGGTCAGGTCGAGTTCCAGGACGGGGGAGAAAGCGCGGGAGGAGCAGATGGTGAACAGCCCTTCGGCGCGTTCGTCGTCGGTGAGCACGTCGTCGCGGTGGTCGGGGTCGCCCGCCAGGACGCGAACGACGCACGTCCCGCAGATGCCCTGCTGACACGAGAAGGGCGCATCGACGCCGTTCTCCAGTAGCACGTCGAGCACGCTGCGGTCCTCGGGGACGAGGTACTCGGCACCGGTGGAGGCCAGG
This sequence comes from Spongiactinospora gelatinilytica, assembly GCF_003236385.1. Lineage (GTDB taxonomy): Bacteria > Actinomycetota > Actinomycetes > Streptosporangiales > Streptosporangiaceae > Spongiactinospora > Spongiactinospora gelatinilytica. The sequence continues at coordinate 2,177 of NZ_POUA01000005.1, forward strand.
CGCACGGTGAAGGCGCCCGTGCCGTTACCGGCCGGTCCGGCGAGGGCCGGGGGGTCGCCGAACCGTTCCTTGTGCAGGGCCTGCTGTGGCCAGCCCAGCGTTTCGGCCGCGCGCAGCAGGTGGTCCATGAACCCGTCCGGGCCGCAGATGTAGACCGCCGTGTCCGGTCGCGGGTCGCCGAGGTCGCGGGCGAGGTCGAGCGGTTGGCCGGGGTCCTCGTCGTCGAAGTGGAAGGCGACCCGGGGGTCGCCCGCCAGCTCCCGCACGAATGCGGCGCGAGCACGGCTGCGGGCGCAGTAGTGCAGCGTGTACTCGGCGCGCTCGTGTTCGAGTTGCCGCACCATCGCCAGCAGGGGGGTGATCCCGATCCCGCCGGCGAACAGCAGGTGCCGGCGCGCCGTGACGAGGGGGAAGCGGTTGCGCGGCGCCGAGATCCGCAGCCGGTCGCCCACCTTGAGCGCGTGCATCGCCCGCGATCCACCTCGCGAGGCGGGCTCGTTCAGCACCGCCACCCGGTACGCCCCCTGCTCGGGCGGCCCGCACAGCGAGTACTGGCGGACCAGCCCCGAGCCGATCAGCACGTCGATGTGCGCCCCCGCCGTGTAGGCCGGGAACGCGGCCCCGGCCACCGGCGCGAGGTCGATCACCGCGATGTCCGGGGTCGCTGCGGAGCGGGAGACGACCGCCGCCTCCGTCCACGTCACGGCCATGTCCCCTCAGGCCCCGGCTGCGGGCACGGCTGTGGGCACGGACAGCGTCTCCATGCCGGACCGGGTGCGCCGCGGCGGTACCTCGGTCAGGCTCACGCCCTGCGGGTCGCGGCCCGCCTCCACGTCGGCGACCATCGTCTTCAGCAGCCTGCGCAGCATCACGACCCCGCGGTCGGTGGTGGCCAGGGTCTCCTCCGAATGCAGGGTGATCGGGCCCTGCGACTCCTGCGCCTCGGCGTCTCCGGGGAATCGCTGGTGTTCTTCCTCGGTCAGTTCCCAGGCGTCCTTGCCGTTCTGCTTCACGCCGTAGAAGAACCGGTCGAAACGCTCGGGGTCGGTGGTGCGCAGCGAGAAGAACGACCGGTGGTGGGTGTCGTCGACCGGGACGACCCAGATCAGCATGTCGCCCGGTGCGTCGGGGACGAGTTTCACGAAGTCCGACAGCACCAGGATGTTCGGCAGATGCAGTTCCGCCCCCCATTCGCGTTCCGGCCGGACACCGTTCTCCTCTTTGTCCAGGAAACGAATGCGATATTTGGCCCCGTAATCGGTCCGCTCGTAGGTGAGCCGGTCGGCCACGGTGTAGGGATCGTAGAAGTCCTCAGGGAAACCGGTGGTCCCGGTTCCGAGGAACTGGAAGCCGCTGTGCTGGGAGTGCAGCCAGTTGATGTGCGCCGGGTCGATCGCGTTCTCGTATATCTGGAGCCAGTTGAAGTCCTGTACCAGGCCGGTGACGTTCATGCCGGGGACCGGCCACTCGGCGTAGTACTTCTCGCCCTCTTCCTGCGGTTCCAGAATGTCGTACCGGGGAAGTACCGGCTTTCGCTCCGGCGGTCCCATGTAGACGAACACCAGACCGTACCGCTCCTCGAGCGGGTACCACGGCTGGCGCGCCGCGCCGAGCCGGCGGCCCCTGCCGGGCTCGCCGGCCTGCTCCAGGCAGTGCCCCTGCACGTCGAACTTCCAGCCGTGGTAGCAGCACCGGATGCCGTCCTCCTCGACCCGGCCGTAGTACAGGCTGGCGCCTCGGTGGGCGCAGCGCTCGAACACCACGCCGGGGCGGCCCCGGCCGTCACGGAAGACGATCAAATCCTCGCCCAGGATCCGCGTCCGGTGCGGTACGTCGGAGGTGAGGGCCGCCGACGTGGCGATCGGCTGCCAGTACCGCCGCAGCGCCTCGCCCATCGGGGTGCCAGGGCCGGTCTCGGTCAGCCGCGCGTCGTACGACGGCGCCTTGCGGCCGTAGCCGGTGCCGGTGTCCACAACTGATTGCTCGGTCATCTCGATCTCCTCGGCGGGCCTTGTTCATTCGCTTCCGCAATTCGCGTGCGAATTCCGCGTGCGGGCGCGCGGGAAACCGGCCGCGGTGGTGCCGGGGCCGGGCGAATTGAATGGGGCCGGCATTGTGCCGGTGAATGGCAATATCCACTTTGCAGCCGGCGCGGCGCCGCGGCAAGGGTTCACCGCGGGACCTGTGGGAGAGCCACAGGGACAACGGCGGCCTTCCGGCCCTAGCTTGACAGAACAGGTTTTCTGCGGGTCGCGCGGACGGAAACCGGGAGGACGTATGGAAGCACTTCGGCAGGTGGCGTTGATCAGTGGAGCGAGCCGGGGCATCGGCGCGGCGACCGCGCGGGAAATGGCGCGGCGCGGTTATCACGTGGTCGTGAACTATCGGCAGGACGCGGCGGCGGCGCACCGGGTGGTCGGTGAGATCGAAACCGCCGGTGGGTCGGCGGAGGCGCTCCAGGCCGACGTGTGCGACGCCGGCCAGTCCGCTGAGATGGTCCGGCGGATACACGCCGACCACGGCCATATCGATGTGCTCATCTGCAACGCCAACACCGTCAACCCGCCGTTCGAGCCGCTGCTTTCGGTGCCCTGGGAGGCGTTCATCGGGAAGATCACCGGGGAACTGGCCGGGGCGTTCTTCCTCACCCGGCATGTGCTGCCCGCGATGCAGCGGCGGCGGGCCGGCCGGATCGTCTACATCTCCAGCACGGCCGCCGACTTCGTCGGCAGCGTCGCGGCGCACTCGATCGCCAAGGCGGCGCTGAACACCTACAGCCGCCATGTGGCCGCGCAGGCCGCGCAGCACGGGATCGTGGTCAACACGGTCGCGTTCGGGACCGTGCGGACCGACGCGACCGCGGGCGTGCTCAACGGCGATCTGCGGAAGCTGACGGAGGAGCGTTCGGTCCTCGGCCGGGTGATGGACGCCGAGGACGCCGCCAAGAGCGTGGCGACGGTGGCCGATGACGGTTTCGGCGTGACGGTGGGCCAGGTGATCCGGGTGGACAGCGGCTTCGGCGTCCTGGACCACCAGCTGCACATGATGACGAAGCACTTCCAGCGGGGCGACGAGGGGGCTTCGGCCTGATCTGAGTCGCCGGTCCCGGCGCCTGGGCGGCCGATCGGTCCGAAGGTCGTCTCCGCCTTGACAAGCCTGTGCCGGGTGGTCACGATTAACGCCTAGGACCGATCGGTCCAGCCGGTCGGCGCACGCTTGGGCACTCTGCCCCGGCCTCGCTGGCCGCCGTCCTGGCGCGGCGGATTACGGGCACCCGGCTGCTGATCGCCGCGGCGAATCACCGCGAGCACCCCTGGAACCTCGCCCGGGCCGTGGCCAGCCTCCAGACCATCCTGCCCGCGGGCAGCGGGCTCGTGCTGGGCTCGCGGGACCTCACCGTGGCCGGCGGGCGGCCCGGCGCGCTGGCTGGGACGTCAGGGACCTGGCCAAACCCGTCGACATCGGTCCGGAGGCGACGGTGGAGACGGGGGTGGTGTCGCGGAGACTGTGGGACGGCTATCCCTATGACGCGATCATCGCCGATCCGGCCGCGTACATCGACCTGGCGCGCGTCCACGCCAGCGACCACCACGGCATCTACGACGTGGCCGGTCCGCTGCCGGTGCCGACCCGGGGCCGTCCGCTGCTGTCCCTGTTCGTCCCCGACGGCGTGCCGGCCGACGTCCCGTCCGCGTTCGACTCCGTCACGGTGCCCCTGGAAGTGGCAGGCGAGATCGGCGCCGACGCCTACGGCGGACGGCCGCTGATCGCGTACGTCAGGGACCCCGGCGACCTCGCCCGCGCGGGGGGCGACGGGCGGTGGCGGGGCCTACAGGCCCTCGCCACCGACGATCGCACGCTACACGCCGCGCTCGCCGTACTCGGGCGCGGCTGACCCCGGCCCGGCCGTCCTCACGCACCCGCTTCGCCGGAGCGGGTGCGCAGGCCGGTCGCCGCGACCGCGACCCCGATGGCGCCGAGCACCGAGACGGCCAGCAACGCCGGCCGCGTACCGTCCGGGGCGTCCAGCAGGGCGGCGACCAGCGGCAGCATCACGACACTGCCGACCTGGACCCCCGTCTGGTAGACGGGCACCGCCGCGCGCCGCAGTTCGGCGGCGACGCTCTGCGTCGCCCGCATGTTCAGGGCGGCGAACGCCACGACGAACGACGCCCCGGCCAGGAGCAGCGACGGCAGCAGGTCGCCGGCGTAGGAGCCGCCGCCGGAACGCGCCAGCGCGAGCGGCCCGGCCGCGAACGCGAGCAGCGCGCCGAGCGCGATCGGCCGCGACGTGCCGAACCGCTGGACCAGCCGCCCCGCGAACGGAAGGGAGAGCACCAGCGGCAGGCAGGCGGGCAGCAGGGCGAGCGCGACCTGCCACGCCCGCCACCCCATGCCCCAGCTCAGCGTGAACGTCACCACCAGCAGCAGGCCGATGTAGACGCCGTTCAGGATGCCCGCGCCCGCCACCGCGCGCATCAACGGCCCGTTGCGCAGCAGTGCGAGGCCGGACCTCGGGGGTGGCGCGCCTTCGACGTCCGGTATGAGGCGCCGCCCCGCCACCAGCAGCGCCAGCGCCACCGGAACCGGGAACAGGAACGTCCAGCGCCAGGTGTCGGCGACCAGAAGGCCGGACAGCACCAGCCCCAGGCTGAAACCGGAGGCCCCGAACATCGAGTAGACCGACACCGCCCTGCGCTGCCGCGGGCCGGACGGGAACGTCTCACCGATCAGCGCCAGCCCGGCGGGCGCGGTCAGCGCCGCGCAGGCCCCCTTGACCACCCGGGAGCCCACGAGGACCGCCATGTTCGTGCTCAGCCCGCCGACGAGGGAGGCGGCGGCGAACACCAGCATCGCGACGAGATAGACCCTGCGCAGCCCCCACACGGCGGCCAGCCGTGGCCCGAGCGTGAGGCTCGCCGCGAACCCGAGGGCGAACCCGCTCATCAGCCACTGCACCGCCCACGGGCCCAGCCCGAGATCGGCGCCGATGGCCGGCAACGCCACCAGCACCAGCGAGACCTCGATGGCGTCGAGCAGCATGTTCCCGGAAAGGACGAACAACAGCGGCCGGCCGCCGCGCCGGACCGTCGCGGTGCCGGTGCTATCCACCCGCGGCCGCCTTCTCCAGCAGATCCGGAAGCCGCTCACAGATCAGCTCGATGTTCCTGGCCACCAGGTCGTCGGGCATGCCCGCGACGCTCGCCCAGAAGATGAGGTGCCGTACCGGCAGCCCGCGGATCTTCTCGTGGATGCGCGCCGCCGCGTCCTCCGGGGTGAGGATCTCCAGCATGGCCCACGATCCGTCGGCCGGCCGGTCGGGGAAGTCCTCCGCGCGCAGCGTCGGCGGCTGCGGCCGGTCGGTGCCCGCCGCCCAGGTCCGCCGATAGGTGTTCTTCTGATGGGCCAGGTGCGGGGCGACGCGGGGCCAGGCGGCCTCGGGGTCGTCGGACAGGATCAACGGCAGCAGGTCCGACACCCGCGCCGTGGCCGGGTCGTGCCCGCCCTCGATCAGGCCCGCGCGGTAGTGCTGGAACATCTCGGGGGAGATGTGCAGCAGGCCCAGGCCGAGGCGGCCCGCGATGCCCGCGCCGCGCGGCCCGTAGAACCCGCCCCACACGGGCGGCGGCTGCTGCAGCGGCGGCGGGGTGACCCCCGCCTCCCGCCACAGCCGCAGGACCTCGCCGATGTTCCGCTCGACGTTGCGGAACCGCCGTCCATGGTCGGCGTCGAAGAGCGCGTACTCCAGGGCCCCGTAACCCGCGCCGAAGCCGAGTTCCAGCCGGCCGCCGCTGATGAGGTCCACCACGGCGGCCTCCTCGGCGATCTGCGCCGGATGGCGCAGGTTCGGCAGCATCACCGCGGTGCCGATCCGGGCCTTGGCGGTGCGCGCCGCCGCGGCGGCGGCCATGGTCAGCGGCTGTGGCAGGTAGCCGTCCTCGAACAGGTGGTGCTCGGTGAACCAGAGGCCGCCCACCCCGCGCCGGTCGGCCTCTTCGCACAGTTCCAGGGAGCGCGCGTAGTGGTAGGCCCAGGGGCGCTGCCAGGGCTCCGGGTTGCGCATGTCGAAGAGCAGTCCGACTTCCATGATCAGTCTCCGTTCGTGGGGGCGGGCCCGCGGTCAGGCGGCCTGGGCCTGCCAGCTCCGCGGCCCTCGGTAGGCGGGGATCGGTTCGGGACGCCGCCATGGCGCCGGGGCGGCCGATCGCCACGGCCGCGGCCGTCGCCGCGCCGCGTTCCGCCGGCGCAGCAGCACCGCGGTGACCACGGCGAGTTCCACCGTGTCCAGCGCGCCCCGCTCCACGCGCAGCAGCGGCATGTCGGTGTACTCCCTCATCGCTCTGATCGCTCCCCTCGCATCGGTGGTGGTCTCATTGCGGCGGATTGCCGTGCTTGCGGTGCGGGAGGGCGGCGTCCTTGTGCCGGAGCATGGCGAACGCCCGGACCAGCACGGCTCGGGTCTCCGCCGGGTCGATCACGTCGTCCACCAGCCCGTGCTCCGCCGCGTAGTAGGGGTGGACCAGCCGCTCGCGGTACTCCTCGATCTTCCGCGCGCGGGTCGCGACCGGGTCTTCGGCCGCCGCGATCTCCCTGCGGAAGATCACGTCGGCGGCGGCGTCCGCGCCCATCACCGCGATCTCGTTGCCCGGCCACACCAGCGCCAGGTCCGCGCCGATCGACCGCGAGTCCATCACGATGTACGCCCCGCCGTACGCCTTGCGCAACACCACCGACACCCGCGGAACCGTGGCGTTGCAGTAGGCGTACAGCAGCTTCGCGCCGCGCCTGATGATGCCGTCGTGCTCCTGCCGCACCCCCGGCAGGAACCCGGGCACGTCCACGAGGGTCAGCAGCGGGATGGTGAAGGCATCGCAGAACTGGACGAACCGCGCCCCCTTCTCGCTGGCCCCGATGTCCAGGACGCCGGCCAGCATCGCCGGCTGGCTGGCCACCACGCCGACCACGTGCCCGTCCAGCCGGGCGAACGCGCACACCAGGTTGCGCGCCCAGTCGGCGTGCACCTCCAGCAGCTCCCCGTCATCGACGATCTCCGCGATGACCTCGCGCACATCGTAGGACCGGTTGCCGTCCACCGGCACCAGGTCGCGGACGCCGTCCAGCCGCCGGTCCGGCGGGTCGGCGGCGGGCACGACCGGCGGCAGCTCGCGGTTGTTGGCCGGCAGCATGGACAGCAGGTACCGCACCTCCGCCAGGCAGGTCTCCTCGTCGTCGTAGACGAAGTGCGCGGTGCCGGAGACCCCGCCGTGTACGTCGGCCCCGCCCAGGCCCTCGTGCGTCACCTCCTCCCCGGTCACCGCCGCGACCACGTCCGGCCCGGTGATGAACATCTGCGAGGTGCCGCGGACCGCGAAGACGAAGTCGGTGAGCGCGGGGGAGTAGGCGGCACCGCCCGCGCACGGGCCGAGCATCACGCTGATCTGCGGGATGACACCGGACGCCCGTGTGTTGCGCTGGAAGATGCCGCCGTACCCGGCGAGGGCGGAGACGCCCTCCTGGATGCGCGCGCCCGCGCCGTCGTTCAGCGAGACCAGGGGGGCGCCCGCCGCCAGCGCCATGTCCATGATCTTGTGGATCTTCCCGGCGTGCGCCTCCCCGAGCGCGCCGCCGAAGACACGGAAGTCATGGGCGTAGACGAACACGGTCCTGCCGTTCACCTCGCCCCAGCCGGTGACCACGCCGTCGCTGTGCGGGCGTCTGGCCTCCAGCCCGAACCCCGTCGCCCGATGCCGGCGCAGTGATTCCACCTCGGTGAAGGTGCCCGGGTCGAGCAGCAGGTCAATGCGTTCGTAGGCGGTCAGCTTGCCCTTGGCGTGCTGGCGTTCGGTCGCCGCGGCGTCGGGCCCCTGACGGATCCGCCGCTTCAGCTCCCGTAACTCCTCGATCCGGCCGGCGAGGCCGGCCGGTTCCGGCTCCGCTGCCGGTGCGGTCATCGTTTCCTGTGCCGTGGTCATGGACCCCGTTACTCCCGAAGCTGCCGATTGGTTTCAGCCGAGCAGCGTGCCGCCGCTGGCGTCGACGAACGTCCCGGTGACCCACCTGGCCTCGTCGGTGGCCAGGAAGCGGATCACGTCGGCGACGTCCTCCGCCTGGCCGACCCGCTTGAACGCCGACAGTTGGGCCATCTGCCGCACCGCCTCGGGGACGTCGAAGATCGCGCTGCCGTTGTCGGTGATGCCGGGCGCCACGGTGTTGACCGTGATGCCACGCGGGGCGAGATGGCGGGCGAAGTGCAGGGTGATCTGCTCGATGGCGCCCTTGGTCATCGAGTACGCCACCTGTTCGGGGTTGGCCAGCCGGGTCAGCCCCGACGAGACGTTGATGATCCGCCCGCCGGCGGGCAGCAGCGGCAGGGCGCGCTGCACGATGAAGAACGGGGCCTTGACGTTGACGGCGTAGAGCCGGTCGAGGTCCTCGGGGGTGACGTCCTCCGGCATCTGGCCCGCGGGCGTGGTGATGGCCGCGTTGTTGACCAGGATGTTCAGCACGACCTCACCGGTACGGGCCTTCAGCTCCTGCTCCAGCCCCAGGAACAGCTCGTGGACGTCGCCGGGCACGCCGAGTTCGGCCCGCACGCTGAAGGCCCGCCCGCCGTCCTGCTCGATCAGGCGGACGGTCTCCTCCGCCGCGTCCCGCTGGGTGGCGTAGTGCACGGCGACCAGGGCGCCCTCCTCGGCCAGCCGTCGCGCGACGGCCCGGCCGATGCCCCGGCTCGACCCGGTGACCAGCGCGGTCTTGTTCTCCAGCCGTTCCATCCTGCCCTTCCTCCCTTGTGGTGCGGTTCGCTCGCGTACCGGCGGGACCGGGGCCGGGGGCTGCGGAGCACCCGTCCGGCGGCCGATGGCCCAGGCGGCGGGCTCGCCGACCTGGCTGATCACGCGGGCCACGGCCCGGCGGACCGGGCCGGACTCCAGCAGTCCGGTGAAGACCTCCCGAAGCGGTTCCACGTCCTTTCCTCCGAGCAGCAGCAGCGACTGGACCCGGATGTTGGTGAGCGTGCGGACCCCGACGGCGTGCCGCCGTTCGTGGTAGCCGTCGAGGGCGTCCTCACCGACCCGGCCGGCCACCCGGCCGGCCAGCGGCCCGCTGAGGTCGGCCGCGTCCTGAAGCCCCAGGTTGAGCGCCTGGCCGCCGACCGGCATCTGCACATGGGCGGCATCGCCCGCGAGCAGGACCCGGCCCCTGCGGTACCGCGTCACCTGCCTGCTGGCGTCGTCGAACGCGTTGAGCCACAGCGGCGTGCCACCTTCGATCCGCTCTCCGGTCACCTCGGCCCAGGCCGCCGCGACCTCCTCGAACGCCGGAGGCGCGAGGCGCGCCCGGGGCCGGGCCCCGTACACATGCACCATGACCCGGGTGCTGCCGTCGGGCCAGCGGTGCGCGGTGGCCAGCCCCTTCGGCAGCCGCTCGAAGCGCCGGTCCGGGACGTCGATGCCCGCGACGTCGGCGCGCAGCATCTCGCGCCCGGCGTCGGTCCCGGCGAACTCGAAGCCCGCCAGCCCGCGGACCGCGGACCGTTCGCCGTCGCAGCCCACCAGGTAGCAGGCGGTCAGAGTGCGTCCGGTCCCATCGGCCGAGCGGATCTCGGCCGAGACGTGATCGCCGTGGTCGCGCAGGCCGGCCAGCCGCCATCCGCGCAGCAGGGCGGTGCCCGCCGCAACCGCCCGCTCCTGGAGCACCGCCTCCAGCCGGGCCTGGGGGCATTTCCACTGCCCGGCGTACGGGTGGCCGGGGTCGGCCTCGGTCAGGTCGAGCCGGATGCCGCCGAAGTGGCCGGGTCCGCCCCCGGGCAGTTCGCCGAGCCGGGCGAGGACGCCCCGTTCGGCGAGCAGTTCCATGGTGCGGGTGTGCAGGGTGGACGCCCTGGACTCGGTCATGGGCTCGGTGCGCTGCTCCACCAGCGTGGTGCGCACCCCCTGCTCCGCCAGATCGCCCGCGAGCAGCAGCCCGACGGGTCCGGCGCCGATGACGACCACGTCGGCATCGAGCGCGCCGGACCTCCGGGCGGCCGGGGTAGCCGTGTCCGCCATGACTCAGCGCCGGGCTTCCGCGTAATCCTTGGCGAGCCCCAGCGTCGCCCGGCTGTTGCCGCCGAGCGCCTCGCGGATGAACGAGCGGGCCTCCGCGACACCGGCGTCCGCGCCGAGGACATCGGTGATCCGCTTCGGGTCGATCACGACGGTGTGCTGGGAACTGGCCCTGGCGGCGCCGTCGCCCGTCTCCTCGAACTCCCAGTAGCCCGTGTGCAGCCTCATCAGGGCCGGCAGCGTGGTCTGCTTGTAGACGATGCGGTGGTGGGGGAAGCACACCCGGACCGACTCGGTGGTGTGCGAGGAACCGTCCTTGGTGAGGGTGTCCATCCGCAGCACCTGAAGTCCCGGGGTGTCCTCGGTGAGCCGCACGGTGGCGACGTGCGGCAGCCGCTCCCGCCACCGGCCGGCCTCGTTGACGAAGTCGTAGAGGTCCTTGGCCGAGCCGGCGACCTCGACGGAGTCGACGAACGACAGCGTGAGCGGGTCTTCCCCGGCCGCCTCCTCCAGCGCGGCCTTGACCGCGGGAAGTTCCTCGCTGCTGTTGCGGTCGACGGCCTGGTCGATCCAGGCCAGCCCCTCGGGGTCGTCGTCGATGGCCCGGTACCGGTGCAGCAGGCGCAGCCTGGTCTCCTGCGGGCCCGCCGGCTCGATGAGCCAGGCGCCGGTCATCTCCGCCACGGGGGGCGAGGAGACCTCCTGCCAGAAGTCGATGCGCTTGTCCTGCGGGAAGAGCCTGCGGCGCGAGGTCCAGCTCTTGGCCTCCCCGTTGGCGGTGGCCCAGATCCGGATGCGCTCCTCGCGTTCGCCGCGCTCCAGGTACTCCACGTGGACCGAGGGCGGGAACAGGCGCGGCCAGTTCTCGACCTCGGCGAGCAGGCGGTAGACCTCCTCGGCGCCGGCCCGCACCGTGACCTCGTGCTCGACCTCTCGTCCCGGCTGTTGCGACACTGTCGTGCTCCTCTCAGAAGTTGCCCAGCCCGCCGCAGACGTTGAGCGCCTGCGCGGTGATGGAGGCCGCGGTGTCGGAGGCGAGGTAGCCGACCAGGCCCGCCACCTCCTGAGGGGTGGAGTAGCGGCCGAGCGGGATCTTGGCCTGGAAGCGCTCCAGGATCGCCTCTTCGGTGGTGGAGTAGGCGTCGGCGTAGCCCTGCCGGACCCGCTGCGCCATCGGGGTCTCGACGTAACCCGGGCAGATCGCGTTGACCGTGATCCCGGTCGGCGCCAGCTCGTTGCCCAGCGCCTTGGTGAAACCGACGACGCCGTGCTTGGAGGCCGAGTACGGCGCCCCCAGCACCACGCCCTGCTTGCCCGCCGTGGAGGCGATGTTGATGATCCGGCCGCGGGACTTCCGCCGCATCCCACCGGCGTTCAGCACCTCGCGGGTCACCACGAACACGCTGGTCAGGTTGGTGGCGATGACGTCGTCCCACAGGGGGTCGCCGATGTCGGCGGTCACTCCGCCGCCGCTGCGGCCGGCGTTGTTGACCAGGACGTCGATGGTGTCGAACCGGGTCACCGCGGCCTGCACGAGGCGGGCGACGTCCTCCTTGGACCGCACGTCGGCCACGGTGCCGTCCACGTCGAACCCCTCGTTCTGGAGGGCCTTGACGGAGTCGGCGAGCGCCTCCTCGCCGCGCGCGCAGATGAACACCCGGTGGCCCTGGCTCGCGAGCAGCCGGGCACTGGCCAGGCCGATTCCGCTGGTGCCGCCGGTGACCAGGGCGACCCGGCCGGCGGCTTGCGTGATGGTTGCGGTGTTGACGGACATCAAGGCTCCTCGGCGGGTGCGTTCACGCGGCGGGCAGGTGGGTGTTGACGAGGTCGATCAGCTCACGGGGGGTCTGGGCCTCCCCGAGCGCGTCCTCGTCCAGGCTGATCCCGTGGTGGCGTTCGATGCGGCTGGCGGTCTCCAGCAGCGCCAGGGACTCGTATCCGAGGTCGTCGAACGAGGTGTCGATGATGTCCCCGTCGAGGTCGACGCCCTCGTCCGTGCCGGCCGCCTGGCGCAGGACGGTCTTGAGATCGTCCAGCGTGAACTGGTTTCCGGGCATGTGCGGTCCTTTCGTCTCGTCAGTGGTCCGCCGCGGCGGAGGGATCGACGGCCCGCACGACCATGGCGGAGTTGAGCCCGCCGTGGCCGCGCGCGATGACCAGGACGTGGCGCAGCGCCGCCGCCCGCGGGGCGCCGGTGACCAGGTCGAGGTCGTAGGCGGGGGAGGGCCGGGTGTTGACCGTGGGTGGGATGACCCCGTCGCGCATGGCCAGGCACGCGGCGGCGAGGTCCAGCGGGGCGGCCCCGGAGTACAGGCGGCCGGTCATCGTCTTCGGGGCGGTCACCGGCACGGCGGACGGCCCGAACACCTTGGCGATGGCCTCCGCCTCGACCCGGTCGAGTTCCGGGATGGCGGCGGCGTCGGCGAAGACCGCCCCGATGTCCGCGGGCTCCACCCCGGAGTCGGCGAGCGCCCCCTCGATGGCGGCCTGCAAAGTCGGTTCCCGGCCGCTGTCCCGCCGGGGATCGGTGGTGGCCGCGTACCCGGCGATCTCGCCGTAGACCCGCGCGCCGCGGGCGCGGGCGTGCCCGGCGTCCTCCAGTACCAGCAGCGCGCCGCCCTCGCCGGGGACGTGCCCGGTCGCGTCGTCGTCGAACGGCAGGTACGCCCGCTCGGCGTCGTCCCTGGTGCTGAGCCGGCCGCCGGTGAGCTGGGCGACCCACCCCCACGGGCAGATCGAGGCGTCGACCGCGCCGCTGATCACCATGGCGGTCCCCTTGCGGATCTGCCGGCGCGCCTGCGCGACCGCGTCGAGGCCGCCCGCCTGGTCGCTGACCACGACGCTGCTCGGTCCGCGCAGCCCGTGGCGGATGGAGATCTGGCCGCTGTTGACCGCGTAGAACCAGGCGAAGGACTGGTAGGCGCTGACGTACTGGCCGCCCTTGCTCCACAGCGCGCGCAGCTCGTTCTGCCCGAACTCGAACCCGCCGGAGTGGCTCGCCGTGATGACCCCGACGTCGAACTCCGGCAGGTCCGCCGGATTCACGCCCGCGTCGGCGAACGCCCGGTCGGCGGTGGCCAGCGCGAGCCGCGTCATCCGGTCGGTCTGCGGCAGCAGCCTGCTGGGAAGGTGGTCCTCGGCGACGAAACCGGTGATCTCACCCGCCAGCCGGGCCGGATAGGAGGATGCGTCGAAACGGGTCACCGGCCCGATGGCGCCGCGCCCGGCCAGCGTGGCCGCCCAGTACTCGGCCAACGACAGCCCGGTCGGAGCCGCCACGCCGAGCCCGGTGACCCAGGTCGCGGTGGTCATGTGCCGCTCCGCCCGGGTGGCGCCAGCACGATCGCGCTCTGGAACCCGCCGAACCCGCTGCCGACCGACAACACCGCGTCCACCGGCAGCTCCCTGGCGGTCAGCGGCACGTAGTCCAGGTCGCACTCGGGGTCCGGCCGGTGCAGATTGGCCGTCGGCGGCACCACGTTGTGCGTCATCGCCAGGATGGAGGCGGCGATCTCGATCGATCCGATGGCGCCCAGCGAATGCCCGACCATCGACTTGATGGAGCTGACCGGCGTGCGGTAGGCGTGCTCGCCGAGGCTGCGCTTGAACGCGGCGGTCTCGTGCCGGTCGTTCTGCTTGGTGCCCGAGCCGTGCGCGTTGATGTAGTCGATGTCCTCGGGCGCGAGCCGGGCGGCCTCCAGCGCGACGCGGATGGCCTCGGCCATCTCCCTGCCGTCCGGCCGGAGCCCGGTCATGTGGAAGGCGTTGGACCGCGTCGCGAACCCGGCCACCTCGGCGTAGATCCTCGCTCCGCGCGCCAGGGCGCTCGCCAGGTCCTCCAGCACGAACATGGCCGCCCCCTCGCCCAGCACGAACCCGTTGCGGCTGGCGTCGAACGGGCGGGAGGCGTGCTCGGGGTCGTCGTTGCGCGGGGTCGTCGCCTTGATCGCGTCGAAGCAGGCCAGCGTGATGGGGGAGATGGGCGCGTCGGTCGCCCCGGCCACCAGTACGTCGGCCGAGCCCTCCCGGATGAGGTCGGCGGCGTAGCCGATCGCGTCCAGCCCGGAGGTGCAGCCGGTGGAGATCACCGTGGTGGGCCCCTCCGCGCCCACGGCCCAGGCGACCTCGGTCGCGAACGAGCTGGGCACCATGTAGTTGTAGAGGTGCGGCACCGCGTAGGTGTGGTCGACCAGGTCCAGCCGGCCGCCGTCACTGACGGTCCGGTACTCCTGGTCCAGCCCCATGGTCGCGCCCACCGCGCTGCCCACGGTCACGCCCATGCGGTGGGGCGGCAGCGCCGCGAAGTCGAGCCCGCTGTCGGCCACCGCCTCGCGTGCGGTGACCACGGCGAACTGCGCCGCGCGGTCCATCCGCCGGATCTCCTGAGGGGTCAGCCCGGACAGCTCGGCGTCGAAGTCGGCCTCGGCCGCGACCTGTGAGCGAAAGGGCGACGGGTCGAAGAAGGAGATCCGGCGCGTGGCGGTACGCCCGTCCGTGAGCAGCTTCCAGAACTCCTTGACGTCCTGGCCGCCCGGCGCGGTCACCCCGACGCCGGTGATCACCGGACGGCGGGAGGGCGGGCCGCTCATCCCGCGCTCCAGGCGTAGAACCGGCGGGCCATGGCGTCCTTGGGGGAGCGCCAGGTCGCAGGGTCGTAGGCGGCGATGTACGGCTTGAGGTCCTCGCTGATCCGGACGAACCGCGGGTCGGTCTTCGCCTCTTCGATCAGCGCGCCGCCGTTGTCCTCGTCGAAGTCCTGGAGGTGGAAGTACAGGCCGTTGAACTCGAAGAGCTGCCGCCGCCGGGTCCCCATCCGGCCCGGCATGTCGGTCCGGTCGAAGTCGGCGAAGAGCTCGGACACCTTGTCCGCGGAGGAGGCGGCCATCTTCGCGACTATCAGTGTGCTGTGCATCGTTCCTCTTCTCGATCGTTATCGGCTCGGCCCGAACCAGCGGCCCAGAGCGGCGCGCAGATCGTCATCGGTTCCAGGGGCGGCCCAGGCGACATGGCCGTCGGGCCGCAGCAGCAGCGCGGTGGTGCCGGCCAGCGGGCCCTCCGCGTCGTCCGCGTGCGGAGTGGCCGTCACGATGTCGACCCGGTCGGCCCACGGGCGGGCGCGCCGGCGCAGGACCCGGTTGCCGGTCAGGTCGAGCAGCACGCCCCGGCCGGTGCGCAACAGCTCGCCGCCCGCGGTGCCGCGGCCGGCGTGCTCCAGGCCCGGGTGCGGCATGCGCGCGCCCAGCAGGGGGTGCCTGCCGCGGCCGACGTCGTAGGTGATGTCCAGGCCGCTGACGCGGGCGGCGAGCAGGCGCTGGGCCTCGGCGCCGCCGATCAGCTCGCCCAGGACGTCGCGGAGCGGCGCTGCCTCGTCGCCGCCGAGCAGCAGCGCGCCCTGCGCGCGGGTGTTGGCCAAAAGCGCGCGGCCGACCGCGTGCCGCTCGGTGTGGTAGCTGTCCAGCAGCGATTCGGGGGCCCGCCCCCGTACCACGGAGGCCAGCTTCCAGCCCAGGTTCACCGAATCCTGAATGCCGGTGTTCATGCCCTGCCCACCGGCCGGCAGATGGACGTGGGCCGCGTCTCCGGCCAGCAGTACCCGCCCCCGCCGGTATTCGGTGACCTGGCGGGCGGCGTCGCTGAACGCGCTGACCCACACCGGCTCCGCCGTGGAGATGTCCGACCCCGCCACGCGTTTCCAGACATCGGCCACCTCGGTGAACTCCGGCGGGCCGGTCCGCGTCCGCGGCGGGGTCCCCCGCTCGCCGACGATGATCCGGTGCACACCGCCGGCCAGCCGGGCCACCATCGCCATGCCGGTCGAGGTCTGTGCCCCGGCCGTGCGCGGCTCCAGCTCAAGGCCGCGGATGTCGGCGAGGAAGAGTTCGGTGGTGGCGGACGTCCCGGGAAAGTCGAATCCGCCCACCCTGCGCACCGTGCTCTGCCCGCCGTCACAGCCGACCAGGTACCGGCAGCGCAGGGCCCCGCCGTCGCGCAGGGTGACGGTCACCCCGGCCCGGTCCTCCACGAAGCCGGTGCACTCCAGGCCGCGCCGGATGTCGGCGCCCAACTGGAGGGCCCAGCCCTCCAGCACCTCCTCGGTGGTGTTCTGCGGCACGTTGCGGGCCGCGCCGTGCGCCGAGCCGAGCAGCCCGAGGTCCAGGGGGAGACCGCCGAAGTGCCCGGCGTGGCTGGTCTGGAGGTCCCTGAACCGTGGCAGCAGCCCCCGCTGGTCGAACACCTCCATGGTGCGGATGGTGAACCCGATGGCGCGGGACTGCCCGGAGCGCTCGCCCAGCCGGTCCAGCACGATGACGTCGATACCGGCCAGGCGGAGCTCTCCGGCCAGCATCAGCCCGGCCGGTCCTGCGCCGACGACGATTACGGAAGCGTCCATGCGAACCTCCTGGGACGGCGGCTGAGCGTTTCGTGGAAACTGTCACGGGTACGGCGCGGAGTTACTCGCCCTGGATGTTGCGGGCGATCCGTTCCAGTACGTCGTTGGCGGCCAGGAATTCGCTTTCGCTGATTCCGGCGAGCGATTCGGCGGCGTGCGCGTTCACGATCGCCTCGGCCCGTTCGTGCGCCGCCGCGCCGGCCTCGGTGAGCGTGTACGTCTCACCGGCGACGGCGACCCATCCGCGCGTGACGAATTCGTCGATGATCGGCCGGTACGATTTTTCACCATCGGCGGCCAGGAAAGGGTCGAAAGCGTCGTCCACTGCGGCGACCGTGTCCACGCCGATGCCGAGTGCGTGCAGGACCTGCCACTGCCTGCGGCTCAGCCGCTCACCCGCCAGCGCGGAGCCGGTGGCGGCGTCGAAGAGCCGGTGCAGGTGCAGCAGCCAATAGCCGAGCCGCTTGGTCGTGTTCTGCTGGAGCATGGGAAACCTCTATTGCCGCGACAAAGGGATTTATCGGTGTGTTCCCGAATCAATGCTTTGACTCTGGCATGCGCCCGCAGAGGCCACAAGGGGCCGTGAGACAAACTACGGTAGGGCCGCAAGCATTCACCTGCGGGCAGCCGAAGGCTCCATCCGCCGCAATGGGCGGATGGAGCCTTTTCGGGCCGATATTCAGATGGAGCTGACTTAGGAGACGGTGAGACTCAGTGCCATGGAGAGTTCGGCCCGTCCGGAAATGCCGAGTTTGCGGTAGACGCTGGACAGATGGAACTCGACCGTGCGGACGGCCAGGAACAACGTCTCGGCGATCTTGCGGTTGCTGTACCCGGCGCGGGCCAGGTTGGCGACCCTCGCCTCCTGGGGAGTGAGGGCCTGGGAGGCGTGGCCCTCACCGGACCTGGCCAGCGCCGCGTCGGTCCGGGTCACCCAGTACGCGTTGCCGCACCCGCGCGCGACCGCGGCCGCGGCGGTCAGGCCGGTCCGTCCGCCGGTCACGTTGCCCTGCTGAATTCGCAGCGCGCCGAGGTCGTACAGCGCCTGGATCAACGCGGCCCCCGCCTGGGCCAGGTACAACAGCTCCACGGCCTCCTCCAGCATGGCCGTGGACGCCTCGTCCCGGCGCGCCAGGGCGAGGGCGTGCAGCGCGACGCCGATGGAGCGCGGCGAACCCCACCGCCGGGCCGCGGCGAGTTCCTCTTCGGCCAGGACGCGTGCCAGGTCGCGGTGGTGTACCGCCAGCGCCCCCAGCGCGGCCCTGGACCGCCACGGGATCACCGCGGGGTTGGCGACGTTGAGCGACTTCAGCAGCCGGCCGCACTCCATGAAGTCATCGACGCCGAGCTGGAACTGGCCCGTGGCAAGGCGCAGGTTGCCCCGGGCGGCCAGGATGTGCGCGCGCTCGGCCGGCCCGCTGTTCAGCCGGCCGGTGAGCCCGTTGGCGAACAGCACCTCGTGCGCCTGGTCGAACTCCCCGACGCACACCAGCGCCTCGGTCAGCCAGGCGACCGCCAGGGTCCGGAGCGGCCCCGCGCCCATCTCGGCGAGCAGCGACCTGAACATCTCCGCGGCCAGGCCCATCGCCCGGGTCTCCAGGCCGACGCGGGCCCGCATCATGAGCAGCAACCCCCGGCGCAGCGGCGAGCGCGTCCACTCCTGATCGCGGGACAGCTCTTCACAGTAGTCGGTCACCGAGTCGAGGTCACCGGTGTAGAAGAGGGCCAGCAAGGTGAGCCACATGGCCTCCGCCGCCCGGTGCGGCTCGCGCGCGTTCCAGGCGCTCTCCACCTCGTCGAGTACGGCGCCGCGCATGCGCCGGCCGAGAGCGGCTATCTCGACGCGCCGCGCCGCCTCGCACATCGTCCGGCAGATCGAGCCGCCATTCGGGAAGGCGACCCCCGGCGTGTAGCCGGTCACCAACTCACCGCGACCGGCCACGCCACCTGCGTGGCCGACGTTCCCGTGGAGCCCAGAGCCGGAAAGCTGTCGTTTCCCGCGCCCGTCCTCGTGTTTCACGATTGCGGCTGTTGTTCCTTGGTTCCTTCCGATCATGTTTTAGTGTCCCCATCAACTAGCTCAACGCGATGCGACCATTGGAGACGGGGGCCCAGGACGGTCCAGGGCGGGTGGGCGCGTCTGATCATTGAAAAGGCTCACACGCGGTAGAGGGATTCATCTCCTGGCGTGGTCCATGATCAACAAGTTAGATGACAGGACGCGGGCCGCCCACTTGGAGAGGCGATGAAGTGAGCGCCGCCCACCAGTCGGAATTCCTAACCCCCGTACGTCGCCGTCCCGCGCTCCGAATGAGCCGAGGGCCGGCCTGAGGAAGCCTGCGACGAGATCCCCACTAAATTAGTAGTCTATCTACTGTGCCGAAATAATCAAGGGCCGTAAGGGCGGCCCGCACACGGCCAGAATAAGTGATGTTCGTCACTTGACGGCGGTGCGGAGGGCTGCTCGATCGGAGCGCCGAATCCACCGTGGGGGCTTCGCGACGGCATCGGGGCGGCGCATGTCCGGCCGCCTTTCGCCATCGCGCACGCGCGGGCCCGTTGCGTCGAGACGTGGGTGTCCGCCGCCTCTCCGGTCACCTTCCCGGCAGGTCTCCCCGGACGAACGTGACCGGCGCCATGGAACATGGGCCGGTCGCGTCGGCGTCACGGACCGGCGCCCCTGTTCCGGCCGCCCGCCTGGACCGCGATCCGGTCCTCGCCATTGGCGTCGAACCCGGGCCGGGGTTCCCGGCGGGCCGCCTCTGACCATAGGGTTCGCGGCCGCAGGCGGCCTGATGCGCCGTTGCGTCCATGGTGCCGAGCGCCCCGATCGGCCCCGCCGGGCGGCTGCTCGGCGGGGCCGGCGGAACCGCCGGCCTCCGCCGTGCCCGCCGTGTCATCTCCGCTTTGCCGGTTGTCGGCGGCCGGATGACAATCCGGCCCGCCGGGCTCTTGCGCCGGCCCGGCCCCTATGCTCCGGCCCGTCTCGCCGACTAACGTGATCGAATTATGTCGCTCCACCATCGGCCCCCTATTTGATCGGCTCCGGCATTCCATTCTTGAACCCTATGCGCTCCCTGAGCCCAGCGTCCCTACGGCTCCGCCACAGGTCACGGACCGAACGGTCCGTATCCCTTGCGGTGGCCCTGAAAGCTCTGCGAGAATTGCTGTGACCACCACTTTTACCCACTAGCGGCAGAACGCCGGCGGGGGCTGGACCCCCGTCTTGGCGGCCGAAGGGATTTCCGTGAAGAACATTGTCATAACGGGCGGGACGTCCGGTATCGGGCTGGCCCTGGCCCGTGCCTGTCGCGATCGCGGGGACAACGTCCTCATCGTCGCCCCGGACCCGGCGAAGGGCGCCCGCTTCATCGAAGAGTCGGAGAAGAAGGAGGCCGGTAAGCGGGTTTTCTTCATAGCGGCCGATCTCAGCCTGGTCAGCGAGAACGAGCGGGTTCTTCGCGAGGTCGGCGAAATATTCCCGACCGTGGACGCCCTGGTCCTGTGTGCACGGTTCTTCCGCTCCTACCGCCGGGTCACCGCCGAGGGCTTCGAGCACCAGTTCGCGCTGTACTACCTGAGCCGGTTCCTGCTCAGCCACGGCCTGGTGGGACCGATGCAGAAGGCCGGGACGTCGGCGGTCGTCAATGTCGCCGGCCCCGGAATATCGGCCGGCCGGGTCCACTGGGACGACGTCGAACTGACGCGGGGCTACGACGGCTGGGAGGCGATGTTCCAGGGCGGCAAGCTCAACGATCTGCTCGGTGTCGCCTGGGCCGCCGCGCACGGTGACCGGGGGATTCGTTACGTGCTGCAGTTCCCCGGCGGCACGCGCACCGGCCTCGCGGGCGAGTTCGACCCCGAGACGGCGGCACAGGTCGAGGAGATGAAGAAGGGCGCCACGAAGTCGGCGGAGGAGTCCATCATCCCGATCGTGGCCGTCATCGACGGCCCGCCGGCCGAACCGCTCACCGCCCTGTGGGAGGACCGGTTCATCGGCCTGGACGGCTGGTCGTTCGACCCCGCGGCCGCGACGCGCCTGCATCGCATCACCGAGGATCTCCTCGCGCGGCGCTGAGGAAGCAACTCCGGCCACCGCTTCGCCGGCTCCGGCCACCACTTCACCGAAACGCAGGGAGGGCGGTTTCACGTGCGCAAGGTCCTGATCGCCAACCGCGGGGAGATCGCGGTCCGAATCGCCCGCGCGTGTCGTGACGCCGGACTGGCCAGTGTGGCGGTGTACGCCGAGCCGGACCTCGACGCGCCGCACGCCCGGCTGGCCGACGAGGCGTACGCGCTGGGCGGGCAGACGGCCGCCGAGTCGTACCTGGCCATCGGCAAGCTGCTCGACGTGGCCCGGCAGGCGGGCGCCGACGCGGTGCACCCCGGATACGGGTTCCTGGCCGAGAACGCCGAGTTCGCCGCGGCGGTGATCGAGGCGGGGTTGACCTGGATCGGCCCGCCGCCCCGGGCGATCACCGCGCTGGGCGACAAGGTGGCCGCCCGGCACATCGCGCAGAAGGTCGGCGCGCCCCTGGTGGCCGGGACCGCCGACCCGGTCACCTCGGCCGACGAAGTGGTGGCCTTCGCCCGCGATCACGGCCTGCCGATCGCGATCAAGGCGGCGTTCGGCGGCGGCGGCCGCGGGCTGAAGGTCGCCCGGACCCTCGCGGAGGTGCCCGACCTGTTCGAGTCGGCGGTGCGCGAGGCGGTCGCCTCCTTCGGGCGGGGCGAGTGCTTCGTCGAGCGGTACCTGGACCGCCCCCGGCACGTGGAGACCCAGTGCCTGGCCGACGCCCACGGCAACGTCGTGGTGGTGTCCACCCGCGACTGCTCCCTCCAGCGCAGGCACCAGAAGCTGATCGAGGAGGCCCCCGCCCCGTACCTGACCCAGCCTCAACTGGAGCTGCTCCACTCCTCCTCCAAGGCGATCTTGGCCGAGGCCGGGTACGTGGGGGCGGGGACGTGCGAGTTCCTGGTCGGCCGGGACGGCACGATCTCGTTCTTGGAGGTCAACACCCGTTTGCAGGTCGAGCATCCGGTCACCGAGGAGGTGACCGGGATCGACCTGGTCCGCGAGCAGTTCCGCATCGCCGACGGACAGGCCCTGGGCTACGGGGACCCGGTGCCGCGCGGGCACTCGCTCGAATTCCGGATCAACGCCGAGGACCCGGGGCGGGACTTCCTGCCCCAGGTCGGCACCCTCACCCGCTGGCAGCCCCCCTCCGGGCCGGGGGTGCGCGTGGACGCCGGGTGCGCGCAGGGCCAGACCATTCCGCAGGCGTTCGACTCGATGATCGCCAAGCTGGTCGTGACCGGGGCGACCCGCCGCCAGGCCATCGACCGGGCCCGCCGCGCGCTGGCGGAGTTCGAGGTCGGCGGGATGCCCACGGTGCTGCCCTTCCACCGGGCGGTACTGGAGGACCCCGCCTTCGTACCCGCCGACGACGCCACGCCGTTCAGCGTGCACACCCGCTGGATCGAGACGGAGTTCGACAACCGGATCGCCCCCTACGAGGAGCCGGACGCCTTCGGCCGGGAGCAGCCGGCCGAACGCGAGATCGTGGTCGTCGAGGTCGGCGGCAGACGGGTGGAGATCTCGCTGCCCGCGCTGAGCGGCGAGCCCGCCACGTCCATCGGCGACGACGGTGCGCGCGGCAGGCCCAGGGCGGTGAAGAGGTCCCGCTCGGCGCTGTCCGGCGACGCTCTGCTCGCCCCCATGCAGGGCACGATCGTCAAGGTCGCCGTGGCGGACGGAGAACCGGTGCAGGCCGGGCAGCCCGTCGTGGTCCTGGAGGCGATGAAGATGGAACAGCCCATCAACGCGCACCGCTCCGGCACCGTCAGCGGCCTGTCCGCCGCGGTCGGCGTGGCCGTCTCCGCCGGCGCCGTCATCTGCCGGATCAACGACTAGGACGTCATGACGCTGTCTTTTTCGTCCCCGCAGGCGCGGGGCGTCCCATCCGGCGCGCAGGTCCGTCCCGTGGAGGTGGACGCGGCCGGGCTGCGGCTCTCCGGGCTGCTCGCGCTGCCGCCCGGCCCGCCAAGGGCCGTGATCGTCGCCCTGCACGGCGCCGGTATGCGCGCGGGGTACTTCCACGGCACCGCCGACCCGGCCGCCTCGTTGCTCAGCCTCGCGGCCTCGCGCGGTCACGCCGCGCTCGCGCTGGACCGGCCGGGGTACGGCCTTTCCGCGGCCACGGTGCCCGACGGGCTGGAACTGGCCGAACAGGCGAACCATGTCCGGCAGGCCCTCACCGGCTACCACGGCCGCCACCCCATCGGAGCGGGCTTCGTCATCGTCGGTCACTCCCTGGGCGGCAAGGTCGCGCTCGCGGTCGCGGCGGGCTGGAGCGGCGAGGCGGCGCTGCTGGGCGTGGACGTCTCGGGGATCAGCGACCGCTGGGCCGTGGACCGTGACCTGCGCGGCGAGGTGAACGGGCGGCGTACCCGATCCCTGAGCTGGGGTCCGCTGCGCCTGTACCCGCCGAGGACCTTCCAGCACGCGATGCGGCTCGCCGCGCCGGTCCCGCCCCGGGAGGCGGCGGAGATACCGGAGTGGCCGCGCCGGTATCCGGAGGTGGCCCGTGAGGTCCGGGTTCCGGTGCGGTTCACCTTCGCCGAGCACGAACGCTGGTGGCGCTGCGACCCGGCGACCGTCGAGGCCATGACGGCCCGGCTGGCCGCTCCCTTCGTGCGTACCGAGCACCTGGCCGGCGCCGGGCACAACATCAGCCTCGGCTACGCCGCCCGCGACTACCACCTCGGCGTGCTCGCGTTCGCGGACGAATGCCTGGCCCGGTCGAACTCGGATACGACCTGAGCCAGGCACCCGTCCTCGCGCCGGATCACGGGGGGAGCGGCTACTGGGCGTGCCGCCTGTTCGGCGCGAGGGTGAAGCACAGTCCCGCGCTGACCACCAGGGCCGCCATCACCGCGATCATGCTCGTGGTGAACGCCCCCTGGTAGTCCCGGGCACCCTCAAGGACGGTGAAGAACAGCGTGCTGAACGCCGCGACGCCGAGCGCGCTGCCGAACTGCTGGCCGGTGGTCCAGACACCGGAGGCCGATCCGGCGTACTCGGGCGGCACGGCCGACAGGAACAGGGTGGTCAGCGGCGGCATGACCAGGGTCATCCCGACGCCGAGCGCGAACAGGCCCGGCACCAGCGACCAGGCGTTGACCGGCGAGCCGGCCTGTACGGCGACGAGCAGCATGAGCCCGCCCACCACGGAAAGCAGGCACCCGGCGAGCACGATGAACCGCCCGAACCGTACCGTGAGCCGCCCGGTCGGCATCGCCATGACCAGCCCGCCGGCGGCGAACGCGATCGAGACCAGGCCCGCGCTCAGCGCCGAGTAGCGCTGCCCGTCCTGCAACCACAGCGGGATGATCATCATGATGCCGCTGAAACCGGAGAACGAGAGCAGCAGCACGAGCAGCCCGCCGGCGCCGGTCCGGTTGCGGAACAGGGCCACGGGCAGCAGGGCGCCCGCCCGCCGCCGCGGATCGCGCTGCTCGACGATCGCCAGCCCCACCACCGCCAGGACACCGGCGGCGAGCAGGAGCCAGCACCACGCGGGCCAGCCGTAGGTACGGCCTTCCAGCAGCGGGAACACGATCGCGACGAGCCCGACGACGAGCACGCCGGTGGCGCCCCATCTGGGCCGGGCGCCGCCGGCCGCGCGGCTCTCCGGGACCAGCCAGATCGCGAGAGGGATCAGCACGATCGCCACCGGAACGGTGACCAGGAAGATCATGCGCCAGCCGAGCCCGGCGACGTCCGCGGTGATCAGTACCCCGCCGAGGATCAGCCCACCGGCCTGCGTGATCCCGGAGACCAGACCGAAGGTCCCGAAGACCGTGGCGCGCTCCCGGCCGGTGAAAATCGTGTAGAGAATGCTCATCACCTGAGGGGCGATCGCGGCGGCCGCCAATCCCTGAAGCACCCGCGCGGCGATCAGCTCGCCCGGGCTGCGCGCGATTCCACACCATACGCTGACCACCGCGAAGGCGACGATTCCGAGTATGAAAACCAGCTTCCGGCCGCGCAGGTCACCCAGCCTGGCGGCGGTGATCAATGCGACGGCGAAGGAGAGCAGGTAGGCGGCGGATATCCACTCCAAATCGGTCGGACTGGCGCCGAGATCGCGCTGGATCGCGGACAGGCCGACATTGACGATGGTGACGCTCAGCAAATCCAGCATGAAGGCCACAAGGAGGACGACCAGCGCGGCCCAGCGGCGTGGATACACCACTTCGGAATCGGGCTGGGCGGATGTCGTTTCTGTAGTCACACGGCACTCCTGGTCGGCCGGGAACGAGAGAAGGGATGGGCGGCGCGGACCGCCGCAGCGACTTCCGCCGGCATCTCGGCCGGCTCGTACGGCCCTGGACCGATCGGTCCGCAGTCGAATTATCCGTACGGTTGCGAAGGCATGTCAAGGTGAGGCGGCCGCTTGGGACGGATCGGTCCGAGGTTTCGGGCCTGGTATCCGAAATGCACGGGAATCTGCCCCGGAGACCGCCGCCCGCGCCGTCGGCACCTGACCGCGAGGGCGGCGGCCGGTCCTTCGGCTGTACCACAGAACAGGGCGGGAACCCTTGCGGCCACCACACCCGCTTGCGACCGTTGGCATGTCACCGGCCGCGCCGCGCGCGCGCCGCGATCGCGTCCGTCCATCGCCGGGCGGCATTGATCCGAAAGGTAGCAGGATGTTAGACGATGTGGATGCGGCCGGCACACTGAAGCAGCTCACGAAACGCGTTGCGGAACTGGAGGCCGTCCGCGATCTCACCAGCCTGCGAGCTGAGTTCCATCGCTGTCTCAACAACGAAGAATGGGACGCCCTTGCCGCGCTGTTCACCGACGAGGCGCACCTCGACTATGGCGAATACGGCCAGGCCCACGGGAGCAAGGAGGTCAGGGACTACTATGGCCGGCTGCTGGAGCAGATCCGGGACATGCGCAACGCCACCGCCATCGCACTGAAGAACTTCGTCCACGGGCACCAGGTTCGCGTTCTTGACGGGGAGACCGCCACAGGCGTGTGCTTCTTTGAAGAGCAGATCAGGTTCAACAAGGACAGCATGGCGTTCAGCAGTATCGGCCAGTTTTCCGACGAGTACGTCCGCAGAGGCGATCGCTGGTACTTTGCGAAGGTCGTGCTCGACCATTATTGGGTGGTTCCCGACAACGACGGCTGGCGCTGGCCCTGGTAGCGTTCTGAAGCATTTTCCGACCGCGGCGGACCGGATGCCGGCCCATTTTATAGTGGCCCCGTTTCAGGAGTTCCCATGACCATCCTGGTGACCGGCGCGACCGGTCGCGTCGGCAGCCGGTTCGTTCCCCGCCTGCTCCGGCGGGCCGAGCCGGTCCGCGTCCTGGCCCGCGACCCGGTGCGCGCCGAGCCGCTCGCCCGGCTCGGCGCCGAGGTCGTCATCGGCGACCTGCGTGACGGCGGCGCGCTCGCCGGCGCGCTCAAGGGGGTGGCCGCGGTCGTCCATCTCGGCGCGGCGTTCCGCGAGGTCGGTGACGAGGAGGCGGTCGCGGTCAACCGCACCGCGACCATCGAGCTGGCCGAGGCCGCCCTTCGCGCGGGCGTGTCGCGTTTCGTCAGCGCCGGCACCACCCTCGTGTACGGTCCCGGCCGAGGCCGGCCCGCCCGGGAGGCCGACGAGCCGGCGCCGCCCGCCTGGGCCTACACGACGAGCAAGGTGGCCGCGGAGGAGGCGCTGTTGCGGCTCCATCGGACGGAGGGGCTGCCGGTGCGCATCGTACGCCTGGCGTTCGTGTACGGCGAGGGCGATCCGCACCTGGCCGAGTCGCTGGCCTGGGCCCGGGACTGGCCGGCGCACAAGCGGCTGCACCTGGTCCACCACGCCGACGTCGGTCAGGCTCTCCTACGGGCCGTGCGGGCCGAGGGGGTGGACGGGCGGACGTACAACGTGGCCGACGACGCGCCCGTCACCCACCTGGAACTCCGGGAGCTCAACGGCGAATCGGTCACCGAACCGGGCACCGGCCCGGCGGTGGACCAGGGGCCCGCCGATCCCTGGGAAGGCATCGTCGACACCGCGAAGATCCGCCGCGAGCTGGGTTTCCGGCCGATCTATCCCACCGTCTACACCGCGTACGAGGCGGGGGCCCTGTGACCGTGGGTCACCTGCGCCGCGCGCGCACGTGCGACATCGGCGTCAGCACCCGCCCGCGCTCGTCCACCCGCAGGCCGTCCGGGTCGGGCGGGGCCACGACGTCCGGCGCGCCCGCCTTCCACATCTCGGCGAGCAGTTCACGGGTGAACCCGGTGGCGAACGCGGTCTCGGTGATCTCCTCGATCCGCCAGTGCCGGTCCAGGTGAGTGTGCAGGTCGTCCGCGCTGACCAGGACCTCCTGGGCGATCGGCGTTCCCGCGGGGACGGACTCGGCGAAGCAGAACAGGTGCAGCGTGGCGTCCGGTCGGCACACCCGGTGCAGGGCGGCGGCGTACGCCGAGCGCTGCTCGCCGTTCAGGCAGTGGTAGAGGCCGCTGTCGAGCGCCGTCTCAAAACCGGTCCCGATGTCGCGCAGCTCCGTCGCGTCGGCCACCTTGAACAGCGCCCGGACGCCGTGCTCGGCGGCCCGCCGGCCGGCCTGCTCGATCGCGCTCGGCGAGCCGTCCACACCGGTCACCTCCAGGCCGGCGGACGCGAGCATGATCGCGTTCTCGCCGAGGCCGCAGCCCGCGTCGAGCACCTTGCCCCGGAAACCGCCCGCCCGGGCCAGCTCCACGATCACGGGCTGAGGTTCGCCGATGTCCCAGGGAATGAACCCCGCGCCCGGATCAGAGCCCTCGAATGTCGCACGTCCGGCGTACAGCGCGTCGAAATCATAATCCGCCTGGGAGAAAGTCCGCTCTTGCTGGGCCATTCCGGGTACTCCGTCCACTCGCCGGTTCGCCGGCCGCCGCCTGGTGGATCTCGCGGGGCGATATGCGGAATCGATGCTAGGCCGGTGTCCGGCCGCGGGCCATCCGGCGGCGGCTAAACTACGGGCGGCCACGGGATTCCGGCGTGCCTGGCCAGGCGGCCTCGTCCGGCCTTCCGCCGCTGCCCGGACTGATTGGTCTGCTATTATCGCCTTATGGCACGGCAACCGTCCGCCAGCGTGCGTGAGCGCATTCTCGACGCCGCGACCGACTTGTTCGACCGTTATGGCGTACACGCCGTCGGGATGCAGCGCATCATCGACGCGGCAGGTTGCGGAAAGCAACTGCTCTACCGGGAGTTCGGCAGCAAGGACGAGCTGGTGACCGCCTATCTGCACCGGTGCGAGGGCAGTTGGGAGCGGAGCTTCGCCGCCGCGGTCGAGGTGGGCGAGCGGCCGGAGGAACAACTGGTCGAGCTGGTCCGGGTGGTCGGCAGGAGCGTTCCCGGCCCTCGCGGCTGCCCGATCCGCAACACCTACGCGGAGTTCCCCGAGGAGGGGCATCCGGTGCACCGTACGGCGCTGGAGCACTTCAGCGCGGTACGTGAGCAGATCTGCACGCTGGCCCGGCGCACCACGGCGGCCGATCCCCAGCGGCTCGCCGACCGCATCCTGCTGATCATCAACGGCCTCTTCACCTCGGGCTCCACGCTGAGCACGGACGAGAACGCCCGGCTCGCGGTGGAGCTGGTGCAAGACGTGATCGCGGTGGAGACGGCGACGGCGCGGACGTCCACCTCCGTTTAGTCGGAAGTCGGCTTTCTGTCCCTTCCGCGTGGGGTGCTGAGGATCCGCCGGCCGAGGTCCGGGGTGATCAACGGGGCTATCTGAGGGTCGGCCAGCAGACTGATCGGGGCGATGTGGTCGTCGTTCAGCGGGCGCCACGACTCAAGGGCTTCGTGCAGGGCCTGCCATGGGTCCGGGGCGGTGACGGCGGCGCGCGCGGCCGACTCGAACTCCGGCGGGCCGAGCCGCGGCCGGAAGCCGGGCTCGGCGGCCCGCGCCCGATAGTCCATGATCAGCCGCCTGACCTGGTCCGGACCGTAGTCGGTGAGAAACGACAGCATGGACAGCGTGCCCATCGGGGTTCGAGGTCGCACCCAGCCCAGCTCATCGGCGGCGCGCAGGCCGACCATCTCAGCAGAGATCCCCGACAGTTCGCCCGCCCGGCGATCGGGCACCATGGAGATGTGATTGAGACGGCGGCGGAAACGGGCTCGACGTTCGGGCTCCTGACGGACCTGGTGGCCGACGGCGGGGTCGTGGTCCTGAGCGGGGCCGGGCTGTCCACCGAGTCCGGCATACCCGACTATCGCGGTGAAAGCGGCCGGAAGCGGCAGGCTCGGCCGATGACCTACCAGACGTTCGTGGGCAGCGTGGCGGCCCGCAGGCGGTACTGGGCGCGCAGCCACCTGGGCTGGCGGCACATCACCGGGGCCCTGCCCAACGCCGGTCACCGGGCGGTCGCCGAGCTGCAACGCCGCGGGCTGGTGGCCGGGATCATCACCCAGAACGTGGACGGCCTGCACCAGGCCGCGGGCGCGAGCGACGTCGTCGAGCTGCACGGCGGCCTGGACCGCGTCCGCTGCCTGTCCTGCGGCGAGCGCAGCCCGCGGCATGTGCTGCACCGGCGGCTCGCCGCCGCCAACCTCGGCTGGGACTCCGCGGCGGGCGAGATCAACCCCGACGGCGACGCCGACCTCGACGACGACCTGATCGAGTCGTTCACGATCGTGGACTGCCGCGGCTGCGGCGGTGTGCTCAAACCCGACGTCATCTTCTTCGGCGAGAACGTGCCGCGCGTACGCGTGCAGGAGTGCTACGCGATGACCGGGCGCGCCGCCCTGCTCCTGGTCCTCGGGTCGTCCCTGACCGTGATGTCCGGGTACCGATTCGTCCGGCACGCCGCCGAGCTCGCCATCCCCATCGCGATCGTCAACCAAGGTCCCACGCGCGGCGACGCCCAGGCCATGGTGACCCTCGACGCCCCCCTCGGCCCGACCCTCGGCGCGCTCGCGGCGCAGCTCTGCCCGGCGACCTGATCCCCGCCGTACATCGGCTGGGACACGCTCCCTTTTCTCTGTATCAGGGCTCCGGCGTCCTGGCTCTGTAAAGGTGCGCGCACTTCGCAGCGCGACCGAGAGAGGAAGGGAAGTGCCGGCCATGTCCCATGTAACCGACCTGCTCCACGCCGCGCGGGCCGAGGCTCTGTTCGTCAGCCCGCTCTCCGCGTCCGGCCTGCCCGGCGCGGAGGAGGCGACCCAGGCCATCCGTACGGCGGTGCGCGCGCACGGGGGCACCAGGGGATGCGCCGGAGAGGTCGCCGCGGTCTATGGCGACTATCCGGACACCGCGGTCCAGCGGATGCGCTGGGCACTCGCCGCGGTGGACACCCTGTTCGTCAGGAACGTCCACATGCGCGCCGTACCCATCACCGCAGGTTCCCGCGGCGGCTGACACCCCACGGCCCCGACCGACACCGCAACATCCCAACGTGCCGGTCCGGACCAGCGCCGGGGAGCAGCGCTGTCACGGGGCCTTGATCGCGCGGAGACTGGGTGACGGGACGACGCGCGGTGGGGGCCTGCGCCGGGGAGTGGTGCCGTCGCAGTGTCTTGATCGTGACGGCCGCCGGGACGTTACCCGTGTCGCGGTGCGGTACCTCGGCCGGGCTGCGGCGCCGGCATGGCGTCTCGACTACGCCGGTGGTCGCGTGGGTGATGGTCGTGGCATGACGTGGCGTGTTGTTGGTGCGGCGGCGCGATCGTGGACGGTCTTCGGGCGTTGCTCGCGTCGCGGCCCGCTATCGCTGCCGGGATACAGGGGGAGGCGGCGCCGCCATGGCGGCTCGACCGTATGGGTGGTCGCGGGGCCGAATACCGTGTCACGGCATGGCGTGCCGGTGGGGGAAGCGGTGTACCCAGCGGCGTTGCCATGGTGTCTCGATGGCGCGGGGGTGGTGGTGTTCGCGGGTCCAGGTGACGGCGTCGGCGGGATTCAGGCCGGACAGGACGGCCAGGCAGGCGATGACGGTTCCGGTACGGCCGACTCCGCCGCCGCAGGCCACCTCGACCGCCGCGCCCGCGCGTGCCTGGTCGTGCAGTGCGCGGATGTGCCGGACGGCCTCGGCCGGGTCGCGGGGGAGCAGGAAGTCGGGCCAGTCGAGCCACTCGCGCGGCCACCGCAGCCCGTCGTCGTGGCGGCGGCGGAGCCGGCGTGAGCCGAGATAGAGACCGGCATCGGGCGCGGGGCCGCCCGGCGATGGCCGGCGTAGGCCACGACCGCGAACCCAGCAGCCGTCCGGCAGCCTTATCGCGCCCGGCAGCGGCGGCCCGCTGGGCGGGTCGTTCGGCGAGGCATTCATTGTGGTGTTCATCGAGGCCGGCCTTGAACGTAGGTGCCGTCCGGCGGCCTGCTCGGAGAGGTGGTTGGTGGGGTGTTCATCGGGGGGAGCCTTCCTCGGTGGTACGTCTGGCGCGGTGGTTGGCCACGTTGACCCGGTTGCCGCAGGCGTCGGGGGTGCAGTAGCGGCGGCGGCCGGCCCTGCTGGTGTCGGCGAACAGGCCCCGGCAGCCCGGGGCGGCGCAGGCGCGGAAGCGGTCGTGCCCCAGTGTCCGCAAGACGCCCAGCAGCCCGATGCCGACGAGCGCGGCCAGTTCGGCCACCAGCGGGGCGCCCGCCCGGGTCGGCACCTCCCACCGCCACCCGCCATCCGCGTCGCGCCCCAGCACCGGGGCCAGGCCGGCCCAGCCGGCCAGCACGCCCGCCGCCGCCACCGCGTCGTCCTCGGTCGCCGCCGCGAGGACGGCGCGCACCTCGCGGCGCAGCAGGCGGACCTGGTGCAGGTCCGTCGAGGTGGGATTGCGCGCTCCCGGGGCGTCGAGCGGTACGTCGTGCCCGGCCAGGAACTCCGCCAGCGCCCCCGGATCGGGCAGCGCGTCACCGGCCGCGCCCCGCACCGACGACGACCCGTTGACCAGCTCGGTCGCCACCGCGGCGGCCGCCGCATAGTCGCGGATGGAGATCCGCACGCCACTCCCTCCTTCAGCCCGGTAACTGCTAAAGCCAGAATATAGCCCTTACGTGGTCTACAGGTGCCGAATCGGAGTGTCGGGCGGCTTGGGTATTGTCCGGCGGTGGAGTGACGCGTGATGTCGGGAAACCGGGGTGGGCCGTGCTGACGGCTGTGCAGGCGACGGTCGAGCGGCTGGTGTTCGTGGCCGACGACGAATACACGGTCGCGCGGATGACCGCCGACGACCGGCCCGGGTTCGTGGCCTCCGGCCGGCCGCTGGCCGGAGTGCAGCCCGGGGAGACGTTGCGGCTGGCGGGCGAGTGGGAGCGCCACCAGCGGCACGGCGACCGGCTCGTGGTCAAGGAGTGCGAGCGGGTGGTGCCCTCCACCGTCCGGGCCATCACGCTGTACCTCGGCTCCGGCCTGGTCCGCGGGATCGGCCCGAGGCTGGCGCACGCCATCGTCAGCCACTTCGGCGAGCAGACCCTGAAGATCATCGACACCGAGCCGGCCCGGCTGCGCGAGGTGATCAACATCGGCGCGACCCGGCAGGCGCAGATCGTCGCCGCCTGGGCGGAGCAGAAGGCCATCGCCGCGCTGATGGTCGTCCTGCAGGGGCTCGGCATCAGCCCGCTGCTCGCGGCCAAGATCTACCAGGTCTACGGCGAGGAGTCGGCGCAGATCCTCACCGGCGACCCCTACCGGCTGATCGGCCAGGTCAGGGGGATCGCCTTCCACACCGCCGACCGGATCGCGCTGCGCTCGGGGGTGCCCGAGCGCGACGGCGGCCGGATCCGGGCCGGGGTGCTGGACCGGCTGGAGGCCGCGGCGGCCCGTGACGGGCACTGTTACATGCCGATGCCCGTCCTGCTGGCCGCCGCCGCCCGGCTGGTCGAGCAGGACGAGGAGCTGGTCCGCGCGGCGATCGACGCGCTGACCGCGGAGAAGCGGATCGTCGTGGAGCCCTCGCCCGTCGTCCCCGGGCAGGCCGTGGTCTACATCAAGGAGCAGCACGCCCGGGAGAGCGCACTGGCCGCGCAGCTCGCCCGGCTGTGCCGGGCCCGCTCCACCCTGCCCATGCGCCCCTACGCGGAGGACGAGACCCTGCACGACGACCAGCGCGCGGCCGTCAACCTGGCGCTGACCAGCACGGTCTCCGTGCTCACCGGCGGGCCGGGCTGCGGCAAGAGCCACACGGTGCGGGTGATCGCGGCGACCGTGCGGGCGATGGGCGGCACGGTGACCCTGACCGCGCCGACCGGCATGGCGGCCAAACGCCTGTCGGAGGCCACCGGGTTGCCCGCGATGACCGTGCACCGGATGCTCGCCCGCCGCGGCGAACCGGAGGAGGGCACCCTGTTCCAGGACTCGCCCGCCGGGGCCGACCTGGTCGTGGTGGACGAGGCGTCGATGCTGGACCTGCACCTGGCCACCCGGCTGACCTCGGCGGTCCCGGCGGGCAGCCACCTGCTGCTGGTCGGCGACGCCGACCAGCTCCCCAGCATCGGCCCCGGCAACGTGCTGGACGACGTGCTGCGGGTTCCGGAGGTCCCGCGCGTCCGGCTGACGCACGTCTTCCGCCAGGCGAGCGGCAGCGGCATCATCTCGGCCGCCCACCTGATCCGGGCGGGGGGGCTGCCGAGGCCGCCGGGCGGCGGCGGGTTCTGGTTCGAGGAGCTGGACGACCCCGACGCGGTCGCCCGGCGGGTGGTCCACCTGGCCACCGAGGCGATCCCCCGCAAGCAGGGCGTCGATCCGGGGCAGGTCCAGGTGCTGTGCCCGACGCGCAAGGGCGCGGCGGGCAGCGTCGAGATCGGCCGCAGGCTGCAGGAACGGCTCAACCCCGCGCGGGACGGCGTGCCGGAGCACTGGGCCGGGCCCGCGGTGTTCCGGCCGGGCGACCGCGTCATGCCGATCCGCAACAACTACGACAAGGGCGTCTTCAACGGCGAGACCGCCACGGTCACCGAGGTCGACGTCCCCGAGCGCGTGGTGAAGATCCGTACCGACGACGGGCGGGACGTCGAGTACGCCTTCGGCGAGCTGGACGACCTCACTCACGCCTACGCGATCACCGTGCACCGTTCCCAGGGCGGCGAGTACCCCTTCGTGGTGGCCCCGATCGTGGGCGAGGCCGGTTCGGCGATGCTGCGCCGCAGGCTGCTCTACACGCTGGTGACCAGGGCGCGGTCCTGGGTGGTGCTGGTCGGCGGCCGGGAGGCCCTGGAGTCGGCGGCGCGGCGGCTCGGCGGGCGCAGGAACACCGGCCTGGCCGCGCGCCTGGCGGCCGGCCTGGCCGCCGCATCGCGCTGAGCTCAGACCCCCAGCATGGTGTCGATGGCCTCGGGGGAGAAGACGTGCTTGGCGACCATCAGGGTGAGCCCGAGCGTGGCGCTCTCGTCGCCGTTCCTGGCGGGGACGACGCGTAACCGCCGGGTGGCCCGTTCCATCGCGTCGGCCCTGACCCGGCGGCCGACCTCGTCGGCGACGATCGGCAACTGCCCGATGATGCCGCCGAGCACCAGCGTGCTCGGGTTGAGCGTGGCGGCCAGCGTCGCCAGCACCCGTCCCAGCCGCCGCGCGCCCTCCCGCAGGGCGGCGATCACGTCGGGGTGCTGGGCGTTCGCGCTCAGCACGATGTCCTCAAGCGTGTGCACGCCGTGGCCGGCGAGCTGGTCGAGCAGCGCCCTGCCGGAGGCCCAGGCGGCCAGGCAGCCGCGCCGCCCGCAGCGGCAGCGCGGGCCGTCGTCGGTGACCCTGATGTGCCCGATGTCGCCCGCCGCGCCGTCCGCGCCGCCGATCACCCGGTCGTCCACGACGATCCCGGCGCCGATCCCGGTGGCGTACTTCACGGCGAGCAGCACCCCCCGCTCGCCGCTCGCCGACGCCTCGCCGAGAGCGAAGGCGCGGGCGTCGTTCTCGATCAGCAGGGGCACGTCCCAGCGGGCGCGGACCGTCTCCTCGATCGCGTAGCCCTCCCAGCCCGGCATGGTGGTGCTGGCGCCGAGCCGCCCGGTGGTCACGTCCACCGGGCCGGGGATGCCCATGCCGATCCCGACGACCTGCGCCTCCTCGTCCACGCGCAGCAGCTTGTCGGCGCGGTCCAGGAGTTTGGGCAGCAGTTCGCCGGGCGGCCGGGAGATGTCCAGGTGCAGCGTCTCCATCCGCAGCGTGCGGCCGAACAGGTCGGCGATCGAGATGCGGCCGTGCGCCTGGCCGAGGTCCAGGACGAGCGCGACCCGGTTGCGGTCGTCGAACCTGAGCCGCTGGGCCGGGCGGCCCACCGACGACCCGGTGGAGCCGGACTCGTACACCAGGCCCGCCCGGAAGAGCTGGTCCAGCCGCTCGAACAGGGTGGTCCGGGACATGCCGGTGGCGCTGAGCAACTGCTGGCGGGTCCACCCCGGGCGGGTGCGGATGAGTTCGAGCAGGTGACCCGGGGAGGCCGGTCCGCTCGCGGCCTGTCCTGGTGGAGCGGCCGGGGGGTCGGGGTGCCGAAAGACCGTCACGGACCCACATTCTCCTTCATGTGGTGCGGCCATGCTCTTG
This sequence comes from Spongiactinospora gelatinilytica, assembly GCF_003236385.1. Taxonomy (GTDB): domain Bacteria; phylum Actinomycetota; class Actinomycetes; order Streptosporangiales; family Streptosporangiaceae; genus Spongiactinospora; species Spongiactinospora gelatinilytica. Next base: position 37,144 of record NZ_POUA01000005.1, read on the forward strand.
ACCGGCGAGATCGACCTCATTATGTTCGACGACCATACAGAATCTTGGCATCAAAAGGGAGATTTCTTGCCCGCCCCCGCCGTAACTTTCCCCACGCCTGGTCCGCGCGACACCGACGGCAGACCATGACGGCCGCTCTGGCGGACGCCGCCGCGGCCGTGCTGCGCGGCAACGATCTCGGTCATCTCACCGTCGCCTCGCCCGACCTCTATCCACATCAGTGGAGCTGGGACACCGCGTTCGTAGCGGTCGGGATCTCCCGGCTCTCGGTGCCGCGGGCCGTCGCGGAGATGACGTCGCTGCTGGCCGCGCAGTGGCCGAGCGGGATGATCCCGCACATCGTGTTCGATCGCCCCTCGGCCTACTTCCCCGGCCCCGAGCGCTGGCGGAGCGAGCTGGCGATCGACCCGCCGGCATTACGGACATCGGGAATTTGTCAGCCACCCGTACATAGCGTGGCGCTGGCGTGCATCCTCCAGGAAGGACGCAGGCGCGGCGGGTCCGACCGGCGCACGGCGGAGGACTTCGTGGCCGGCACCCTGCCCGGCTGGCTGGCCTGGCACCGCTGGCTGGCCGCGAGCCGCGACCCCGAGGGCCACGGGCTGGTGGAGATCCACCACAGCTGGGAGTCCGGCATGGACAACTCCCCGCGCTGGGACTTCCCCTATTCCCGGGTGATGCCGGGCGAGATGGAACCGTTCACGCGTACCGACACCCGGCACGTGGGCGAGGTCCGGCAGCGCCCCACCGACGAGGAGTACCGCCGCTACATCTGGCTCGTGGACCAGATGGTGGCCGTCCGCTACGACGAGGAGGCGATCAGGAAGACGATCGACTTCCACGTCGCCGACGTCTTCTTCTCCGCGTTGCTCGCGCTAACCGCCGAGATCATCGGCGAGCTGGCCGAGGAGTTCGGCCGCCGCGCCGACGCCGCCGAGATGAGCGAGGTGGCCGCCCGGTTCCGCGCCGGGGTCGCCGCGGCCGTGGACCCGGAGACCGGGCTGGCCACCGACCGCGACCTGCGGTCCGGCCGCCTGCTGCACTCCGCCGCGCTGAGCGGGTTCGCGCCGCTGATCAGCGGCGCGGAGGCGGACGTCCTGGCCCGCCAGCGGGAACTCCTGCTCGGGCCCGACTGGTGCGGCCACCGGGCGCTGCGGCACGCCGTACCGCCGAGCACGTCGCCGGCGGCGGCGCAGTTCGACCGCAGACGGTACTGGCGCGGCCCGCAGTGGCCGGTGATGACCTGGCTGTTCAGCTGGGCGGCCCGGCGGCACGGTGACGCCGAGCTGGCCGGGCGGCTCCGCGAGGAGGCCCTGCGCCAGCTCGGCGACCTCAGCTTCGCCGAGTACTACGACCCGCTGTCCGGGCAGGCGCTCGGCAGCCGGGCTCAGTCCTGGACGGCCGCCGCGGCGCTGGACTGGACGGCCTGGTCATGAGCGTTCACGACGTGCAGCGGCCGCTCGCCTGCGATGACCCTGCGCAGGTTCTCCCCGACCATGGCGCGCACCCGGGACCTGGCCTGCCAGGTGCCCGCGGCGATATGCGGGGAGAGGTAGACGTTGCCCAGCCCGCGCAGCGGGGAGTCATCGGGCAGCGGCTCGGGGTCGAAGACGTCCAGCGCGGCGGCCGCCGGCCGGCCCGCGCGCAGTCCCTCGGCCAGCGCGTCGTGGTCGACCAGCCCGCCGCGCGCGGAGTTGACCAGGATCGCGCCCTCGCGCATCGCGGCCAGCTCGGCGCGGCCGATGAGGCCGCGGGTCTGCGCGGTGATCGGCAGGTGCAGGCTGATGACGTCCGCGGTGGCGAGCAGGTCGCCGAAGTCCACCTGCCGAGCCCCCTCGACCTCGCGCGGGGTGCGCGCGGTGAAGACCACGGCCGCGCCGAACCCGCGCAGCCGCGCCGCGGCGGCCCTGGCCACCGCGCCCATGCCGACCAGGCCGACGGTCCGCGCCCCCAGCTCCTCGCCGAGCGGACGGGCGGCCCAGCCGGCGCCGCGCAGGGACGCGTCGGCGGCCAGGCCGCCGCGCAGCACGACGAGCATCGCCATGATCGTCCAGTCCGCGACGGCGGCGGCGTTGTAGCCGGGGGCGTTGGCCACCGGGATGCCCCGCTCGGCGGCCCTGGCGACGTCCACGGTGTCGTAGCCGACGGCGGGCTGCTGGATGAACCGGCAGCGCCGCATGGCGTCGATGGCCGCGGCGTCCAGCACGTAGTGGCGGGCCGCGTCGGCGATCACGATGTCCGCGTCGGCGACCAGCCCGGCCACGTCGGCCTGGCCGCCGGTGCGAGGCGCGATCCGGATCTCGGCGTCGCCGGTCCCCGCGAGCCGGCGGACCAGCTCCTCGTCGTAGTCCGACAGGCAGGTGATGATCATGTTCCTCCTCGGCGAAGGTCAGAGCGGGCGTGCGTCGAGCACGCGGTTTCCGGCCAGGCGCATGCCCAGCCCGGGCGTCGCGGGCGCGGCGACACGGCCGTTGACGGGGGCGATCGGATCGGTGAGGAAGTGCTGGTAGAGCGGGCCGAGCCGGGCCAGGTACTCCATCTCGGGGATCACCGCCGGGCTCGCGGCGAAGGTGAGCGCGGCGTTGCACTGCAGGGACTGCCCGTGCGGGATGAACTGCCGTCCGGCCGCCGAGACGAGCGCGGAGATCTTGACCATCTCGCTGATGCCGCCGCCCCAGTGCGGGTCGGCCTGGTAGAGGTCCAGCAGGTCCTCGCGGAGCAGGCGGGCGATGCCCCAGCGGGTGTACTCGTGCTCGCCGCCGCTGATCCGGACCAGGCCGCCGAGGTCGCGGCGCAGCGCGGCGTACCCCGCGGTGTCGTCGGCGGGCAGCGGCTCCTCGATCCAGCGCAGCCGCAGCGGCGCGCACTCGCGGGCGACGTCCACGGTGAACGGGATGTCCCAGGAGCTCCAGGCGTCCAGCATGATGTCCAGGCCCGGACCCCCGGCCTCCCGTACCGTGGCGACCAGCTCCACCACCCGCGCAACCCCCCGGCGTCCGTCTCCCGGACCCCAGCGGGGGAACCACTTGATTCCGCCGAACCCCGCCGCGACCAGCTCACGGGTACGCCGGGCGACGTCCTCGACGGCCAGCGAGTCGCCCAGCGTGGAGACGTACGCGGGCGCCTCCTGGCGGGTGGGGCCGCCGAGCAGCACGTGCGCGGGAACGCCGAAGTACTGCCCGCGGACGTCCCACAGCGCGCAGTCCACCGCCGAGAGGGCGAGCATGCCCGTTCCCGCCCGGCCGTGGATCATCGAGCGGTACCCGAGGTCCCAGATCCGCTCGGCGGCCAGCGGGTCGGCGCCGAGCAACTGCGGGCGCAGCACGGTCAAGACGGTGTGCGCCTGCTGCTCGGACAGCACGGCGGTGGTCCCGGTGATCCCCTCGTCGGTGTCGACGTGCAGGAAGATCGAGCGGACCTCGACGCCGCCGTCGTCGCGGAGCGGCGGCTGGAGCGGCCCGTCGGCGGCGCGCTCGGGGTAGATGTCGGTGGGGCGCCGCAGCCGCTCGTCCCAGAGCGGGCCGGGCAGGCGCATCGAGCCGGTGTACTCGACGCAGCGGACGTCGGTGATTCTCATCGTGCAATCCCGCAGATTTGTCAGATAAGTGAACGTAACTCCGATGAGGCTGCACCGTATCGTGTGCGAAACCCCGTCCGTAACCCGGAACAGGCTCAGGTAGGCCGTTCCGTGCCCGCCGAGCAGGCGCGCGAAATCGTCGTCGGCACCCTTGAATACGTCACCGACCTGCGGTTTCCCGGAATGCTGCACGGCGCGGTGACCCGCTCGGCGATCCCGCACGGCCGGATCGTCGCGATCGACACCACGAAGGCCGCCGCCATGCCGGGCGTGCGGGCCGTGCTCATCGGCGCGGACGTGCCGTGCAACCGGCTCGGCCCGGCCGACGTGGACGGCCCGGTGCTCGCCGACCAGCGGGTACGCCAGGTCGGCGAGGCCATCGCCCTGGTCGCCGCCGTGGACGAGGGCACCGCCAGGCGCGCGGCCGAGGCCGTCGTGGTCACCGTGGAGCCGCTGCCGGTCGTCGCCGACCCCCGTACCGCCCTGTCGCCGGAGGTCCCGAAGCTGCACGAGGGCGGCAACCTGGCCGGGCGGATCGGCTTCGCCTCCGGCGACGTGGAGGCCGCCCTGGCGGCGGCCGACGTCGTGGTCGAGCGCGTGGTCGGCACCGGGGCGCAGGAGCACGTGGCGATCGAGCCACCGGGCGGCGTCGCCCTGTGGGAGGCGGGCCAGGTGACGATCTGGTGCGGTTCGCAGAACCCCGGCCTGCACCGCCGCAAGGTGGCGCGGGCGCTGAACGTCGAAATCGATGACGTGCGGCTGGTCGCCGGGCCGGTCGGCGGGGCCTTCGGCGCCCGCAACGACGATCCGATGCCGGTCTTCCTGGCCGTGCTCGCCAAGGCCGCGGGCGCGCCCGTGCACATGCGGATGACCCGCGAGGAGGTGATGGCGGCGGGGCCCAAGCGGCACCCGTTCCACACCACGGTGCGCGTCGGGTTCACCGAGGACGGCGACCTCGCCGCGAGCGACATGACCGCGCTCGCCGACACCGGCCCGTACGTCACCTCCGGCCCCAACGTGCTCAAGACCTCCGCCGAGATGTCGGTCGGGCCCTACCGGATGCCGGTCGCCCGCTTCGACGGCCGGGTCGTCTATACCAACAACGCCAACGCCGGGGCCTTTCGCGGGTACGGCGTGCCGCAGGTCGCGTTCGCGCTGGAGACCGCGATCGACGAGGCCGCGGCCCGGCTCGGCATGGACCCGGTGGAACTGCGCATGCGCAACCTGCTGCGCGGCGGCGACCGGCACGGCCTGTACGGGCACGCCGTCACCCCGGGACTGCGCGCGGCCGAGACGCTGGCCGCCGCGGCGGCCGACGAATGGTGGGTCTCCCGCCGGGAATGGCAGCGCGCGGCCCGGGGCCCCTGGCGGCGCGGCACCGGGATCGCCATGGCGGTCAAGGGCGTCGGGCTGGGCAGCGGGCGGGGCGACGCCGCCCGCGCCCGGCTGATCTGCGACATCAACGGGCACGTCAGGATCTGGGCCGGACCGAACCACACCGGCCAGGCCATCGACGTGGCCTACCGGCAGATCGCCGCCGACGTGCTCGGCATGGACCCCGCCCGGATCACCGTCACCGTCGGGGACAGCCAGCTCGTGCCGGAGTCCGGCGCGACCGCCGCCTCCCGCAGCATGTACGCGGGAGGGTCCGCGGTCGCCGCGGTCTGCGAGCGCTACAAGGCGGCCCTGGCCGAGGCCGGCGGTCCCGCCCGGCTGGTCGAACTCGGCCGGGCCGAGTTCGAGGCCACCTTCCACCTGCCCGACGTGGCCGACCCCGGCCTGATCCCCCCGAAACGGCTCGGCGACCACGCCCCCCACCTGGTCTACGGCTGCTCGGCCCAGGTCGTCCGCCTGGAGGTGCACGAGCTGACCGGCGAGATCCGCGTCGCGGGCGTCGTGTGCGCCGTCGACTGCGGCCGGGCGATCAACCCCGGCGCGGTGATCGGCCAGGCCGAGGGCGGCGTCGCGCAGGGGCTCGGCTTCGCGCTGATGGAGGAGCACCGGCTCGACGGCGGCCGCCCGCTGACCACCAGCCTGGAGAACTACCTCATCCCCACGGCCAGGGACGTCCCCGAGATCCGCACCCTCCTGGTGGAGGGCGACGAGCCCACCGGCCCGATGGGCGCCAAGGGCATGTCCGAGGTGGTCATCGTGCCGACCGGCCCCGCGGTCGCCGCGGCGGTCGCCGACGCGGTCGGCGTACGCCCCGCCCGCCTGCCCATCACCCCGGAACGCCTGCTGGAGGGACTCAGATGAAGGTCAACGGCGTGCCCGTCACGCCCCCCGACCCCGACGCCAGGCTGCTCGACTACCTGCGCGACGACCTCGGCCTGATCGGGGCCAAGGAGGGCTGCGGGATGGGGGAGTGCGGCAGTTGCACGGTGCTCATGGACGGCGTGCCGGTCTGCTCCTGCCTGGTGCTGGTCTGCCAGGCCGAGGACGCCGACGTCACCACCGTGGAGGGGCTGCGGCGCACCGCCCTTCAGGAGGCGTTCGTCACCGGCCAGGCCGTGCAGTGCGGGTTCTGCATCGCCGGCATGGTCGTCTCGGCCTCCGCCCTGCTGGCCGAGCACCCCGACCCCACCGACGAGCAGATCCGCGCCGGGCTCGAGGGCAACCTGTGCCGCTGCACCGGCTACGGCGCGATCGTGCGCGCGGTGCGCGAGGCGGCCCGATGAGCCCGCACCCGCGTACCGCGGCCGAGGTGGACCGGCTCGATCCGGCGCGCGCGCTGCTCGCCGGAGGCACCGACCTGCTGGTACGGCGGCGCGCCGGGCACCAGGGGGGCCCGCTCGCCGACGTCTCCCGGCTGCGCGACGCCCCCGCCCCGGTACGGCGTCTTTCCGATGGCTCGATCTGGCTGTCCGCGCTCGCCCCCCTCTCGGTCATCGACCGCGAACTGGGCGGGAAACTCCCCGGCCTGCGCGCGGCCATCGCCTGCTTCGCCTCCGGCCAGATCCGCAACCGCGCCACGCTCGGCGGAAACCTGGCCAACGCCTCCCCGGCCGCCGACGGCGTGCCACCGCTGGTGGTGGCCGGGGCCGTGCTGCGGCTGCGCGGGCCCGCGGGCCGCAGAGAGATCCCGGTGACGGAGTTCGCGACCGGACCCGGCCGTACCCGGCTGGCCCCCGGCGAGTGGATCGAGAACATCGACGTGCCGCCGCAGCCCGCCCACGCGGGGTTCCGGAAGATCGCCGGGCGGCGGGCGCTCGCCATCTCCATCGTCAGCCTGGCCTGGACCTGGGACCGCGGCCCCGGCGGCGCGCTGACCGGCGTACGGCTGGCCGCCGGGGCGGTGGCCCCCGTGGTCGTCCGCTGCCCCGGCGCGGAGGCCGCGCTGGAAGGCCGCGCCCCCACGCCCGACGTGGTGGCCGCGGCGGTCGCGGCCCTCGGCCACGACATCAGCCCGATCAGCGACCTGCGCGCCTCCGCCGGATACCGGCGGGCCGCACTGGCCGGAGCGCTCACCGAAGCGCTCACACCGGCGCTCACCGAAGCGCCCGCAAGGAGGAACACGTGAAGACCACAGCCACCGTACGGCTGGATCGCCCGATCACCGAGGCGGCCGAGCTGGCCCGCCGGGCCGAGGACCTCGGCTTCGACGGGGTCTGGGTGGCCGACCACTACTTTCACCGCGACGCGACGGGGGCGCTGGCGCTGATGGCGGCGGCCACCGAGCGGGTCACGCTCGGCACCGCCGTGGTCAGCCCGCTGCTGCGGCACCCGGCGCTGCTGGCCGGCGCAGCCGCCACGATCAACGAGATCAGCGACGGCCGGTTCGTGCTCGGCATCGGCGCGGGCGGGTACGAGTTCGCCGCCGAACTCGGCATCCCGCCGCGCCGCCCGCTCGGCCTGACCGCCGAGGCGGTGCGGATCGTGCGCGAGCTGCACACCGGCCGGGCCGACGTCACCGGCGAGACGTTCACCACCCGCGGCGAACTGCGGTTCACCCCCGTCCCCACCCCGGTCTACCTGGCCGGGCGCGGCCCCAAGATGCTCGCCCTGGCCGGCGAGATCGGCGACGGCGTGATCACGCACGGGCTGTCCGGGCGGCACATCGACTACGTCAAGGAGAAGCTGGGCGGCCCCGGCACCGCCGTCGTGCTGATGCTCGACGTCGAGGTGGACCGCGACCGGGCGCGTGCCCTGGACGCGCTGCGCCCGCGCTGCATGGCGATGGCCGGCGGCTCCTACGCCGACGAGCTGATCGAGGTGTACGGCCTGGACCCCGCCGAGATCGGCGCGCTGCGGGCGGCGCTGCGCTCGGGCGACCGGGCCGCCGCCGGGCGGCTGGTCACCGACCAGATGGTGGACGCCTTCGGCATCGCCGGGCCGCCAGAACTCCTCAGGGACCGGCTCGCGGAGTTCGCCGCCGCCGGGATCGACGAGGTGATCCTTTCCGTCGGCGGGGGCGATCTGGACGCCTCCACCGGACATCTGACCGAGCTAGCGAAAGCGGTGTTGTGAGAATGAGCCTTCCCGAGTCCGTCGTCGTCCTGGGATCCGGTGCGGGCGCGCTGTCGTGTTCGGTGGAACTGTCCCTGGCCGGGCTCAAGGTCACCCTGGCCGACCTGCCGCGCTTCGCCGACGGGGTGAACGCCGTCGGCGCCGCGGGCGAGATCCGGCTGCGCTGCCCCTGGCACGGTGAGACCGCCGCGCCGGTCGCCGCCACCGGCACCGACCCGGCCGCCGCCATCGACGGCCAGGAGTTGATCGTCGTCTCGGTGCCCGCCTTCGGCCACCAGGCGTGGGCCGACCTGCTGGCCGCCGAGCTGAAGGACGGGCAGTCGGTGCTGTGGGTGGGCGAGGGCGGCGGCGCGCTGACGCTGGCCGCGACGCTGCGCCGTACCGGACGGCGGCCCGCGGTGCACATCGCCGAGACCAACAGCCTGCCCTACGGCGCGCGGGTCCGCGGCCCCGGCCTGATCACCGCCTCCCGCAAGTCCGGCGGCACCCTGGTCGCCGGCCTCCCCGCCGAGAACAACCCGCTGGTCGCCATCGCCTGCAAGGTCTGGCCGTGGATGAGCCCCGCGGAGAACGTGTGGGAGACCACGCTGCTCAACTTCAACGCGATCGACCACGTCCCGCCGATCATCTGCAACCTCGGCGCGATCGAGGGCCGGACCGGGTCGTTCCTGCTGTGGGGCGAGGGGGCCAGCCCGGCCGTCTCGCGCATGATCGAGCGGATCGACGCCGAACTGCTCGCCCTGCGCGGCGCGCTCGGCCTGACCAACACCGACGGCTACGCCGACTACCTGGTCGCCCAGGGGTTCGCGCCGCGCCGGGAACCGACGCTGCACGCCACCCTGCAGTCCTCCAGCTTCGCCGCCAGCACCTTCCCGTGCGGCCCCGACGCGCTCAAGAGCCGGTACCTGACCGAGGACGTGCCGTACGCCCTGGTCCTGATGGCCTCCATCGGCGACGAACTGGACATCCCCACCCCCACCATCGACAGCCTCATCCACCTGGCCTCGGTCGCCGCCGGCACCGACTTCCAGGCCGGCGGGCGCACCCTGGCCGACCTGGACCTCGCCGGCGCCGGCAGGGACGGGCTGCTGACCGCCGCCCGGGAGGGCCGGTGGTGAGCGACCTGCTGATCCGCGGCGGCACGCCGGTCACCGGCTACGCCGACCCCGCCCCGGCCGACCTGCTGGTCAGGGACGGACGGCTGGCCGACGGCCCGCCGCTCCCCGGCGCCGAGACCCTGGACGCCACCGGGCTGCTGGTACTGCCCGGCCTGGTCAACACGCACGACCACCTGCGGTCGCTGCTGCCGATGACCCGCCGCGCCGACACCAGCGGCCTGGCACAGATGATCGAGGCGGGGAAGCTGGCCGGGGCCGCGGCGACCCCGGAGGACTACCGGGCGCTCACCGCGCTCGCGGCGGCCCGGATGGTGCTGTCCGGCGTGACCACGGCGGTGGACCACGTCTACCCGCTGCACCGCCCCGGCATGCTCGCCGCCGTCGCGGCCGGGCACGCCGACGTCGGGCTGCGCGCGCACCTGGCGTACGGGCTGACCGAGGACTACGAGGAGCAGATCCGGCTGGCCGTGGCCGCGGCCGACGACGAGGTACCCGCCGGCCGCCTGTACCTGGCGCCGGTCTCGCTGCGCCAGACCTCGGCCGACGGCTACCGGGCCGCCGCCCGCGCGGCCGAGCGCACCGGCCTGCGCCTTTACACCCACATCGCCGAGACGCGCGAGGAGGTGGACAAGTGCCTGGCCGAGCACGGGGTGCGGCCGGTGGAACTGCTGCACCAGGCGGGGTTCCTGCGCCCGGGCACCGTCCTGGTGCACTGCGTCCACCTGTCGGAGCGTGAGATCGGGCTGCTCGCCGACAACGAGGTGGCGGTCGCCTACTGCCCGTCCAACCACCTGCGCCTGGCCAAGGGGTTCGCCCCCGTGGTCGCGCTGCGGGAGGCGGGCGTACGCGTCGGGCTGGGCGTCGACGGCATGGACGACCTGTTCACCGAGATGCGCCAGGCCGTCTACGCGCAGGGACAGGCCGCGGGCCGGCCCGGCGTGCTCGGTTCGGACGCGGCGCTGCGGATGGCGACCGGCGAGGGCACGGCCGCCATCGGCGAGCCGGACGCCGGGCGGCTGCGCGCAGGCGAACGCGCCGACCTGATCACGCTGCGCCCGGGGACGTCCATGCGCCCGCTGGCCGACCCGGTGCAGTCATGCGTCCACCGCGCCCACGGGCAGCACGTGTCCGACGTGCTGGTGGACGGCGAGTTCGTGGTGAGGGACGGCCGGCTCACCAGAGCCGGCGAAACCGAGCTGGCCGACCGCGCGTGGCGGGTCACGCGCGACCTGGCCGGCCGGACCGGTCGCGAGCACGCGGCCGACTGGCAGTGGGGCCCGGCGGCCCCACAGGAAATGCCTTAACAGGAAAGGCGACAGCCATGAGTCAAACCCCCAACATGCGGATGAGCCGCCGCGGGCTGCTCCGCGCCACCGGCGGCATCGCCGCCACGGCCGTGCTGGCCGCGTGTGGCAACGGCGGCGGCACGGGCGGCGGTTCCGGCGGCGGCGCGAAGGGCACGCTGACGCTGTGGGCCTCCACCGCGTTCGCGGGCGACGCCAAGGCGGCGCTGCGGACCGCCGCGCAGGAGTACGGCGGCAAGCAGGGGCTCACCATCAACGTCGAGGGCTTCCCGGCCAACGACCTGGCCAAGAAGATCACCACGGCGCTGGCCGGCGGCGGCGGTCCCGACATCGTCGTGGCCGACGTCTCCTCGATCCCGCAGTTCGCGGCCTCCAAGATGCTGGTGGACGTGACCGCCCGGTTCAAGGCGGCCCAGGGGGAGTTCTTCGCGGGCAACGTGGCCGCGGCCAGCTTCAAGGACGCGGTCTACGCCGTGCCGTACGACACCTCCAACGTGGCGCTGCTGTGGAACAAGAAGCTGTTCCAGCAGGCCGGCATCCAAAGCCCGCCCGGCACCTGGGATGAGCTGCTGGCCTCGGCCAAGGAGCTGACCGGCGGCGGGCGGCACGGGTACATGCTGGGCGCGCAGGGTTATGGATCGTTCCTGTTCTGGCCGTGGCTGTGGCAGAACGGCGGGCGCATCCTGGACGACGCCGGGACCAAGGCGCTCTTCAACGCCCCCGAGGGGCTTGAGGCGTGGAACTTCTACGCCGGCCTGCACCTGACCCACGGCGTGGTCCCGCCGACCTTCCTCGGCGTCACCCAGGCCTGGGACCAGTACATCCAGCCCTTCCTCACCGAGAAGGTGGCGATGCTGGCCATCGGCGACTGGGGGCTCGCGCCCATCGCCAAGGGCAACCCCGGCCTGGAGTACGGCGTGGCCTCGCTGCCCAAGGGCAAGGAGAGCGCCACCGTCCTCGGCGGCAACGCGATCGGCATCACCAGCGCCTGCAAGAACGTGGACGCGGCCTGGGGGTTCGTGTCCTGGCTGACCTCGGCCGGCCAGGAGAAGGTGCTGCGGGACGGCTACCAGCGGATCCCGGCGCGCACCGACGTCGGCAACGGCTCGATGGCCGGTCTGGACGAGGCCCATCAGATCTTCATCCAGCAGGCCGCCTCGGCCCGGCCACGCCCGGCGGTGACCGCGTGGGGCGACATCGAGTGGCAGGTGATGGCCAACGCCTGGGACTCGGTCATCCAGAAGAAGAAGTCACCGCGACAGGCGCTCAACGAAGCCGCGACGGCCGCCACCCAGGCACTGTCGCGGGGATAGAGGCCCTTGATGGCAACGACTCACCTCAAGGAGTCGGCGGCGGCCCCGGCCTCCCGCGTCGCGTCCGCCCCGCGGCGGCCGCGGGGGGGCCGGCGGCCGTGGGCCTACCTGGCTCCCGCCGTGCTCCTGCTGGGCGGCGTACTCGGCTATCCGGTGCTCGACGGGCTGTGGACCAGCTTCAACCACAGCATCCTGACCCAGCCGGGCGCCGACCGGTTCACCGGGCTGTCCAACTACGCGGCCGTGCTGACCGACCCGGTGCTGCTGACCGCGGCCTGGCACACGGTGCTCTGGGGCGTGGCCAACCTGGTGCTCCAGTTGGTGCTCGGGTTCGCGCTCGCCATGCTCATGCACCAGAAGCTCGCCGGGCGGGCGTTCTTCCGCAGCGTGGTGATCATCCCATGGATCGTTCCGTCCGTGGTGGTGGCGCTGGTCTGGCGATTCCTGCTCGACCCGACCTCCGGGCCGCTGAACCAGCTCCTGCTGAACCTCGGCCTGATCGACCAGTCGCCGCAGTGGCTGGCGGACGAGTCCACCGCGATGCCGGTGCTCATCCTGCTCAGCACCTGGAAATGGACGCCGCTGGTGGCGGTCATCCTGCTGGCCGGGCTGCAGACCATCCCCAAGGAACTGCACGAGGCGGCGATGCTGGACGGCGCGGGCGCCCCGCAGCGGCTGCGGTACGTCATCATCCCGGGCATCCGCACATCGATCGCGCTGGCCGGCCTGCTGACCGTGGGCTACTCGGTCAACAACTTCAACGGCATCTGGATGTTCACCAGGGGCGGACCGGCCGGGGCCACCGAGACCCTGACCACGCTCGCCTACCAGTACGCGTTCACGCAGTTCGACTTCGGGCGGGCGGCCGCGGTGGCGATGATCCTGTTCGCCTTCCTGTTCCTGCTGAGCACTGTCTACTTCTATCTGGTCGAGGGGCGGAAGCGATGAGGGCCTTGGGCAGGCCGCTGGTGTACGCCGGCGCGCTGGTGGCCGTGGTGCTGTTCGCGGGGCCGTTCGTGTTCATGGTGCTGTCCAGCTTCAAACAGCCGCAGGAGCTGAACGGGGTCGTCAACGGGTTCCTGCCGCAGTCGCTCTACACCGGCAACTACGAGAACCTGTTCGCCACCGGGAACTTCGCGCTCTACTTCGTCAACAGCGCCGTGGTCGCGCTGCTCACCACGGTGCTCGCCCTGGTCGTGGCGATCCTGGCCGGGTACGCGCTGGCCCGCTTCCCCTTCACCGGGCGCAGGCTGCTGCTGCTCGCGGTGGTGGCCATGCAGATGTTCCCCGCGGTGCTGATGGCGATCCCGCTGTACAAGATCCTGCGCAACCTAGGCATGCTGGACGCGCGCAGCGGGCTGATCCTGGTCTACGTCACCTTCGCGCTGCCGTTCTGCATCTGGATGATGCGCAACTACTTCGCCACCGTCCCCAAGGAGATCGAGGAGGCCGCGCTCATCGACGGGTGCGGGCACTTCCGGGCGCTGTGGCGGGTACTCCTGCCGCCCGCGCTGCCCGGGGTCACCGCGGCCGGCGCGTTCAGCATGATCCTGGCCTGGGACGAGTTCCTGTACGCCAACACCTTCGTCAACAGCGACGAGAAGCGCACGCTGTCGGTCGGCCTGGACTCCCTGGTCGGCCAGTACACCACCGACTGGGGCCAGCTCCTGGCGGGCGGCGTGCTGATGACCCTGCCGGTGGTGCTGATCTTCGCGTTCCTGCAGCGCTACCTCACCCAGATCGCGGGCGGCGGGGTGAAGGGGTGACGCTGCTGCGCGGCGCGCTGCTGCCCGGCGGGGAGACCGCGGACGTACGGCTGGCGGACGGCCTGGTCGAAGAGGTCGGCGACCTCACCCCGCGCCCGGGGGAGGCGGCCGGCGACCTTGACGGATGGCTGCTGCTCGGCGCGTTCGCCGAGCCGCACGTCCACCTGGACAAGGCGTTCACCGCGGACCGGGCGGCCAACGCCACGGGCGATCTCGCCGGGGCGATGCTGGGCTACGCGGGCGTGGCCGCCGCGCCCGACCCCGCCGGCATCCGCGGCCGGGCGCGGACGGCGCTGCGGCTGTTCCTGGCCGCCGGGACCACCGCCGTGCGCTGCCAGACGGGCTGCGGGCCGCTTTCCGGGGTGAGCGCGGTGCGGGCGATGGCCGCGCTGCGCGAGGAGGTCGCCACCGTCATCGACCTGCAGATCGTGGCGCACGCCGCCGTACCGCCGGGCGGGCCGTCCGCGCACCGCGAACTGCTGCGCGCGGCCGTGGCCGAGGGCGCCGACCTGATCGGCGGCAACCCGTTCAGCGAGGACGACCCGCGCGCCGCGCTGGAGACCTGCTTCGAGGTCGCCGCCGAGCTGGGGTGCGGGCTCGACCTGCACGTGGACGAGAGCACCGACACCACAGGGCTGACCCTGCCGGACGTCGCCCGGCTGGCCGCCGCCCACCCCTTCCCGGTCACCGCGGCGCACTGCGTGGCGCTGGGCGCGCTGCCCGGGCCGGTGGCGCTGGAGGCGGCCGCCCAGACCGGCGCGGCCGGCGTCGGCGTGGTCACCCTGCCCGCGACCAACCTCTACCTACAGGGCCGAAAGGACGGCCGGCGCGGGCTGACCGCGATCGGCGCGCTGCGCGGGCACGGCGTCACCGTCGCCGCGGGCGCGGACAACGTCCAGGACCCGTTCAACCCGACCGGCCGCTGCGATCCGCTGGAGACCGCCTCGCTGCTGGTCACCGCGGGACACCAGGGGGTGCCGGAGGCCGCCGCCATGGTGGGCGCCGACGCCCGCGCGCTGCTCGGGCTGCCGCCCGCCGGTCCCGAGCCGGGCGCGGTGGCCGACCTGGTCGCGCTACGCGCGGGCTCGCTCGGCGACGCCGTGGCCCGCGCGCCCGCCGACCGTATCGTGTGGCGGCGCGGACGCGTGGTGGCCAGGACGATCGCCCGCACCGAGTTCGCCGCGGGCATCGACCTCTAGGCCCCGGCGGCCTCGGGGGCGGTGCGGTCCCGATATCCGCAAAGCCGCATCCCGGCCTGCACCAGCGGGCCGATGGCCAGGGTGAACACGATCGTGCCGAGCCCGGCGGAGCCGCCGAGGGCGATCCCGAGGGCGAGGATCGCCACCTCGATCTGGAACCTGGCCAGGCGGATGGAGATGCCGAACCTGCGGTTGATGCCGGTCATCAGGCCCTCACGCGGCCCGGCCCCCAGCCGGGGCGCGAGGTACATGCCCTGGCCGAGCGCGAACAGGGCGACCCCGCCGGTCATCAGCGCGCCGCGCGACCACCACTGCGTGGCGGGCCCGGTGACGGTCAGCAGCCGGTCGATGACGATCCCGGCGACGAACACGTTGAGCACCGTGCCCACGCCCGGCCGCTCGCGCAGCGGCCACCAGGGCAGCAGCGCGGCGACCCCCACGAGGATGACGACCAGGCCGAAGCCGAGGCCGGTCCGGGCGGCCAGCCCCTGGTGCAGCACGTCCCACGGGCCGAGACCCAGCTCGGCCCGGATCAGCATGGTGATCGCGACGCCGTTCAGCGTCAGCCCGGCCACCACCATCGAAAGACGCACCACCAGGTGCCGCTCCGCCGCGTCCCTGACGACGACCCGACGCCACGGAACGCGGCCCATGTGCTCCCCCCACCGTCGCCTCACAGGGGGAGTTCCACGTTCCCACGGCCCTTCCCCGCGACGGAACCCGCCGCGCCGTACCGGCTACACAGGTGCCTTGAGCAGCGCGGACACCGCGGACCGGTAGCGTTCGCACAGCGTGGCGACGGTCTCCGGGCGGTGCAGGTCGCGGCTGTAGACCACCCGTACGCCCAGCCGCCCCTCGGCGACGGCGGCGTGAAAGGACAGCGCCCATGGCCGCAGCGCCCGGTCGTCGCGGACCCTCATGCGGCGTTCCGGCGCCTGCCGCAGCGGCACCGCCCGTGGCCCGGGCTCGACGGAACCCAGGTAGTTGAATGACACCTGCGCCGGGGACGGCGGCACCAGCGGGCCGTCAGGATGGCAGTGGCGCAACAGGCCATAGGACAGACCGGCGTGCGGCACCGCGCGCCATCGGGAGCCGATCTCCCACATGGCCCGCGCCGGATCCGCGGCCGGGGCGATCGGGACGCGCAGCGGGAAGACGGAGGAGAACCAGCCCATCGTGCGGCTGAGGTCCATGCCGGGATCGGCGGGCCGCCGGCCGTGGTCGAACAGGTCCACGACCAGGTCGCCGGCGGCGCCGATCCACTCGCCGAGCGCCAGCGCCAGCGCGGTGAGCAGGGCTTCGTGGACCCGGCCGGCGAAGGCCGCGCGAAAGGCGTCCGTCGTGGCGGCGTCGATCCGGAACCCGGCGACGGTCACCGACCCTTCGTCCGCCGGGCCGAGGACGTGGTCGCGTGGTGGCCGGTACCCGCCGGGGGCGGCCTGTGCCGTCCAGAAGCCGCGGTCGCCGAGCACGGCGGGGTCGCGGGCGTGCTCGGCCAGCCACCGCGCCCAGGTGGCGTACGAGACGGTCGCCGGGGGCGAGGACATCGCCTGGCCGGCGGCACGCAGGTCGTAGGCGGTGAACAGCTCTTCGCGCAGCATCGCCGTGGAGGGGCCGTCCACGGCGAGGTGGTGGACGCTGAGGAGCAGCAGGTCGGGCTGTCCGGGCGGGGTGGTGCCGTACAGGAGGAAGAGCAGTGGGCCGCCGGCGAGGCTGCGCCCGGCCTGGAGTCGCGCGGCGTGCGCGTCGAGGACGTCCATCCGGCCGGCGGGCGGGACCTCCGAAAGGTCGATCGGGAGTACCAGGGGCCCGCTGGTCTCGCCCCGTTCTCCAATGGTCTGCCGCCAGCCGTCCTGCCGGCGTGTGAAGCGCAGCCGCAGGGCGTCGTGGCGGTCGATGACCTCGATCGTCGCTCGTTCCAGCAGGCCGATGTCGATGCGCCGGTCCACCTCGTAGACGATCACCTGGTCCCAGTGCTGCGGGGCCGGATTGTCCAGGCCGAAGAACCGGTGCTGGATCGGCGTCAGCGGCACCGGAGAGTCGTCCGGCGGGGCCTCGGGCGGCGGGGGACCGGGCGGTTCGACGGTCACGACGGCGCTCAGCTCGGCGATGGTCGGACGGCTCAGGACGTCCTGCGGGCTCAGGTGCAGACCGTGCTCCCTGGCCTGGGCGACGACGCCGAGACTGCTGAGGGAGTCGCCGCCGAGGGCGAAGAAATCGTCGTGCGGCGTGATCGGCGAGCGGCCGAGCACCCGCTCCCAGATCGCGGTGAGCCGCCGCTCGACCGTGCCGGAGGCGGCCCGGGCGCTTCGCGGAGCGGTGCGGGGGGACGGCAGACGGGCGTGGTCGATCTTTCCGCCGGCCGAGACCGGCAGGGCGGGCACGGTGACCCACGCGGACGGGATCATGTGGTCCGGCAGCCGCCGCGCGAGCCAGTCGCGCAGCTCGCGCGGGGCGCCGGACGCCTCCCCGGCCGGGACGATCCAGGCGACCAACCGGCCGTCCCGCAGGCCCACCGCGGCCTCGGCGATGCCGGGGTGCCAGGCCAGGACGGCGGACACCTCCACGGGTTCCACGCGATGACCACGGATGTCGAGCTGGTCATCGGCACGGCCCAGGAACTCCAGCCGCCCGCCGGGCAGCCACCGGACGAGGTCCCCGGTCCGGTACAGCCGCGCGCCCGGCGGGCCCGCGGGGTCGGCCACGAACCGCGCGGCGGTCAGCGCCGGCCGCCCGACGTACCCGCGGGCGACACCGGCCCCGCCGATCCACAACTCACCGGCCACCCCCACCGGCACCGGCCGCATCAGACCATCCAGAACCCTGACCACGGTCCCACCCACCGGCCGCCCGATCGGAACCGTCACGCTCCCCGTGCCGCTCGTGTCCGGCGTGGCGGTGATGTGCTCGACCGTGGTGGTGATGGTCGCCTCGGTCACGCCGTAGGCGTTGACCACCGACACGTGTTCGGCTCCCGGCGCCTGCCAGTCCCGCAGAGCGGCGGCAGGGACCGGGGAACCGCCCACCACGACCAGGCGCGGCGACGGGGGCAGGGCGGTGCCGAGGCGGCGGCGTTCCGCTGCCCAGTGCGCCCAGTAGCCGGTAGGGAGATTGGCCACGGTGACGCCCGCCTGCCCCAGGTGGGCGGTCAGTTCCGGTACCGAGACCACCCGGTGCGGCGCGATCTCGACACAGCCTCCGGCCAGCAAGGTCGGGAGGATCTCCTCCGCCGCGACGTCGAAGCCCAGCGCGGAGAACTGCAGCACGCGGTCGTCCGCGCCCAGCCCGAAGGCGTCGATCATGGCGTACGCGTGGTTCAGCAGCGCGCGGTGCTCGACCATCACGCCGTTGGGCGCGCCGGTCGTGCCGGAGGTGTAGATCACATAGGCGAGGTCGTCCGGGGCGGGCCGGTGTTCCAGCGGCCCGTCCGGCTGCGCGGCGATGTCGCCGGCCGCGCAGTCCAGGCAGAGGACCCGCGCCGCGCCGAGGAGCGCCGGGTCGTAGGCGATGTGCCGGCCGTCCGCGTCATGGCCGGTCAGGACCAGCCGGGCGCCGCTGTCCCGCAGCATGTCGCGAAGGCGTTCCGGCGGGTGGTCGTGGTCCATCGGCAGGTACGCCGCGCCCGACTTGAGCACGCCCAGCAGCGCGACCAGCGTCTGCGGCGTCCGTGCGCCCAGGACACCGACAAGGAACTCCGGGCCCGCCCCGGCCCGGCGCAGGTGGCGGGCGAGCCGGTTCGAGCGGCGGCTCAGCTCACCATGGGTGAGCCGCATGTCCAGGAGGCGCACCGCGGGGGCGTCGGGCCGGTCGGCGGCCCGCCGTTCCAGGAGCGCCGGGAGCGTCGCATCCGAGCCGATGGGCCGCACCGGTCCCCGACCCCACGCCTCCAGCACCGCCTTTTCATCCGGGCCGAGGAGTTCCACCGCGGCGAGCGGCGTGTCCGGTTCGGCGAGCATCCCTTCGATCGCCGCGGCGTAGTGGGACAGCAAGGATCTGACCGCCGCCGAAGAGAGCGCGGTGGTGTCGTACTCGGCCACGACCGAGGGCCGGCCGTCGGCCGGATCGACCAGCACGGACAGCGGGAACTTCGGGTGCCCCGCGTGGGTCGGCAGCAACGAGAGGTCCAGCGACAGGTGCTCGATCCGCTCCGGGACGGTGGCACCGCTTCCGACGTTGAACATGACCTGGAACGGCGTCGCGTCGTTGGAGCCGGAGGCGCGGCGGCGGTGCGAGGCGAGCGTCTCGAAGGGCAGGTCCCGGTGGCCCAGCATCCCGATCACGGTCGTGCGGCAGCGCTCAAGGTACGCGCCGACGGACGGCCCGCCGCGAAGGTCCATGCGCAGCAGGCAGGTGTTGACGAACGGCCCGATGGCGCGGAACGCGCCTGAGCGCAGGCGTGTCGTCACGGGGGTGCCGACGACGAACTCCTCCAGCCCGCCGTACCGGTGCAGCAGATATCCGAACGCGGCGGAGAGCACCATGAAAGGGGTCATCCGCCGATCCCGGCACAGCGCCCGTACCCGCTCGTAGAGCGGGGCCGGCAGCTCGGCGCGCTCCTCGCCGGCAGGTCCCGTGCCGCCGGGGGGCACGCCGTACGGCAGCGGGTAGGCCGGTGGGTCCCCGGCCAGCTCGCGCAGCCAGTAGGCCATCGAGGCGCCGCCCTCGCCGTCGCGCAGTCGGCGGCGCTCCTGCTCGGCGTGGTCCGGGTACTGGCAGGAGACCGGCGGCAACCGTGGCTCGCCGCTCGCGAGGCGCGCGGTGTACGCGCCGAACAGTTCGTCGAGCAGGACGACCCATGAGCCCTCGTCACAGATGATGTGGTGCAGCACGAACAGCAGGACGTGGTGGTCGTCGCCGAGCCTCAGCACGACGCACCGCAGCAGCGGGGCGTGCGCCAGCGCGAACGGCTCGGTGATCGCCGAGTCGATCTCGGCGGCGACCCGCTCGGGTGCGGACGTCAGGTCCACGACGGAAGGGCGTACCGGCACATAAGGGTGGATCACCTGCATGACCTCGCCATCGTCCCGTCGCCGGAACCCGCACCGCAGCGCCTCGTGACGGGTCACGACGTCTTGCAGGGCGAGTCGCAGGGCGGTGAGGTCGAGCCGGCCGCGCAGGTCGAGGGCGAGGGATTCGTGGTAGGAGCGGTTCGCGGGGTCGAACTCCTGTAGCAGCCACATGCGCTCCTGCGCCGGACCGGCCTGGACGACGCGTTTCATTCTTCCGCTCCCATCGGGTGGTCGGCCGGTGATTCCAGGTGGGACAGCGCGGCGGCCATGGTCCGTACCGTGGGGTGTGCGAAGATCATGCTCAACGGCACCTCGTGGCCGGTCAGCCGTTCCAGGCGCGCCCGTACGGTCAGCAGCGTGACCGATGTCCCGCCGGCGTCGAAGAAGTTGTCGTCGAGCCCGTCGTACGGGACGCCCAGCGCCGCCGACCAGATGGCGGCGATCCGCTCGGCCATCGGGCCCCCGGGGCACGGGGCCGGAGCGGGCCGGGCG
>NZ_POUA01000600.1 GCF_003236385.1 Spongiactinospora gelatinilytica
GGGGTTGGGTTCGTCATGCGGGGTGACCATGGGCGTGAAGGGGACGGGTATGGATGGACGGGGATTCGTGGCGGAGCGGTTCGAGGAGCACCGGGCGCGGTTGAAGGCGGTGGCCTATCGGATGCTCGGGTCGCCGGTGGAGGCGGAGGACGCGGTGCAGGAGGCGTGGCTGCGGCTGGCGCGGTCCGACGCCGGGGAGATCGACAACCTGGGCGGCTGGCTGACCACGGTGGTCGGGCGGGTGTGCCTGGACATGCTGCGCTCGCGGCGGCAGCGGCGGGAGGAGTCGCTGGCGGAGGGGCTGCCGGACCCGGTGGTCGGCAGGGCGGAGAGCACGGACCCCGAGACGCGGGCGATGATCGCCGACTCGGTGGGGCCGGCGCTGCTGGTGGTACTGGAGTCGCTGACCCCGGCGGAACGGCTGGCCTTCGTGCTGCACGACATGTTCGGGATGACGTTCGAGGAGATCGCGCCGGTCATCGACCGTACGCCGGTCTCCGCCAGGCAGCTCGCGAGCCGTGCCCGCAGGCGGGTCAGGGGGATCACCCCCGAGCCCGATCCGGACCCGGTCGCGCAGCGGCGGGTGGTGGACGCGTTCCTGGCCGCCTCACGCGGCGGCGACTTCGAGGCCCTGCTGAGCATTCTCGATCCGGGCGTCGTGCTGCGCCTGGACGGCGGGGCGGCGCTGCCCGGCGGCCTCCAGGTCGTGCGCGGACGGTCGGCGGTGGCCGGCCGGGCGACCACGTTCGGGCGGGCGGCCCGCGCCACGGTCAGTACGCCCGCGCTGGTCAACGGTGTCGCGGGCCTGGTCAACGCGATCGACGGCGAGATCGTCTCGGTCATGAGCTTCACCGTCGTGGACGGGCGGATCGCCGCGATCGACATCCTCTCCGACCGCGACCGGCTGGCCGGGCTCGACCTCGGCGACTCTCAGCGGCCCGGCGAGAACTGAGCGACTTTCAGCCGTCCAGCGAGAACTGAGCGCCGGTGCGGGAGGCGAGGATGGGCGCGATCAGCTCGTCGATCACCTTCCGGTGCGCAGGGTGGTCGCGGTAGACGATGTAGTCGTCCACCGAGTCGAAGTCGGCGGTGACCACGAAGTTCGCGTTGCCGGGGTTGACGCCCAGGTCATCGCCGCACTGGTAGGACCGGATCTCCGGAATGGCCGCGGGCAGCTCGCGCAGCCGGCGGGCGATCTCCGCGACCTGCTCGCCGGTCGCCGCTTCGGTCCAGTTCATCAGCACCACATGGCGGAGCATCGGCGTACCCGTACCCTTCGTTCCCTGCGTCGCGTGTGCCCCTGAACCCTACGCGGTACCGTACGGCCGGGCCACCGCGGGCCCGGCCGTACGGTACCGGCGTGTCAGGACCAGGCGAGCGCGCGGAGCGGGTCCTCCAGCATGTCGCCGACGTCGCGCAGCAGCCGCGAACCCAGCTCACCGTCGATGATCCGGTGGTCGAAGGACAGCGACAGCGTGCAGATCTTGCGCGGTACGATCTGCCCGTCCACCACCCACGGCAGGTCCCTGATCTGGCCGAACGCCAGGATCGCGGACTCGCCGGGGTTGATGATCGGTGTGCCGGCGTCAACGCCGAACACGCCCACGTTGGTGATCGTGATCGTGCCGCCGGACATGTCGGCCGGCTGCGTCTTGCCCGCCCTGGCGGTCTCCACCAGGGCCTGCATCGCCCTGCCGAGGTCCACCAGGGACAGCGCGTGCGCGCCCTTGATGTTTGGGACGATCAGCCCGCGCGGGGTGGCGGCGGCGATGCCGAGGTTCACCCGGTGCTTGACCACGATCTCCTGGGCGCGCTCGTCCCAGGCGGAGTTCACCATGGGGTGCCGGCGTACGCCGACCAGCAGGGCCTTGGCCACCAGCAGCAGCGGGGAGACCTTGACCTCGGCGAAGTCGGGCAAGGCGCGCAACCGGCGCACCGTGTCCATCGTCTCGGTCATGTCCACCTGGAGGAACTCGGTGACGTGCGGCGCGGAGAACGCGGAGGCCACCATGGCCTGCGCGGTCGCCCGCCGTACGCCCTTGACCGGGATGCGCTCTTCCGCCGCTCCGGCCGGGACGGGCTCGGCCACGGGGGCGGTGGTGCCCGCCACCGCGCCGTGGACGTCCTCGCGGGTGATCGTGCCCTGTGGCCCGGTACCGGTGAGGGACGCCAGGTCCACCCCGAGGTCCTTGGCCAGCTTGCGCACGGGCGGCTTGGCCAGTACGCCGGGCGCGGACGCCCCCCGCGCTACCGGCACTTCCGGCACTTCTGGTGCTTCCGGTGCTTCACTGACCTCAGGCGGGGCGGCGGTGGCCGTCTTGCGGGGGCGGCGTTTGGAGGCGCCGGCCTTGACGCCGTACCCCACCAGCACCGGTGTGCGCTTCTCCTCGGAAGCCTTGGGGGCCTCGGCCTTCTCCGTGGATTCCTCGGCGGACCCGTCGTCGATGGTGATGATGGGCGTGCCCACATCCACCGTCGCGCTCTCCTCGACCAGCAGCCCGGAAACCGTCCCCTCAAAAGGGGACGGCAGCTCCACCACGGCCTTGGCCGTCTCGATCTCCACGATGATCTGGTTCAGCTTCACCGTGTCGCCCTGGCGGACGTGCCAGCGGACGATCTCCGCCTCGGTCAGGCCCTCGCCGACGTCGGGCAGCTTGAACTCGCGTCGCATGCGGCGTTCCCTCTCAGCACTCTCAGAAGGCGATTCAGTAGGCAAAGGACCGGTCGACCGCGTCCAGCACGCGATCGAGGTCGGGCAGGTAGTGGTCCTCCAGGCGGGAGGGCGGGT
>NZ_POUA01000601.1 GCF_003236385.1 Spongiactinospora gelatinilytica
GGACGGGAGTCGGGCCAGGGACGCAGGACGGTGTGCCCACCGGGTTGCCGACCGGGGCGGCGCACAACCGCTCACGGACTCTGAGGATCGCGGTCGTGGCCGTGGCGGCGGTACTGCTCGTCGCGGCGGGCGTGCTCATCGTCCCGTCCCTGTTCGGCGGCCGGGCCCAGGCCGTCCGTCTCGAACCGGACGCGACCCTCGACCTCACCGCGCTCCCCCAGGTCGACCTCGACGACGCCTTCACCACCGACACCGCCGCCCGCTACGCCCCGCACCAGCCCTTCCCCAAGGAGGCCCGCCCGCAGATCAACGTCGGCGCGGGCCGGTTCACCGGGAGCCGCGCCGAGCCGTACTTCACCCTGCTGGCGGGCCCCGCACGACTACCCGCCGACCAGGCCGTCAGCGTGCTGACCATCGGTTCGTTCGCGGGCACCGGCCAGCCCGAGGACAGCGTCTTCGTCGGCTGGGTGAAGAACCACGACAGTTACATCACCGCCTGGTACAACAACACCCGCAAGACCACCGGATTCGACCTGCGGGTGGGCGGCGAGTTCCGCGCCGTGCCGGGCGAGATCCCGCTGGGCCTGGCCCCGGGCGACCGGCTCGCCGTACTGCTGACCCGTGACCGGGCCACCTCCTACGTCGAGCACGCGGGCACCTGGCGGCGGCTGCACACGGCCTTCGTCGCCGACCTGTTCGCCACGGCGCAGGCGCGGCAGGGGTACCACTACGGGTTCGGCCTGCGCGGCACGACCGGCACCTCGAGCGTGGCC
The DNA here is from genome assembly GCF_003236385.1 of Spongiactinospora gelatinilytica. Lineage (GTDB taxonomy): Bacteria > Actinomycetota > Actinomycetes > Streptosporangiales > Streptosporangiaceae > Spongiactinospora > Spongiactinospora gelatinilytica. Next base: position 774 of record NZ_POUA01000601.1, read on the forward strand.
CACTTCGAGGGCCGCAGCCTCCCGAACTGACACCCAGTTCAGAGCGTGACCGCGAAGTGCGCGAGCCACTCGAACCGCCCCCGCGGCAGCCGCACCGGCTCGCGCGCCCCGATGGCCACCGGCAGCGCGAACCCGACCGCCTTGGCCCGGCCGGAGCGGAGCGGATAGGCGGCACAGCACCCGTCGCTGAGCACCCGCACCAGCATGAGCCCCCGCCCGCAGTCCGCCAGCACCTCGTCGCAGCCGGGCGCGCCGGCGGGGCTCAGCCCGTCGAGTACCGCGGCCAGGCCGCCCTGGTGACCGTCCACGACCTCGCACCACACGGGGTGCTCGCCGACCATGACCATGCGCAGCACGTACGGCGGGCACGAGTGCCGCACGGCGTTGCCCGCGATCTCCGCCAAGGCCAGTTCGGCGTCGTAGAGGTCGTCGGGGGTCGCGTCCCGCAGCACCTCGCGCAGTACGGCACGCGCCCGGCCGACGGCCGCGCCCGTGGAGGGCAGCGGGGTGACGTGGAGGTACTGGCTCATGCGTGTTCTCCTTGTGACCGTCTGTAGTCCCGGCCGCAGCAGGAAACCGCCGCGCGCCGAACCAGCGGCAGAAGGAATCCACGCCGTCAGCGGTCATCCCGACGGCGGTAGGCGTTTTCTGGTCGTCACGCCCGGCGGCCTTCCCGTTCATTGACAATGAGTGATCGGTCGATGACCTAAAGTGGAGGAGGCGGTGGTGGGCGAGCGGGTGGAGTTGCGGCGGGCTCGGCGGCGGCTGGGGATGACGCAGGAGGAGGCGGCCGAGGCGTTGTGGGTGTCGATGACCACATGGAGCCGGTGGGAGCGCGGGATTCAGGGGGTGCGGCCGGTCTACCGGGCCCGGATGGCCCAGGTCTTCGACGTACCAGCGGCCGAGATCGAGCACTGGCTCGGCGGCGGCGACGCATACCCGGCCGAAGCGGTCGAAACGGAGATATGGCCAGTTCCCGACTTCTCCGACCTATCGGTTGAACGTACGGTGATGGCGTCCGCGCGTCTGTGGAGGTGCGACATGGATGCCGAGCGGCGCCACACGCTGGCGACGCTGCCGTTCGTCCCTGCGGCTCTCGGTGGCTGGCTGTCGGAGTGGGCCTACGGCCGTACGGTCGCCGTGGCCTCGCATGAAGGCAACGGTCCGGCGGTAGGCGGCTCCGACGCCGATCGGATCATGGAAGCCTGGCGGGCGTTCAACCTGATGGACCATCGGTTCGGCGCGGGCCTGGTACGACCGGCGATCATCGACTATCTGCACACCGCCGTGGCCCCGCTGCTACGCGGCCGGTACGACGCCCGCGTGGGCGCACGCCTGATGACCGCCGCAGCCGCGATGACCCAGCTCGCCGGATGGACCGCCTTCGACCTCGGCCATCAGGGACAGGCCCAGCACTACTACGGCCAGGCGCTCAAGTTCGCCAAGATCGGCGGCGACGCGCTGACCGCCGCCTGGCTGCTGACCGCGATGACCCATCAGGCCATCTACGTCGGCCGGCCGGAATGGGCCACCCGCCTGGCCCGCGCCGCCCTCGCGACGGCGAGGTCCGCCGACGCCCCACCACGCGTGATCGCGCTTCTCCTCAACCGCGAAGCCTGGGCCACGGCCCTATGCGCCGCCCGGACCGACACACGCGACCCGCACACCAACGCCGAGGTCGCCCGCCTACTGCACGCGGCGGAAGACGCTTACGCCCAAGGCACCACCGACCGTGACCCGCCCTGGGTGGCCTGGTACCTCCCCACCGAGCCGGTCGCCGACGCCGCCGTCTGCTGGTCGCTGATCGGCCGGCACCGCAGGGCCGCCGAACTCCTCGAAGGCATCCTCCCCGCCTACGACCAGGCCCGCTCCCGCTCCGCCCAGCTCACCCGGATCAGCGCCGCCGAAGCCTACCTCGGCATGGGCGAACTCGACCACGCCATCGACTCCGCCCGCACCGCCGTACCCGCCACCAAGACCCTCTCCTCCACCCGCCTC
>NZ_POUA01000602.1 GCF_003236385.1 Spongiactinospora gelatinilytica
GCCGGGCGGGGCGGGTGTGCGCGGCGCTTCACGTGGGCGATGAGAAGTGGCTGGACAAGGTGGTCTTCGCCGCCCGGCCGTCGGCCGACTGCGGGCACGGCGGCCCGGCGAAGTGCACCGACTACGCCGAATGGCAGAAGCGCTGGCAGGAACTGGTCGACTGACGCCGCTCACGACAGCGCGGCCCGGCGTCTGCCGGGAACGGGCGCGGGAAACGGGCAGGGCGCCGTCGCCGGGGCGGGCAGCAGCGCGTCGGCGCACTCGCCGCAGGCCAGTACGGCCACGCCGTCCGGCAGCCGCCCCACCCGCATGCGCGGTCTCGGCCACTTCTTGTGGCAGACGACGCACGCGTCGCCGTTCCGCTGGGCGCACGTCAGGCCGTCGGGATCGAACAGCCGTGCCGTCGCGGTAGGACCCCCGTCCATCACGCTCCCCGAGGTGATCGTCAGTGCCATACGGGAACCGTTATAACCCTGTCTCGCTCACTGATCGCCTAATCGGGCGTCAAGGTGCGGTAAATCACCGGCGTCACGCTTGGCGTAGGGCAATAAATTAGGACACCAGGCATATAAGCCTGATGTCCTAATTGCCGGGCAAACCAGGGGAGACACGGGAAGACTTCGGAAAGATCAGAGGTCGCCGAAGACCTTCTCCAAAATGCCGAGCCCCTCGTCCAGCAGGTGGTCCGGGATCACCAGCGGCGGCAGGAACCGCAGCACATTGCCATAGGTGCCCGCGGTCAGCGTGAGCAGCCCCTCGGCCTGGGCGCGCCGCAGCACCTCGCCGGTCGTGGCCGCATCGGGCTCCTTGGTGCCCGGCTCGACCAGCTCGATGGCGACCATCGCGCCCCGGCCCCTGACGTCGCCGATCACCGGGTGGCGGTCGGCCAGCGCGCGCAGCCGGGGCAGCATGATCGACCCGATCCGCCTGGCCCGCTCGACCAGCCCGTCGTTCTCGATCGTCTCCAGTACCCCCAGCGCCGCCTCGCAGGCCAGCGGGTTGCCGCCGTAGGTGCCGCCCAGACCGCCGACGTGAACCTGGTCCATCAGCTCGGCCCGGCCGGTCACCGCGGCCAGCGGCAGCCCGCCCGCGATGCCCTTGGCGGTGGTCACGATGTCCGGCACGATGCCCTCGTGCTCGCAGGCGAACAGGTCGCCGGTCCGGGCGAACCCGGTCTGTACCTCATCGGCGATGAACACGATGCCGTTGGCCTTGCAGAACTCCGCCAGCCTGGGCAGGAACCCGGGGGCCGGCTCGATGAACCCGCCCTCTCCGGCGATCGGCTCGATCACCACGGCCGCGACGTTCTCCGCGCCGATCTGCTTGTTGATCGCGTCGATGGCCTGCGCGGCGGCCTCGGCCGCGCAGTTGTCCGGGCCGGTCGGCCAGCGGAACGGGTAAGCCAGCGGCATCCGGTAGACCTCCGGCGCGAACGGCCCGAACCTGTGCTTGTAGGGCATGTTCTTGGCGGTGAGCGTCATGGTCAGCAACGTCCGCCCGTGGTAGGCGTGGTCGAAGACGACCACCGCCGGCCGGCCGGTGGCGTGCCTGGCCACCTTGACGGCGTTCTCCACGGCCTCGGCGCCGCTGTTCACCAGGAACGTGCGCTTCTCGTGGTCACCGGGGGTGATCCGGTTCAGCGCCTCGCACACCTCGACGTACGACTCGTACGGCGTGACCATGAAACACGTGTGCGTGAAGTCGCCGACCTGCTTGCGTACCCGCTCTGCCACCCGCGGATTGGCGTTGCCCACGCTGGTGACCGCGATGCCCGAGCCGAAGTCGATCAGCGAGTTGCCGTCGGCGTCCACGACGACGCCGCCGCCCGCGTGGGTGACGAAGACCGGCAGCGTCGTACCGATGCCCGGGGGCACCGCCGCCTGCTTGCGGGCCAGCAGCTCGCGGGACCGGGGGCCGGGGATCTCGGTGACGACGCGGCGCTCCTGGGGAAGCGACGGGCCGCCCTGCGTGATGGTGCTCATACCCGTGACGGTACGTGTGGCCGGGCCCGGTGCCGATGCTGCACTATGGCAGACTGATATGGCCTTGGTTGTCCAGATAGTACAACCCGCCCGGGCGCTCCAGGAAGAGATCGACACGTGGCACCGACACTGCGGCGCGTCGTCGCCCACGCCCCGCTTCGGCTGCGCGCCCTCGGCGACGAGGACCTGCTCGACCGGCCGGTCCGCTGGGTGGCGGTCAGCGAGCTGGAAGACCCCACGCCGTTCCTGGAGGGCGGCGAACTCGTCCTGACCACCGGGATGCGGATCAGCCCGGAGACCGCCGGATCTTACGTCACGCGGCTGGTCGAGCGCGAGGTCGCCGGGCTCGGCCTCGGCCTCGGGCTCACCCATGAGACCGTGCCCGCCGAACTCGCCGAGGCGGCGCGGCGCGCCGGGCTGCCGCTCATCGAGGTGCCCCGCGAAACCGCCTTCGTGGCCGTCGGCAAGGTGGTGAGCGAACTACTGGCCGCAGAGCAGTACGAGGAGCTGAGCCGGGCGTTCGCCGTACAGGGGCGGCTGACCAGGGCCGCGTTGCGCCCGGAGGGGACGCACGCGGTGCTGGGCAGGCTCGTCGCCGAGATCGGCGGCTGGGCGGCGCTGCTCGACGACGCCGGCGAGGTGATCGCCACGGCGGGCGAGCGGGCGGAGGCCCGCGTCCCCGCGCTGCGGCCCGAGCTCGCGCGGCTGCGCGGCAGGCACGCCAGCCTCACCCTGTCCACGCCGGATGAGCATGTCATCGTCCAGGCCCTCGCGGGGGCGGGCCGGGTC